>NZ_JBFUEK010000008.1:0-284960 GCF_056404235.1 Mesorhizobium sp. P2_E10
CCTCCAATCGGGTCGTGCAGGACTGGGGGACATATCTGCGAGACAACACCATGAGCACGACGATACTCGATCGGCTGATGCATCATTGCCATCTGCTTGAGTTCGATGGACGCAGCTATCGCCTCAAAGAGGCCGCTGAAGCCCTTGCTCGGGAAACAAAGTCAAACTAACAAGTCCACTTCTGTCCTGTCTTGCGGGTGGGGGATTTTGACTGACCCTACATGGAGGAATTTGAAGTGACCCGCGGGGTTTGTAGTCGTTTCTGCACTCTTTGCCTTGGAAGCTTTTAAAGGCTTTTGCATCGGCCATGCTGCTCAAAAGCATTCCTGAGCACGCTACCATCAAGCCCAGCCACAGATGCTTCCCCATTAGCCCTCTCCCCTGTTGCTCCAATAAATTAGGGTACGCTAATGGTAAGGGCTCTGCAATCCAGCGCCAACCAAGATGAGCGGAACCTAACTTACGGCGCGCGCTTTATCTGCCCATGAGCACACGCGGCACCAACTTCCTTCACAAGTGGATTTCCAGCAACGTCCCCGAAACGGTCGGCGCCGACATCATCTCAGTCGCCGAACTGACGCAAAACCTGTTCGCTGACGCCAAGGCGATCGGCATTAGCAGCGTGGAAATCGAGGAAGACACCGGCAGTGTCTATCAGGCAATTCTCGACGCGATCGTGCATCACAATGCCGGCTTGGCGGACTGACTGCCATAGCTCTATACTGACGCCATGCGCGCAGGACCTGCGCAACCAATTTATCATGGTGGTGTGGCGCCGGTAGCTGCTGCGATGCCACGTGTAATCTTGGCACTAAGGACAAACAGGAAATTCCCAAGTGCCTCCGCGAAGTCCACGGATTGCTTTGCCTCGTCGGGCAAAACATGCGGACGCGAGGCGTCGGCATGCCTGGGGCGGTTGGAGCCCAATCGAACAGAATGCGCCCACTCAGCCATTTCCTTTGTCAGAAGATTGGCCGCAAGCGCTTCATCGATCCTGTCGTAGAGACTTCCCTTCGTCAGGCCCTTCTCCTTCAGCATGGCGTCGACTGCACTTCCAGCCATGACAGCGGCGGCGTCTGGCGCGTGTAGCGTGTCGTATGCCTGCTGAAGATATTGCCGAGCAACTGGCGGAATGTCTTCATGAGCCTGTTTCGGCTCCGGGAAAAGCTGAACGCCGATGAACTTGGCGCCACCGTCATGGACGCCGGTAGCAGACACCGCCGAACCGCAAGAAATGCAGAGGTAGGTTGCCCAGTGACGGGGCACCCCTCCATCTCTGCGCACTGTGGGGCCTTCGCTGCCCCAGACGCGCGCCAGCGTTGGCGCGGCGATCGAACATTGAGGGCACCGCGTTAGACCGAGCAGTTGCTGCCCCATGCGGTAGCCGCTGACATGGTCAACCAATGTTGTCGCAACGCCCACAATCGATGCCATCGACCCCCCCCTCAAATTGAGGCGAGCACCAAATCACCATCGCAGCGCCTGCACAAGGACTCGCCAGGACGTTCGGAGCGCTTCCACACTGTAGGACAGCGGCCTACGGAACGCGCGCTGGTGAGGCTCTGGCGCGGCGTCAATCCTGTGTTACAACCCTTTTGGCAATACATGGGGGCAGTAATGAAGCAGCTTTTTCTAGGCTTAGTCATTGTGGCGGGATCAGTCGTTGTAGCCTTAGCGGGCCCGCCGGCAAGCTGCCGCGATAAGTTCGTTGGTACGTGGAAATCATCCTTTGGGGGATCTACCGAGGTCCACGCCGACGGTACCGCTACGCCTAGTACGGGTGTCAAATCTCAAACTTGGACCTGCGATGGAGACAAATACATTTTCAGCAATCCGGATGGACAGACCTGGACAGCGACACTCTCGCCCGATGGCAATAAGCTGATAGGTCCAGGTGTTGCCACGCGCGTTGGAGCTCCCCCGACGCCAAATGGTGGTAGTGTTGGTAAGCAGGGTCGATCAAAGGAAACAGCGCCCCGATGCGGGTCTGGAAGTGACCCTCACCAATGCGTGTCGCTTGAACAGCGGGGCACAAGTGGTCACTGGCATAACTATCGGTTAGTCAATACCTGCAACAGGCGATTTAAGGTCTCGGTGTCTTCGTGTGACGCAAAATGGGCGGGCGGATGTAAGGTTGAGAAGCTTTCGGTTGGCGCTTGTGAAACTACCGGCAGTGCAAACGAAGGAAAGCAGTCATGGGGCCAAGATGCGAAAGCTCTTTGGTAAAGATTTTTCTGTGGGCTCGCGATATTAGCAATTCGTGATGCCAGCCTCGCGCAGCCTCAGCCGAGTGCAACCCGGCTTGCTATCGCCACCAGTTTCAGGAATATAATCCTCCGTTGCGGCGATCCCCCTCAAACGGAGTTCGCCATTCCCATGACAATGAAATACCCCTTCGTCGAGGACACGCTCGGCAAGAAGCTGCAGGCCGGAACGGGGCTTTCGGTCGACTGCATGACCTGCCATCGAAACGTGAAGCTCGATGTCCAGGCGCTCGTCGACCGGTTGGGCGAAGATCACGGCTGCATGCACTGGGATCTGATCAAGGTGCTGTTCTGCCAACAATGCCGCGAGGCCGGACGAGGTGACCGAAATCTCGCCTTCACCAACCATGCCGTGACGCCTGACCAGCGGCGCTAGACGAATAGGCCCCGGCGCCAGGGTGAATGCGCCGGGGCCATTTCACCAAGTCCGCCGCACTTTAGCGATATCTGATTCTTGACGTAGCGTCATGTCGGGCTTGCCCGCCAGCTAACCGACCTTATCGCGCAACGGCTTCCTGCGTGTCGGCGCCACGAACTGAAACCCGTTACTTTGGAAGGTAACCGAAAACCCCGGCGCGAGGCCGGGGTTGAATGTCTTATTGTCAGCCGACCTTACGTGCCGGCGGCTCGTTCACAATCTCGCTGTGAAGGGCGCGAAGTGCGTGCACCATCTCGACAGGCCTAGAGTTGATCAGTAGCAGATAGGCACGCATTGCCTGCACCGGCCGCGAACGACCTTGTTCCCACTGCTTAAGCTGATCGAAGCCAAAACCAAACGTCGAGGCGAAATCCTTCTGCGAAAGACCCGTCTTCGAGCGGATCGCCTTAACGTCGATCTCGGCAGGTACATGAAGCTTATAGGGCTCGGCCTCGCCGCGTGCGACGGCAAGCGCTTCCTGCAGGCCCTCCGCGATCTGATCGAATACCTTTTTGCTCATGCTCTTTCTCCACTTGCGGCTAGCGGTTGGACGCGTCGCGCATATTCTTCCACAATTGCCTCTGTCAGCTTCCTCAGCCCATTGCGTTCCGCTTTGGAAAGATTGACCTTCTGGCTCTTCCCGAACACCGTGATCAAAAAGACCGGGAGCTCGGAACCTGTGTAGAATGTGATCGTGCGAACGCCTCCGCTTTTGCCTTTGTTATTGCCACGAATCGAAAACCTTACCTTCCGGCAGCCGCCCGTGCCGACGATCTCTTCGCCATCATCAGGGTTCGCTGCAATGTGGTCGACGAAGTCCTCGATGTCCTCATCGGACATCCCGGCTGCCTGCGCCGCCCGGCGGAAAGCTTTCAGTTCTGATACTGTATGCATGCCCGGCATAAGTATGTAAACTACGCACCTTGTCAACTGGTAAACAGGCTAGGCGGTTCCATCCTAATCCCCACGGTGAGGGGATTTTGTCAGTTGGCGGGGTGCCGGCAGGATCGCGGCGCGCAGTTCGTCACCGCTGATCGTCTTCCGTTCCAGCAGCAGGGTGGCAATCTTCTCGACAATCGGCCACCGACCATGAACCATGTCTTTGGTCCTGATCGACAACCACGCGAGATAGGCGGTGGCGCTTTCTCCACTGCCGCACAAACTCAAGGCTATATCGGTCGCGTGCGAGCGGTCCGCCGTACCGTGCCAGTGCCGGGACGAACGCGGATCATATCTGCGCTGCGCTATATCGCCTGCCAGAATCGAGATGATCCAATCCTCCGCCTTGATCCGCATGACGGCGGTAGCGCTTTTGAGGTCGACCTTTCCCCTTGGGCGATAAACGACCATCCCGGCATAGTCGGAGCCAGGGACGATAGTTGCGCTCGTGACCCTAAACCCGAGTAGGAAGGCAACCACGGCGTGGCCTGCCTCGTGATGGGCCGTCGCTTGGAGTTTCATGGTTTCCTGAGCCTTGCACCGGTGCCTTCGCCATTCGTGATATCGACGTTGTGCGCGGCATAGGCAGCGACAATCTTCGCCTTTGTGGTCTCGGTCGCAACCCCGGTGCTCTCGAACCTATGCACAGTCGTAAAGGCGATGCCTGCGGCGCTTGCGAGATCGCGCACTGACCATTTCAGGATCGCTCGCGCGGCGCGGTTTGCTTCCGGCGTCAAAGGCGCTTCATGCATACAGGTGTTCCTATTCCAATTGACAATGCGAACGCCTGTATGTTTTACATACGGTCGTAACTGAACGCAACATCTACTGGAGTTTTCCAATGCGGAACACCCATGTTCCGGCACCTGGCGGAGCTATGCCCGCCGCTTGCCGTGTCATCCGCCTACGCTTCGCGCTTCTGCTTTTGCGCACCGCGAACCAGCTTTCCGACCGTGCCGAACGCATCATCAAGAGCGAGGAGGCGCGGCGATGAACGCTCATGCCTCTCTCAAGCCCCTGGGGATGCCGAAGGGGATGAACCCGCGCGAATGGCGCCAGTCGGTCGAGAAGCGCCTCAACGACCTTCTAGACCGCGCAATGAGCCTCATCACGGCGCTCGACCTCATGCAAGCCGACTGCGATCTGGAAAGCACAGATGATGACGAGCCGTCGCTCGGCTGGACAGAACGCGGTCCTGCCGCCGGCGGCGCCAACGATGACCGCGAGGCCGACGATTGCGATCTGGAGGACGGCGGCGACACTGAGTTGAACGGCGACGAAACCGACCACTCCCGCAACGAGGATGAAATGTGTACGGGCGACGAGCGCGACCCCGCCGCTGCTCCTATGGCCGAACAGGCAATACAGCGCCTTCGGGAAATCCAGATGGTGCTATCATGAGCCGCTTTGTCGATCACCGCGATATGACGGCGGCAGATATCATGGCCTGCAGCTGCGAGGCATTGGCCATCATCCACCTTTGCGAAGCTGCCTCTTGGGCGATCCAGAACGGAGGCGGCAATACCTTAGGGCTCGCGGACGCCATAGGGACCGGGCTTCAGTTGGCACAGGCGCTGCTCGAACCCGTCCACGAAGCTCTCGCCAGTCATGAGGGCCGCAAGTAAACCGAGCCTCCGCCAATTGGCGGACCCAGCCCGCTGCCTCACGGTGGCGGGCTTTTCATTTTGGACGCGGAACGATTAGTGGATCGTCAGTTTTGTACCGCTCCCATTGGCATTTGCATGACCGCCAACTGTTGGCGAACCGTAGCTTTGCCGTCATGGTTCTCGACGATCTTGAACGCCTGCGTGTTGGCCAACGTGTGCATGTAACAGTGGTGGATAGTGAGAACGAGATCCTGCAGACGGTTGTCATTTTCAAGCGCAGCGACGTGCAAACCCATTTTCCGGCACTCATTAATGTGAAAGTGCCTATCATGTCCCTTGTTTTCTCCCAGATTCGTCAGCTTTTCGCGAACTCCGGCAGCCGCAGCGAGACGCGGCTTCTTTCTCAGTCCATGAAACATGTTGGCGCAGAGCGCTTCTTCGACGAACGCTTGTGATCTCTCAACCGCCCAATGGCATTGTTGGACGAATGACGGTGTCAACCGGGATAGAATAGGCTGCCAGATGGCGATGTACGACGGGTCGGCCGCGATCTGTTCATGAGCCCGTTTGATTTCCTCGAGAACACCTACTGCCGGGATTCCGTTGAAATGCGGATCCACCGGGCCGAGGCTAGAGTGCTTGCCCATCAGGATTTCTTTGCAGGAACATGCGATCATCGTGCCGGCCGACATTGCCAATTGTGGCACTATCGCGCGCACGTCGCGGCCAAACATTTCCATCAGGTAGGCCACTATCGATTCGGTCGCGGCTACACTCCCGCCAGGCGTGTGGAGTATCAGATCGAGGCCCTTGGACCTATCGAGCTCATGGATGCAAAGCATGAACCCGTTTTTGTCATCTTCAGTTATTTCGGTGCCTTCGACCCTCGGCTTTGTCAAAAAGCCAGAGTAGTAGGCGATGACATTCCTGCCAGTATGCTCGAAGAGCTGTCTGAGATATCGTCGGCGTACGAGATCGAACGCAGACTCAGTCTGCTTCGATTGCTCTACCGCGATTTCTCCAAGAACGTTCTTCCAATCCGGCATTGTCAGTCCCCATCCCGAGTGGGGCTGCTGGCGTGCTATATGTTGTAATAGCTGGCACTGCCGTAAGCATGGTCGGAAGCGTGAAAACTTCGTTCTGCAAAGCTGGAACGAAGACGCCGCGCCGCGCCATATCCTCGAACATTTCCACGGCCGTTTGCTGAGGTTGCATGTGCTTCCTCCTTCCCCCTGACAATGAAGCTATACTTCGTTGGGTTCCCAAGTCAAATAAGACTCGGAGGATGGTCGTTTGTATGAGGGGGCACTTGCCCGAAACTGACTTGCGACGCCACCGGCCATAATGTCGCGTGCGCCGGGCCTAGTCGAGAGAACGACTTAGCACCGCAATTGGCACCCGACGGTAAGCGCTGCCGCAAAAATGGCGAGGCTTTTTGATTGGGCGGCTACCCCTACGGCTACCCAGAAGCAAGTTTTTTAGGGTATCCAGTAAGTCGATAGAAAGCTAATAGTCGTGTGATTTCAACGTGGTGCGGACGACGGGAATCGAACCCGTACGATCATAGATCGAGGGATTTTAAGTCCCTTGCGTCTACCAATTCCGCCACGTCCGCGTGGCCGCCACTGGTAATAGAGCCAGACAGGATTGCAAGCCTGCTCTGGCGGCGGCGGCCTCCCGGCGTTCGACAACTTTGCCGTCCTTGACCCGGTTTATCCCCCGCGAGGTCGCTCCAGTCGCATCAGCCGGCAATTCCGTCGCCACTATGCATAGCGGCGAAGCTGTACGGTGCGGAGCCAAAAGCAAGGTTCTCACCCCGCCTTCGCGCGAGCCAACAGCGCTTGCGCGTCCGCCATTTCGGAACGACCAATGACAATAACGATAGACAAAAACGCCAGCTGGCGCGACATCGCGCAAGTGAGCGAAGGCGAATCCCTGGCACTCAGTCCAGCAGCGTGGGAGAGGATCGCCTTTGCAAACCAGATCGTTGCTTCCATCGTCGAAAAAGGCATCCGCGCCTATGGCGTCAATACCGGGGTCGGCGCATTGGCAAGCAAGATTGTGGCGCCTGCCCTGCAAAAGAAACTGTCGCGCAACATCATTCGCAGTCACGCTTGCGGCGTCGGGGACCTGGTGCCAAGACGCGGCGTGCGCGCCATCATTGCCGCGCAAGTGGCGAATTTCGCGCATGGCCATTCGGGCGTAAGCCCCACCATCGTTCGCAATCTGCTGACCTTTATCGAGCGCGACTGCGTTCCCGACGTGCCATCGAGGGGGTCGGCCGGCTATTTGACGCACAGTGCGCATGTGGCGCTGGTCTTGATCGGTGAAGGCAGTGCAACCGTGGCAGGCCGCTCCATGAGCGGGCTCGAGGCCCTGGCTGAAATGGGTCTGGAGCCCCTGGAGCTTGGCGCGAAAGAGGGCCTCAGTCTCGTCAATGGCACGGCATGCGCGACCGGCCTGACAAGCATCGCCGTGCAACGCGCGGAGCGTTTGCTGGGTTGGGCTGACGCCGCGGCCGCTTTGACGCTTGAAGCCGCCGGCGCACAAATGCCGGCCTTTGGCGAGCAAATCCTGGCGATGCGGCCCTCGCCCGGCATTCAGGATGTCGGCAGATCGTTGCGTCGCTGGCTCCACGGCAGCGAACTTATCGCGCTTGCCCATGGCAGCCGCACGCAGGACGCCCTCAGTCTTCGCGCCGTGCCGCATGTTCACGGCGCTGCTCGGGAGGTGCTGGATCGATCCGCCGAGTTGGTCGACCGTGAATTGGCAGCCGTCACCGACAATCCAGCGGTATTCGGATCGTTGGAGGATCCGCAGGTTGTTTCAGAGGCGCATGCGGTGGCGCCCGCGCTCGGGCAGGCCGCAGACGGCTTGACGATTGCCTTGGCGCAGGTGGCTGGAATGAGCGAGCGGCGGATCGACCGTCTCGTCAATCCACTTGTCAGCAATCTGCCGCCCTTCCTTGCCGATGAGGACGGCAGCAATTCCGGCTTCATGATTGCCCAATACACCGCCACGTCGCTGAGCAACGTCAATCGGCGCCTGGCCGCCCCGGCGGCGACCGACGGGGGCGTCACATCCGGCCTGCAAGAGGACTTTCTGGCCCACCCAACCGTCGCGGCCAACAAGCTGCTGGCGGTTATCGACAACGCTGAATACATTTTGGCAATCGAACTCATGGCGGCCGCGCAGGCCCATGATTTTTTGGCTGAACGCGGTGCACGTGCACCTGGTACCGACGCCATCTACCGACTGGTCCGGGAAAATATCGCTCACTATTCCGACGATCGGCCTTTGTCGGGGGATATGGAAGAATTGCGCAACTTCATCCGCGAAGTGGACGTGCCAATCTGTCCGCAGCCTACCGAGTGAGGCACCTACCCGCCGAGCTTCGAGCGGCTAGGCCTTCATCGGGCATAGCTCCAGGTGCTGGATCAGAATAATCGTCTTGGCGTCGACGAACCGGCCGCATTTAGCTTTGACGTCGGTTTTCGACTTAACCGACCCCGGCGAGTTTGTCAGTGCCTACGCCATGGCGCGAGACGGTCACCGAGCGCGTTTGCCTCAGCGAACCTGGCCAGCGCTTGTTCGACCTTCTGCGCCGAGGCGTCAGTGCGCTCGATGTGGTGGACCACTTGGTGCCTCAGCATCGCAAGCCTTGCAGCGCGATGCATGTCGCCGTTTCGCTGGATCTTGAGATTGAACGTCGGGAGCATCGTTGGCTCCGGGTCAATTCATGCTGGCGGGATCAATCTTCGTGAGGCGCTTTCTGGCCTCCAAGACGCGCCGTTGCGCGGACCTTATCGTGCTGCAGAGCGCGAGGTTGACGGCTACACCACAATTCTCGTCCAGCATTTCTTCCGCGCTTTCGAGGGCGAGTTTGGCTCGGCTAATGCGCTGTCTTGCTCTAGCGAGTTCCAGCGCCAGAATATCGGCCGCCATCCCGCGACCGTGGGGGTCCAATCTGTTCATCATGGGTTGCTAACACATGGCGGAGCGGTTCGTTCCCTTTTTACGTTGGTGCTGCGGCGGCTCGCCGCATGCTCTCAAGCGGGAGCAGGTGCATTGGCGTCCTGTCTCGCAAGTCTTTGCAGCAATCAGTCCTCCGGCGCAGGAATCGGGTTCAGCTTCAAATGCTGGATCAAGATGATCGTCTTGGCGTCGATGATGCGGCCGTCTGAGATGCCGGCCAGCGCGTCGTCGAGCGACATTTCCAGAACCTCGATGTCCTCGCCCTCGTCGGCCGCGCCGCCACCGGCCGAGATGCGGTCGGCAGGCGTGTAGCGGGCGATGAAGAACCAAAGCCGCTCGGTCACGCTGCCTGGGCTCATATAGGGCGCGAACAGCCGTTCGATGCTCTTCAGTCGGTAGCCGAGTTCTTCCTCCGCCTCCTTGCGGATGGCGGTCTCCGGATCGTTTTCGTCGAGCAGGCCGGCGCAGGCCTCGATCAGCGGTTCGCGATGGCCGGTGACATAGGCGGGGTAGCGGAACTGCCGGACCAAAAGCACCGTCGAGCGCGCCGGATCGTAAGGCAGGATCACCGCGCCGTCGCCGCGATCGTATGTCTGGCGGATTTGCGTCTCCCACTGCCCGTCACGCCGGCGATAGTCGAGGACGGTCTTTTTCAGAACCGCCCAGTCATCGGAAAGGACTTCCTCCGAACGGATGCGAATGCGATCTTCCATGATGAACTCCTTGGCGTCGGCGGCAAGGCGTAGCCGCGAACCGCTGTTTCCGCAATCCGGCCAGCGATTGGTCCAGAAGAGCGTTTCACCGCCTCGTGTCTGGTGCCGACAGCCGCCATTGCCTAGATAACAACATCCTTCCCGGAGTTTTCTGATGACCACATCGCTTTTCCAGCCGATCACGCTTGATGGCCTGACCTTTCAAAACCGCATCGCGGTGGCGCCGATGTGCCAGTATTCCGCCGACAACGGCTCAGCCAGCGACTGGCACCTCTACCACTGGATGAACCTGGCAATGTCAGGCGCCGGCATGGTCACCGTCGAGATGACCGATGTCGAACGGCGCGGCCGCATCACCCATGGTTGCCTCGGTCTTTATTCCGACGACAACGAGGCGGCGGCCCGGCGCACGCTGGATGCAGCCAGGCGGGTCGCCGCTCCGGCCACGAAATTCGGCATCCAGCTTGCCCATGCCGGCCGAAAAGCCTCCAACCGAAAGCCCTGGGAAGGCGGCGGACCGCTGCAACCAAGCGAAGACCCCTGGCAGACCGTCTCGGCCTCGGCCATTGCCTACGACACCGGCTGGAACGTGCCGCACGCGCTGGAAGAGGAACAGATCCTGCAGCTCATCGAGCGCTTTGCTCAAGCCGCAAGGCGGGCTGAACGCGCCGGCTTCGACTTCCTCGAGCTGCACGCCGCGCACGGCTATCTGGTCTTCCAGTTCCTGTCGCCGCTCTCCAACCAGCGCACCGACCGCTGGGGCGGCTCGCTGGAAAACCGCATGCGCTTTGTCACCGAGATCGCCAAGGCGGTGCGCAAGGCCGTCCCCGACCTGATGCTCGGCGCCCGCCTGTCGGTGAAAGACTGGGTCGATGGCGGTTTTGATGTCGAGGACGCGATCGAAGTGGCCAAGGCGCTGAAGGAAATTGGCATCGCCTATATCTGCTGTTCGAGCGGCGGCAATTCGCCCTTGCAGAAGCTGCCGACCGGCCCCGGCTACCAGGTGCATCTGGCGGAGGCGGTGCGCAAGGGCGCCGGCATCCCGACACGCGCCGTCGGACTGATCGACGATCCCAGGCAGGCCGAGACGATCATCGCCGATGGCCGCGCCGACATGGTGGCGCTCGCCCGCGCCTTCCTCGCCGATCCGCGCTGGGGCTGGCGCGCGGCCGCCACTTTCGACGAGAAAATCCACCCCGCCCCGCAATTGGCCCGTTCGGTGACGACAATGCAGCATTGGATGAAGGCGGCGGGCTGACCAGCCCGTTCTCCTGATGCCGGCGCGGCGCCGCTCATAGTTCTGGACGGTTTGCTCTCGCTTCAATTTTGTCCGCAAACTGTTACGCTGGGTGAGGCTGCGGCGGGCGCGGCCGAGGCTTGGGAGGAAATCATGTCATTCAAGCCATTCTTGCCGGTTGCAGCCCTGACAGCCGTGGCCGGACTTTGGATTGGCGCATCAACACCGGCCGGCGCACAGTACTGCGAAGGCACCGTGCACGGCCTTTCCCGCCACTACAATCTGGCGACGGGGAGCGGCTTTCTCGCCGTGCGCGCACGGCCGAATTCGTCGTCGCGCATGATCGGGCAATTGTTCAACGGCGATCATACCGAGATCTTCGACCGCCGCGGAAACTGGTACCAGGTCGAAATCGGTGGCGGCACCGGTTGGGCGAACGCGCGCTGGCTGCGCAACGATTGCGGCTACTGAGACGCTGTTTCGAAAGTCGCTCCGGCGAGTCATGTGGCCGCCGGAGCAGAGTTTCCAAACAGGCTCTGAGACGTTTGGGCGCAGGCTGACGGCCACTTTTGCAACCAAATTGGCTGTTTTGCGTTGCGCCCATGATGGACAACAAACCTTTTGAAACGCCAGTCGTGGTCGAACTCGGTCATGTCGGCAAATATCGCCATATCCGCAGCACCCAGGAGGCGGCGGAGTGCCTGATGACCGTTTGGCCGCTTAATCGCGGCCCCCGGCATCGTGATGCCCTCGACACTTGCCTCAAAGTGCTGGAAGGTTATCGTTCGACGGCGGATGCACGCCGCGCCTTGATCGAAGCGGCCAAGGAATCGGAAGTGCTGGTTCCCGACGACCGGCTGCTCGACAGCAAGCTGCATTGAACGAACGGGGCTTTTTCACCAGGAGGACTTCATGGCGAAGCTGACTTACAAGATCGTCGAGCACGACGGGGGCTGGGCCTACAAGGTCGGCTCGACATTCTCGGAGACCTTCCCTAATCATCAGGACGCGCTGCGCGCTGCCGAGATCGCTTCGGCCGAACAGCAGGTCGCTGGCTCGACCGACGGCATCCAGTACGAGGACGCCGATGGCAAATGGCATGATGAACTGGCCGACGGCCGCGACCGGCCACAGACCGAAGTTTCCGACTAGTTTTGATTTTGTTTGTCTCTGCCGGCCGTGGATACCCTTTGGAGGCATCCTGCCGGTCAGTCGAAGTCTGCAGCCGATTACTTGCCGCAATAGTGATCGTTTACACCGGAATCGGCGTTGGCGTCCGGTCCTGGCGTGTTCGAAGCGCAAGGTCCCATCGCCCCGGAGCCCATCGTGTTCAGACCGGACGCATCATGGTTCATCGTAATGCTGCCGGTGGTGTCCGGATCGACGGTCATCGTCTGTTCAACCGGGCGATGCCGGGTATGCGAGGTATAGACGCCTGACGATTGCGCCATCGCCGAAGTGGCGAGGCCGATTGTCAAAACCGATGCTGCAAGAATTCTGGTGATCATTGAAGTTACTCCGTGTCTGCGTCGCGATGCTGCGACACGGGTAAACCCGGCAATCACCCCAAAGGTTCAGTGAAATTGCCGTGAGCGCGCGGTGATATCGGGCTGGCAAACGCCCGCTCGGCGATGCGCTTGATGAAGGCGGTGACGCGTTCCGGCTCGATGAATTGCGGCATGTGCCCGAGCCCCTCGACGGGCTCGAAATCGAGCCCTCCGATCCTGTCCTTCATCGGCTCGCCATGGATACGCATGTCGATGACTCGATCGGCGGTTCCGAAGAAAATGCCGGCCGGCATGGCGATCTCGCCGTAACGCTGCTCGAGGCCGCCGAGGTCGCGCTCGATCGCGACGATATCGGTTGATGTCGCGTAGAAATGGCTCGGCCGCAATCCGCACCAACCGCCGCCATCCACCATATAATCGGCCGGCGTGATCTGCGGCGCGAACACGAATTTCAGCGTGCGCCGTGCGTATCTCAGCCCCGCCGGCATCGCCACGGTGTGGGCCATGATCCAGCGCAGCAGCGGCGACTGGATATAGAGCGAGCCGAATTTTTCCCGCACACGCGGTTCCAGATGCGTCAGCGGCGCCAGCAAGGCGATGCCGGAAATCGCTTGCGGGTGCTCCACCGCCAGCGTCAGCGCGATGGCGCCGCCCAGCGAATGGCCGACGATGAGCGGCTTTTCCAATCCGAGCGCTTCAATGAAGTGCCGCACGATTTCGGCCTGTTCGGGCAAGCGCCCGCTGGAGCCCCTGGCCCGCACCGAATGGCCCGAGCCCGGCCGATCGAGTGCGATCAGCCGGTATCCCGGGCCAAAGCGGCCGAACAGCGTATGGCGGAAATGATGCAGCTGCGCGCCCATGCCGTGCAGGAAGACGATGGGCCGCCCCTCGCCTTCCTCGACATAGTGGATGCGGTTGCCGTCGACCTCGACGAATTTGCCGCGCGCCGGCACCAGCCTTTCGGCCTTGGCGGCGATCCACAACGTCGCCAGCACCAGAAAGACGCCCACGGCGACCGCCAGCAGCAGCAGGCCGCCGAGCAGCCACAGCAGAATCGATAGATCCATTCTTCACCCGGGATCTGGACCGGCGCGCACCATCACCCACGGCCGGTTTGACCGCAAGGGAGCCGAGCGTGTTAGAGGCTGCATTGCCGCCGGTCCCATGTCGCGCTATCTCAGGCGACCTTGCCTGCCACGGGCGACCGTGTCTGCCCAAGTCGACCCGTTTGCCGGAGCTTGCCATGCCTGAAATCGTCACCGCCGCCATGCTCGTCATCGGCGACGAGATTCTGTCCGGCCGCACCAAGGACAAGAACATCGGCCACCTCGCCGACATCATGACGGCGATCGGCATCGACTTGAAGGAAGTGCGCATCGTTCCCGATGAGGAAGACGAGATCGTCGCCGCGGTCAACGCCGTGCGCGCCCGCTATACCTATGTCTTCACCACCGGCGGCATCGGCCCTACCCATGACGACATCACCGCGGATTCGATCTCCAAGGCCTTTGGCGTGCCGTGCGAATACGACGCCAAGGCCTATGCCATGCTGGAAGCAAGCTACGCCGCGCGCGGCATCGAATACACCGAGGCGCGCAAGCGCATGGCGCGCATGCCGCGCGGCGCCGACCATATCGACAATCCGGTGTCCATCGCGCCCGGCTTCCGCGTCGGCAACGTCCATGTCATGGCCGGCGTGCCGTCGATCTTCCAGGCCATGCTCGACAATGTCGTGCCGACGCTGAAGGCGGGCACAAAGATGCTGTCGGCAACGGTGCATTGCCCGTTCGGCGAAGGCCTGATCGGCGGTCCCTTGGGCGACATCCAGAAGGCCCACCCGGACACCATCATTGGCTCCTACCCGAAATATGGCGACGGCAAATTCTGGACGGAACTGGTCGTCCGTGCCCGCAGCCAGGAGGCGCTGGACGCCGCGCGGGCCGATGTCGAAGCCTTGGTCGCGGGCCTCGCCAGCACGGCAAGTTGATCTGGATCAGACCGGAACCAAGCACGGCGCTGTAGCGTTTCCCACAGACGATTTCGATCGTCGCAAAATGAGGGATTTGCCATGCGTTTCAAGACCATCGTCGCCATATTGCAGAATGAGCAGGATGCCGAGCGCGTGCTCGACTGCGCCATCCCGCTTGCCGAGCGCTTCCAGAGCCACCTCATCGGCATCCACGCCGAAGCGCTTCCTGTCCCCTACACCTCGGCCACCGGCTTTCCCGACACCGAATTCCTGCAGGTTTCCGCCGACATGAGCCGGGAGCGCGCCGACAAACTGCAGGCCGTTTTCCTCAAGCACATCGAGAATTCCGGTCTGTCCTTCGAATGGCGCAGCCTGGAGAGCTTTTCCGGCGACAGCGCGCTGACCGGCATCTCCAGCGTCCGCGCCGCCGATCTGATCATCGCCGCGCAGCGCGACACCGGCGGCGACCCGAGCGTCGACGTCGACACGCTGGTCTATGACGCAGGCCGGCCGGTGCTGGTGGTGCCGCATGCGGGTCCGCTCGCCACCAGCTTCAAGCACGTGCTTCTGGCCTGGAACGGCAGCAAGGAGGCCGCACGGGCCGCCTTCGACGCCCTGCCCTTCATCATCGAAGCCGAGAAGACCGACATCCTGGTCATCGATCCGCCGGATACGCTGGACGAGAATTCGGAGGCCGCCGGCGCCGAGATCGCTGCGGCTCTGTCCCGGCACGGCGCCACGGTCAGCGTCTCGGTGCTGCAATCGGGCGGTATCTCCGTCGATGACGTCATCCAGACCAGGATCACGGAGACCGGCGCCGATCTGCTCGTGCTCGGCGCCTACAGCCACTCCTGGCTGCGCCAGCTGTTGTTCGGCGGAGTGACGCGCACGGTGCTGCGCACCGTGCCGGTCGCGGCCTTTCTGTCGCGCTAGGATGCGTAGATCTAGGACCTCTGGCGCGCGGCGAAGTACGCCCCAACATGGTCGATGACGGCTGAAGTCAGGTCGTGGGCCACGTGAGGGCTGCGTCGCAAAGCGACGTCATAGTAACCGACGGATGGAAGGCCATGCTCCGATCCGAACGGCGCCAGGTCGCCTGACAAGGCTGCAATCGGCAACGGCGCAACCGCCAACCCAGCCAGTACCGGTGCGAGCTGACCAGCGAGATTCTCGCTTGTACAAATGACGTGATAGGAAATGCCGGCTGCGTCGAGCGCATCGATGGCTGACTTTCGCCACATACAACTCGTCGGACCTACGGCGACCCCTAGCGGACGGCGTAGGTGGGCCGTCCCATGTGCGAGGCCGGCCCACGCAAGCCGGTCTCTGTGGATGGCCGTGTCAGGCGATCCCGCTCGATCTGTCGCGCCCCCCGTTACGAGCGCTACATCCAATTCTCCCTCATCCAGCATCCGTGACAGCGTGCTGCTCACACGGCAGGTCACATTGATCTCCACCAGCGGGTACGCCGCTGAATAGCTGGCGAGAACAGAGGGAAGGAATGCAACGGCATATTCGTCCGTCATTCCCAGGCGGACGGGGCGTCCATGTGACAGGCGGTTGAAACGCATTACCGCCTCTTCGGCGATCCCAAGAACGCGCCGCGCATATGTCAGAAGCGCCTCTCCTGCTGACGTCAACATGACCGAGCGCCCTTGATGCACGAAGATCGGCTGTCCGATCTGCATTTCGAGCCGCTTCATTTGCATGCTGATGGCCGATGGCGTCCGGTGCACTGTTCGGGCAGCGCCGACGAAGCTGCCTGTGTCGACAACCGCCATCAGAGTACGCAGGAGCACGTTGTCCAGCCCCAACAGAACACCCGAATCCGTCCGTAAGCGCGCGTGGTTCGACATGAGCGGCAAGCCCCAATTCGCCAATTTCGCTGATGCCCAGTGTAAGTGCTTTTCGTTTGTCGGAGCAATCGACATTGGCCAAACTGAGTAAATCCAAACGGACCGATCGGGTTCAACGCACATGGCGGCCCGCCAGCAGCGCCCTACTCGTGTGGCACTGGCAATCGTCTACGGTGGATTCCGACCCGCGGATTTGAATTTGGCAGGTTTCGGGTGGTTGACTGAGAAATCCTCCGGCAACTTGGCGAATGGGTTCTTCCAGCACCAGATACATCACACTGGTGGGCCGCCCGGAGAAACGTCCACCACGAAGGAGAAGGGACCCACTCAATGAACACGGCGCTCAATCTCGCATACCATGCAGCACGGGCATGGATCGACGGACTGGATGATCGTCCGGTGGCGGCCACGGCCAACCTATCGGACCTCAAGCGATCTTTCGTCGGTCCATTGCCGCCCGATGGCAGCAGTGCGGAGGACGTGATCCAGACACTTGTCAAAGACGCCGGCGTCGGGATGCATGGTAGCGCAGGTGGACGCTTCTTTGCCTGGGTGATTAGCGGCGGGCTGGAATCCGCACTGGCGGCCGACTGGCTCGTTGCCACTTGGGATCAGAACGCAGCGCTCTATTCTGTCAGTCCTGCATCCGCAGTAATCGAAGAGACAGCCGGCGAATGGGTCAAGGAACTGCTCGATCTGCCGCGCGATGCGTCTTTTGCTTTCACCAGTGGTTGCCAGATGGCGCACATGACGAGCCTTGCCGCTGCGCGGGCCGCGCTGCTCAAGCGCGTCGGCTGGAATGTGGAAGAGGACGGGTTGTTTGGAGCACCTGAAATTAGAATACTCACGAGTGACCAGCGGCACGTCACCATAGACCGCGCGGTACGCTTTCTGGGGATCGGCCGCAACGCCATTGAACAATTGAAAACGGACAGGGATGGGCGCGTCTCTCCCGCGGTTCTCGATAGCGCGCTTTCCGAAAATTCCAAGCCGGCCATACTCGTGCTGAATGCCGCCGACTTGAACATCGGCGCATGCGACCCGTTCAAGGACTTGATCCCAATGGCACATTCGGCCGGCGCCTGGGTTCACATCGACGGCGCCTTCGGTCTCTTTGCACGCGCGAGCCGAACGTACCGCCACCTGCTCGACGGCGTGGAAATGGCCGACAGCTGGGCGACAGACGGCCACAAATGGCTGAACGTTCCCTTCGATTGCGGTATCGCGATCATCGTCGATCGCAACGCGCATCGGACTGCGATGGCATCGAACGCCTCCTATGTCGCGCCAGTAACTGTCGCGCGGGACCAGATAGACTGGAATCCGGAGTACTCTCGCCGGGCGCGCGGCGTTCCCGTCTATGCCGCGCTCAAGGAACTCGGCCGCAACGGCGTCGAGGCTCTGGTGGATCGCTGCTGTGCGCATTGTGCCAGCATCGTGGAGGGAATTGGAGAACTGCCGGGCGCAGAGATTCTGGCAAGACCAACACTCAATCAAGGTCTGCTCAGGTTCAGCCGGCCGGACTTGTCGCCCGAGGAGAACGATGATTTTACCGACGAAACAATTCAAAAAATCAACGCGACAGGCGAAGCCTTTTTCTCCGGCACGACATGGCGAAACCGCCGCGCCATGCGCGTCAGCGTGGTCAACTGGCGCACAAGCGAACAAGACGTACGGCGGGCGATCGCTGCCGCGACTTCTGTGCTAACGCCGGAATTAGCTACGCCCATTTAACCGAAGCTTGCCAATGCCCTGACTTTCCAGTTAATTCCGCGCGCATTCCATAGTGTTGCGCGCGGAGTGCACGAATGTCCCTTCCTGAAAAAGCTTTTCCGGTCTCCTGGGACCAGTTCCACCGCGATGCCCGCGCGCTGGCTTGGCGGCTTGCCGGCGCCAACAAGGGCCAGTGGAAGGCGATCGTCTGCATTACCCGCGGCGGTCTGGTTCCGGCCGCCATCATCTCGCGTGAGCTCGGTATCCGCGTCATCGAGACGGTCTGCGTCGCCTCCTATCACGACTACACCAGCCAGGGTCAGTTGCAGGTGCTGAAGGAGATCACGCCCGCGCTGCTCGTCGATGACGGCGTCGGCGTGCTGATCATCGACGACCTCACCGACACCGGCAAGACGGCGGGCATCGTGCGCGCCATGATGCCCAAGGCGCATTTCGCCACCGTTTATGCCAAGCCGAAAGGCCGGCCACTGGTCGATACTTTCGTCACCGAAGTCAGCCAGGACACCTGGATCTATTTTCCCTGGGACATGGGTTTTACCTACCAGAAGCCGATCGCCGACGACCACGCTGGTTGATTCGCGTCGGTTCTTCTTTCCAGTCGAAACGGCCAGGCGAGCACTCTTTGCTTTGGAAAGAGGCTTGCAGGGCACCATATTTCGTGAAGTCAACCGTTTCCGGTGACGTTTTGCGCACCGGTGTGAAGTTTTTTACTTTTATTGCTTATGATTAGCCGTAAGATTCGTGAGACGGCAAACGATTCTGGAGGCTGGGGCTAGCTTCTGCAATGTTGACGAGGCCAACGACGCACAACCATCTGGCCGAAAGGGTCCGGCGACTCTTCGGCTCGGCGCCGTGCCGCCTGCAGGTTGCCGCCTTGCCCTGGCGCGATACCGGGAACGGCGTCGAGATCATGCTGATCACCAGCCGTGACACTGGCCGCTGGGTCATTCCCAAGGGTTGGCCCGAGGCCAAGGAGCCACTTTGCGAGGCGGCGGCGCGCGAGGCCGGCGAGGAAGCCGGATTGCGCGGCACCGTCTCCCATCTCGAAGCCGGACGCTACTTCTATGCCAAAATGTTGGCCTCCGGCGAGGAAGTGCCGTGCGAAGTGCTGGTGTTTCCGCTGAAGGTCGACAAGGTCGCCGATCGGTGGAAGGAAAAGCGCGCGCGCACCCGCAAATGGGTGGATTCCACCGAAGCGGTGCGCATGGTCAACGAACCGGACCTTTGCCAGATCATCGCCTATTTCTGCGCCGATCCGCACCGGTTCGACTGACTCAGAGCTAGAATGACCGGCGACAGCCACTGATCTGTGGCATACTGTCTGTCGGCATGGGGGTGCCGCGACATCGAGGGATCGATTCGGCTGCTCTGGCGTTTTCATCAATGACGAACCCCGCTAACCCCCACGAAGAGAAGTCCGACGAGCACCGGCGCGAACACCGCCAGCGCGTGCTCAAGGGCGGGACGATCATCACCGGGATTCAGAATTCCGAGATCAGCTGCACCGTGCGCAACCAGCATGAAGGCGGCGCCGAGTTGAAGGTCGCGGCCGATGCCCGGGTGCCCGATCGCTTCCTGCTCTACATTCCCGTCGATGGAATTGGCTATCGATCCGAGGTTCGCTGGCGCCGCAACGACAGGATCGGCGTTCAGTTCACCGGCACCGAGGGCAAGCCGAAGCTGCATTACGGCTGATCATTCCGCATTTGGCACTCAGACCAAGGCACCCGGACCGGACTTCGATCCGGGTGCCTTCTCGATCAGATCACCAGCCCCTTGGTCAGTTCCAGCGCCTGACGCTCGAACAGGCGGCGGTAGATGCCGCCTTGCAGCCGGATCAACTCGTCATGCGAGCCCTCTTCGACGATGCGGCCGCGATCGAACACCAAAAGCCTGTCGAGCGCCCGCACCGTCGAAAGCCTGTGCGCGATGACCAGCGTCGTGCGGCCGACCATCAACCGCTCCATCGCCTGCTGGATCAGCACCTCCGATTCCGAATCGAGGCTCGATGTCGCCTCGTCCAGGATGAGGATGCGCGCATCGGCGAGGAAAGCGCGCGCGATCGCCACGCGCTGACGCTCACCGCCCGATAGTTTCACGCCACGCTCGCCGACCAGTGTGCCATAGCCCTTCGGCAGGCCGACGATGAAGTCGTGCGCGCTGGCCAGCCGTGCCGCGTGCTCGATCTCGGCCTGGCTGGCGCCCGGCCGGGCATAGGCGATGTTTTCGGCCAATGACCGGTGGAACAGGATCGGCTCCTGCTGGACGATGGCGATCTGCCCGCGCAGCGACGCTTGCGCCACCGTGGCAATATCCTGGCCGTCGATCAGGATCTTGCCAGCGTTGACGTCATAGAGGCGCTGGATCAGCTTAACGAAGGTCGTCTTGCCCGAGCCTGAATGACCGACCAAGCCAACACGTTCACCCGGCGCAATGTCCACCGAAAAGTCGCGGTAAAGCGGCAGTCGATGGTTGCCATAGTGGAAGGTGACATTGTCGAAGCTGATGCGGCCATCGGCAATTCGGATCGGCCTGGCGCCAGGCCGATCCTCGATGCCGAGCGGCTCGGACTGGAAGTCGACCAGTTCCTCCATGTCGTTGATCGAGCGCTGCAGATTGCGGATATGCGTGCCGATATCCCTGAGATAGCCCTGCAACACGAAGAACGCAGTCAGCACGAAGGCGACATCGCCGGCGCTCGCTTGCCCCCACGACCACAGCATCAGCGCCAGGCCGATCACGGCGGCCCTGAGCACCAGCAGCAGCGCCCCTTGCGTGGTGCCGTTGACGGTGCCGCGCACCCAGGTGCGGCGCGTGCGCGCGCGCCATTTGGCGACGACCCTGGCAAGGCGCGTTTCCTCGCGCACTTCGGCGCCAAACCCTTTGACCACGGCGTTGCAGCTCACCGCATCGGCGAGCGAGCCGCCGAGGCGTGTGTCCCAGCTATTGGCGAGCCGTGCCGCCGGCGCGACATAGCCGAGCGACAGCATCGCCGTCACCGTGATGAACAACACCGAGCCGGCCGCCACGACCGCACCCATCATCGGCCAGAACCAGCCGAGCAGCAGCGTCGAGCCGAGCAGCATGACGACGGACGGCAACAGCGCGATCAGGATGGTGTCGTTGAGCAGGTCGAGCGCCCACATGCCGCGCGTCACCTTGCGCACGGTCGAGCCAGCAAAGCTGTTGGCGTGCCAGTCGGTAGAAAAGCGCTGGACGCGGTGGAAGGCGTCGGCGGCGATATCCGCCATCATCTTCAGCGTCAGCTCGACGATGGCCATGAACGCCAGGTTGCGCAGCACGACGCCGGCAAGCGCCAGCGCCACCAGCATCGAAAACGCCGCCATTGCCGCGTTCCACGCCACCTCGTCCGCGCCGGCGCTGCTGGCGACGGCATCGACCAGCCGGCCGGAATAGAGCGGCGTCAAAACGTCGGCCAGGGTCGACAGCAGGAAGGTGCCCATGATGAGGGAAAGCCGCCACGGTTGACGCCGCCAATGGCCGAGCGTGAAGCCAAGAACGCTGCGAAAGGCGCCTGCGCGCAGATCGATTCGAAAACGAGCCATGATGTCATTCGGGCGCAAACGAGCCCGATCCCGGTAAGGTCGAAAATTGAAGAAACCGCGCTAGGGCAACTGGCCCAGGGAATGCGGAGGTTCGGCATATTTGGCGGCGCACCCGATTTGTCGGGTGGCGACCGGCATCGACGAACGCCTGTTCTCAGTCCGGCTTTGCCACAGAGGTAAAAACCTCGTAGCGCGCCGTCTGGAACCTAGGCTTCGCGGCCTCGCATGATGGTATCAAATGCTGGCATTCGGTCCTCCCAAAGGGGAATCGCGGAGACGTTCTTATAGGGACGGCTCAACGCCTCGCCAAGACAGGGAACTGCCGAAAGCGCATCTGGTCCACCCAGTGAGACGATTTTGCAACAACGGCGGGTTGTGCCGACACCGTCGGACATTCAAACCCAACGTCTACCCGCGATCCCTGAATCGATTGGTGATCGGATAGCGGCGGTCGCGGCCAAAGTTCTTGCGGGTGATCTTTACACCGGGTGCCGCCTGACGGCGCTTGTATTCGGCGATGTAGAGCAGGTGCTCGATGCGCGTCACCGTCGCCCGGTCGTGGCCGCGCGCGACGATGTCGTCGACGCCCATCTCGTTCTCGACCAGGCATTCGAGGATGTCGTCCAGCACCGGATAGGGCGGCAGCGAATCCTGATCGGTCTGGTTCTCGCGCAGTTCCGCCGACGGCGCCTTGTCGATGATGTTTTTTGGGATCACCTCGCCCGACGGGCCGAGCGCACCCGGCGGCACGTGGCCGTTGCGCCAGCGCGACAGCGCATAGACCTGCATCTTGTAGAGGTCCTTGATCGGATTGAAGCCCCCATTCATGTCGCCATAGAGCGTGGCATAACCGACCGACATTTCGCTCTTGTTGCCGGTTGTGACCACCATCGAGCCAAACTTGTTGGAGATCGCCATCAGGATGGTGCCGCGCGCGCGGCTCTGCAGGTTTTCTTCGGTGATGCCTTCCTTGGTGCCCTCGAACATCTGTGTCAGTGTGTGCAGGAAGCCTTCGACCGGCTCGAAGATCGGCACGATGTCATAGCGGCAGCCGAGCGCACGGGCACAGTCCTCGGCGTCCTTGAGCGAGTCCTTCGAGGTGTAGCGATATGGCATCATCACCGCGCGCAGCCGTTCTTCGCCAAGCGCATCGACGGCAAGGGCGGCGCAGATCGCCGAATCGATGCCACCGGAAAGGCCGAGCACGACATTCTTGAAGCCGTTCTTGTTGACGTAGTCGCGCAGGCCCAGCATGCAGGCGCGATAGTCGGCCTCCTCCCTTTGGGGGATTTTCGACATCGGTCCTTCCGAGCAGACCCAGCCCGCATCCGTGCGCTTCCAGGTGGTGACGTCGACCGTCTCCTCGAACTGGCTCATCTGGAAGGCAAGCGTCTTGTCAGAACCTATGGCAAACGAGGCACCGTCAAAGATCAGTTCGTCCTGGCCGCCGAGTTGGTTGGCATAGATCATCGGCAGGCCGCATTCGATGACCTGGCGGATGACGACCTGGTGGCGGACATCGATCTTGGCGCGATAGTAGGGCGAGCCGTTCGGCACCAGCAGGATTTCCGCCCCGCTTTCGGCCAGCGTCTCGCAAATGGCGACATCGCCCCAGATGTCCTCGCAGATTGGAATTCCGATGCGGATGCCGCGGAAGTTGACCGGCCCCTGCATTTCAGGGCCGGCCTGAAAGACGCGCTTCTCGTCGAACTCGCCGTAATTCGGCAAATCGAGCTTGTAGCGCTCGGCAAGGATCTTGCCGCCATCGGCAAAGATGATCGAGTTGTGGGTGCCGCTCTTGCGCTTCAGCGGCGTGCCGATGATGACGCCGGGGCCGCCATCGGCGGTGTCGGCGGCAAAGTCCTGCGCCGCCTTTTCACAGACTTTCAGGAAGGCCGGCTTCAGCACCAGATCCTCCGGCGGATAGCCGGCGAGGAAAAGCTCGGTGAACAGCACGAGGTCGGCGCCCTGGCGGGCGGCATCCGCCCTCGCCTCGCGCGCCTTGGCAAGATTGCCGGCGACGTCGCCGACCGTCGGGTTGAGCTGGGCAACTGCGATGCGCAGAATATCGGGAGCGGTCTTCTTGGTCATGCCTGCTGACTTAGCGCGACAAAATTCAGCGGGCAATGCCGTTCGTTTGGACCAATCCGGACTGATCGAATTCGATCATGTCCAGGACCGAATGACATGTGTCATTCGTGTCCTGACCTGATGGCGACCAGCCTATTCGCCCATATATTCGCGCAGTGTGTCAGGCGAATGGTTCTCGCCGGTCGACATCGCCAGGATGCGCAAAATATGCCGGCCGCGGCAGCCGGGTTTCCGCCGCACTGCGATGGGATCAGCTGACGCAAAGTTGATCTCCATCCCAGATTGACTTCAAAGAGGCGCAGCAGAATTCCTTCTAGCCAAGCGAAAGGGAGGAAGGAATGGCTGAAGAGGTCAATCCAAACAACGCTGCTGAGGCTGGGGCCGAAGTTACCAAGACAGACGGCATTACGCATGGTCCCATTACTATTGATCAATTTTGGGATGATAACCCGTTCATCATGCCTTGGATGGAAGAATATCTCCCAATAAATCGTATGTGGAAAGATGGAATATTCGTGGCATATAATTGCTTCTTTGGTGTTGTCATAATGGTTATACTATCAAAGATACTTTTAATTCCGGACAAAGTGGTCATTGCTCCGGGATTTATTATTATGATTTGGGATTCATATCTTTTGGCAAAGTTTAATACGAGAATGGCCCGTGCGCAGGGAAGATTTATTAGAGCCAAGCTGAATGAGAGATCCTTTTCCGAAAGGGTTCGGATCGGGGTGCTGGGAATCAAGGAATGGTTGAACCCGTAAATCGGAGACCCACCATGCAGAGCTGTTCGAAGTTGCTTTGTTTCGTCTCCGGCATGCTGGTGGCCGGCGTCGCCAATGCCGGGCAAGCGGAACGGGCCTATAAAAGAGGAGACTACGCAGCGGCTGTCTTGTTGTGGAGCGTCCTGGCTAACACCGGTGATCCCAAAGCGCAGGACAATCTTGGCACTGCTTACGCCGAAGGGCACGGTGTCACACAGGATTACGATCAAGCTGCGGCTTGGTACCGTAAGGCAGCAGACCAGGGTGATGCCCAGGCAGAGGAAAATCTCGCCAATCTTTACGACCGTGGCCAAGGCGTCAAACAGGACTATGCCGAAGCCGCAATTTGGTATCGCAAAGCTGCCGATCAAAGATTAGCAGCCGCTCAAACCGGTCTCGGATTGCTGTACAGATATGGAAGAGGCGTTCCACAGGACTATAAAGAAGCTGACACGTGGTTCCGTGAGGCCGCTGATCAAGGAACGGCCATTGCCCAATACTTTCTGGGATTGGCTTACCTCAAAGGTCAAGGCGTCGCCCAGGACTATGCTCAGGCAATCGCATGGTATCGCAAAGCGGCGGAACAAGGAGATGCCCTGGCGCAGCATGATCTTGGTGTAGTGTATGCGAAGGGCCTAGGCGTTGCGATTGACTACGCCCAGGCCGTCTCTTGGTTCCAGAAGGCTGCGGACCAGGGGAATGCGGGTGCTGAGTACGACCTTGGTGTTTCGTACTACAAGGGGCTAGGGGTCCCTTTAGACTATGTGCAGGCCGTCTCTTGGTTCCAGAAGGCTGCGGACCGGGGGAATGCGGGTGCTGAGTACGACCTTGGAGTAGCATACCTGGATGGCCATGGTGTGAAGCAGGATACTGCCCACGCTCTCATTTTGATTCGCAAGGCTGCTGATCAAGGGGATCCCACTGCCAAAGCCAATCTTATCAAGTTAGAGCCACCGGCAAAAAAGGCCTAGGTTGGGCCATTCCAATTTCCCAGAAGCCCTGCTCTTGTAGGAACAACTGTATCCAACGATCCGTGTCTCACAAGAGTTTCGTTGACATTTTAGGAATTCTGTCCCGCAATCCTTGGGAGGCTATTGGGAAGGGCTCTAAATTTAATCGGATACCGGCTGCGTCAAATCACCAGCCTATTCGCCCATATATTGGCGCAGCGATTGCGGCGAATGGTTCTCGCCGATCGACATCGCCAGGATGCGCGAAATGTGGCGACGCGGCAGGCCGGTTTCGGCTGCCCAGACATTGATCTGGACCTGGACCTTCTCAAGATCCCTCTTGGATGTCGGACTGTCCGCGATGTCGAGGCCGGCATCGCGCAGCGCCGCTCCCATGTCGGCCGAGATGATGAAGGCATCCCATTCCAGCCAGCGCAGGAAATACTGGCCGGTGTTGCCGCCGAGCCGGCTGCCATGCTTGCCGAGATATGCCATCAGCCCGACCTGGTCGTCGGCAGGCCAATCGGCGAGAAATTTGCCGAAACCACCATGCTCCTTCGATACGCGCTCGACGAAGGCGGCGTTGTCGCGCACGGATTTGATCTTCTGCGGGTTGCGCACGATGCGCTTGTCGGCCGTCAAATCGTGCCAGAAATCGTCAGGCTGGAACAACAGCCGCTTCGGTTCGAAGCCGAGGAACGCTTCCTCGAAGCCCGGCCATTTCTGCTCGATGACCCGCCAGACGAAGCCGGCGGCAAAGACGCGCTCGGCCATAGTCGATAGAATGCGGTCGTCTGCAACTTTCGCCACCGCGGCATTGTTGGGCACAGGCCCCAGCAGCGACGACAGCTGGGCCTCACCGCCCTTGCGTTTGGCGGCACGGGCGCGGATTTTCGCGAAATCGGGCATTTTGCTTCCCATCCTCACGCCACGCTTTTGACGGAGCGCCATCTTCCTATATGCAAACATGGCTGCCAAGCCGATGCTTTTCCTATGGAGACATCCATGAACAAAACCGTGCCAGAACTCGCCAACCGCTGGCTGAAGCGAACGCCGGAGGCTCTCAGCGAGCTTGAGCGACGCGTGCTGCAGAGCACCGTCGACCGCAAGCCGATTTCGCAAGACATCAACCAAAATCTTGCCGGCCTTCAGGGCGCGGGCGATCGTATCGCCGATGCCATCGCCCGCGTCGGCGGCTCATGGTCGTTCATCCTGTCCTTCATCGCCTTCCTGATCCTCTGGATCGGCGCCAATTGGTGGCTGCTGGGGCAAAGTTCGTTCGACCCCTACCCCTTCATCTTTCTCAATCTCGTCCTGTCGATGATCGCCGCCTTGCAGGCGCCGGTGATCATGATGTCGCAGAACCGCCAGGCCGCACGCGACCGCATCGACGCCGCGCACGACTACGAGGTCAATCTCAAGGCCGAGATCGAGATCATGGCGCTGCACGAAAAGCTCGACGAGTTGCGCCACAGCCAGATCATCGGCATGCGTGACGAGATCGCGCAGATCGCCGACCGGCTGAGACGGATCGACGAACGGCTGACGCCGCAGACATCATGACGGAGACCATCCATCATCTCATCGAGCAGTACGGGCTGATCGCCGTCTTTCTCGGCTGCGTCGCCGAAGGTGAAAGCGCTGCCATCCTCGGCGGCTTCTTCACGCACCAGCACGTCTTCATCCTGTGGCAGGCCTTCCTCGCAGCCGCCCTTGGCGCCTTCGTCGGCGACACTTTCTTCTTCATTCTCGGGCGGAGCTTTGCCGACCATCCTTACGTTCGCAAACTGAAAGCCAGGCCGGGCTTCAATCACGCATACCGTCTGGTCTCCTCGCATCCCAACATCTTCGTGCTGTCGAACCGCTACATCTACGGCTTGCGCCTGGTCGGCGGCATAGCCGCCGGCTTTGCCAGCATCACGGTGACACGCTTCGTCATTCTCAACGCCATCTCGTCGCTGGTCTGGGCGGCATTGTTCTGCACCATCGGCTATGTCTTCGGACTGGGTGCTGAGCGTATCGTCGGCCAGGCACTGCATCGTCACGAACGGCTGTTGGTGGCGCTCGCCATTGGCCTCGCCGTCGCCCTCCTCGCCTGGCTCATCGCTCGCACCGTCGCCAGCAAAGAGCGCGCCAAGGACGCCCGCAATAGCGAAGCCACGTAGTGGCGAGCCACGTAGTTCAGTCGTCGTCCCCGATCAGGGCGCGGTCGCCGCGGTCAAGGATTAGCGGGATGATCAAATCCTCCTCGTCGGCCAGATGCCGCTTCAGCATGGCGATCAGCCGACCGTTCTCGTCGGCATAAGCGTCCGCCGCAAAGCGCTGCTTGTCGTCGCTCTCCTGCAGCGTCCTGATAAAAGCGTTCGCCGTCTCGGCATTGCGCTCCAGCCCCTCGTGGATCGTGTGGTGATCGGCGTCGAGGATCTCGAAGCCGCGTTTCAGCCGCGGCTCTGCTTTGGCGAAGACCGGGAAGTATTGATAGTCCTCGACATTGTGGTGGCCGTCGAGGTTACCGAGAAAATGGTTGAGGCGCGGCGCGAACCAGCGGGCGAAATCCGGCGCCGTCAGCCTGCCCTCGCGATAGTCGCCAATGCCGTTGCTGAGCATGCCGCCAAGCTCGCGGAACATGTCGTGCCGCTGCAGCCACATGTTCGCCATTCCATGAATGTTGGCGTGGCCCTGCCAAACCTCGCGCGGATATTTCTCCGTCAGCCAGCGCAGATCATCCGGCAGGCCGGTGCGTTCGAGCAGCAGAAATTCGGCGGCCTCACTCATGACGGTCTCCTTTAGTAACCGTCATATAGGAGCCGGGATGTCAGATCGGTAGTCCCGTGATGCGCTCGATGATGGCGATGCCCCAGACACCAGCCACGATCAGCACCGAAATCAGCACCGCCAGCGATCCGCAATCCTTGGCCAGCTGGATATCGACGTTGAACTCCCGGCTGAACGCATCGCATGCCGCCTCGATGCCAGTGTTCAGAACCTCGACCATGATCAAAAGCAGCACCGCGCCGACCAGCAGCGCGTAGCCGCGCCATGACACCGAGACAAACCAGCCAAGCGGCAAGGCAAGCACGAGCAGCATCAGCTCCTGCTGAAAAGCCTTTTCGCTGGCGGCCAGCTTGCGAAACGCCCGCACTGAATTGAAGAAAGCATCGATAAGCCGCTGCATGCTCAAATCCCCTGGAATCACCGGCAGGGGATAACGCAATGGCCGGATCAAGGGAATAAGGCAGGCGCTTCAAAAATCATTGGCCCGCACCGTGTCACTCCTCGGCAACCTTGACCGACGGCGTCGACCTCTCGAACTGCGGCAGCGCATCGTCGATCGAATAATAGTCGCCCTTGTCGCCGACGAAGATGTGGCACTGCCCCACAAGCTCAGTGGGCTTGTCGAACAGCCCGGCCATGACCGAGACATAGGCGTCGTCGCGCGGCTTCCAGAACAGCAGCGAGCCGCATGTCTTGCAGAAGCCGCGTTTGGCAAACGAAGACGCCTCGTACCAGGTGATGCTCTCGGCGCCCGCTATCGTGATGTTTTCATCGGGCACATTGGTTGCGGCGTAGAAATGCCCGCTTTGCTTGCGGCATTGCGAGCAGTGGCAATAGATCACCCCGCGCAAGGCCCCCCGCGTCTTGAAGCGCACCGCCCCGCACAGGCACGATCCGCTGTGATTGTCATCCATCCCGGCCTCCGTTCGATAGCGCCATTCATGGCTTCGCCACACTGGCAGGATTCCAGTTCTGCTGCGTACAGGCAAACGCGACACAGCGCGGACGCGTTTTGAATTCCCGCTGCACGGCAGCAAAGCTTTTACAGCCTGAGGTAGAGAAAACGTGCTGAACCACGTGACATTAAGGAAACTTTAGCGCCCCCGCATCTATGGTCCTTGGCAGCGAAAGTCGTGATTGGGGACGCGGCTTTTCGAAGGTTGACCTGGAATTCGGCTCACGCCCCGTCGGCGACATCATGCACTCGCAGGTCTGCGAAGGCTCCCAGGGGTAGAGTGAACAGAACATGCAGCCGGTAGCCGTCCAGACCGACCGAAATGCAGACATCGCAACCAATGTTGTGATGACCATGCGCCAGCTCGGCGTGCTCGGTCTGCCGCGCAACTATGAAATCTTCTACGAGGCGCTGAACGGCACCAATCGCGAGCTCAGCCTTGCCGTCGTTTCGTTGAGCAACCGGCCGACGCAAGAGGAACTGGACCAGATCGGCCGCACCTTCTTTGCGCAGCATCATGGTCCCGGCATTGTCGAGCAGGCGCGCGACGTCCTTGCCAGCGAGCTCGAGGACATCGCCTCGCTGCTGCGCAATGAACGCAGCCATATCGAGAAATACGGCAGGATCCTCGACGAAACGTCGAGCGGACTTTCCAACCGCAGCCTGCTTTCGCAGGATCTGCTGCAAAAGGTCGTCAGCGCCATATCTGCCGCCACCAATTCGACGATCGACCACGGCAAGCAGGTTGCCAGCACGCTGAGCGACAAGACGGCCGAGCTCGAAAGCGTCAAGTCCAAGCTCGAGGAGTACAAGCGGCTCGCCGACACCGATCCGTTGACCCACATCTGGAACCGCCGCGCCTTCGACAAGCAGATCACCAGGATCTACACCAGCAACAAGGGCATCCTGTTCAACGCCCTGATCCTTGCCGACATCGACCGCTTCAAGGACATCAACGATCGCTACGGCCACCCGGTCGGCGACAAGATCATCCAGATTGTTGCCGACATTTTCCAGACCAGCATTGCCGCCGACATGTTCGTGGCCCGAACCGGCGGCGAGGAATTCGCGTTGATCATCGAGGGTGTCAGCGAGGACACCACCTACGAGATCGCCGAGCGCATACGCGCGCTGATTGAACAGACGCCGTTCACCAGCAGCCAGACCGGCACCAACTACGGCACCGTGACCGTATCCATGGGCATCTGCATGGCATCCGAGGCCGAAAGTGCCGAGGACCTGTACACCAAGGCGGACCGGGCGCTCTATCGCTCCAAGGTCAGCGGGCGTAACCGCGTGACCAGGCATTCGGCGATGGCCGGCCGCGCCGGCAAAAGCTGGCTGCTCTACAAGAAGGACTGATCCCTTTCGCCGCAAGAGTTTGTCGGCCGCGCCTCCAATTGTTTTGATCCAGAATCTTTCCATATGAATTTTTATGGCCTATATTTCCCATAGAAATGGAAAGACCATGTCTGTGATACAACCCAAAATCGCTGCCAACGCAGCCGAAAATGCGGTTTTGACCAAAGCCACGCTGCGCGCCGCCGACCTTCTGGACATCACCGCCAGGATGCTGGCTTCCGTCATCGGTGTTTCGGAAGCCACGGTTTCACGCATGCGCCGGCAGGAGTTCCTGCTGGAGCGCGGCACCAAACCGTTCGAGCTGGCGGTGCTGTTCGTGCGGCTGTTCCGCTCGCTCGACGCCATTGTCGGCGGTGACGAGACCGTTGCCCGCGCGTGGCTGAAGAACGCCAATACGGCATTCGACGGCAGCCCGCTGGAAAAAATCCTGACCATATCAGGGCTTGTCGATGTCATTGCCTATCTGGACTCCCGACGCGCTCTCGTCTGAAGCGGTCCGCCTCGACGGCAAATACTGGCGCATGGTCGAGGCGCAGCACCGTGTCTCGACATTGAAAGTCGTCGACACGCTGGACGAACAGGCGCTGCTGGAAGACCTGATCGAGGAAACCAAGCCGCAGATCCCGCTCGAATGCCGGCATCTCCATTATCTCCTGGCGACGCCGTTCCGCTACGGCTCGGTCTATCCGCACGGCTCGCGCTTCCGCCGCGCCGGCAAGACCTTGGGCGTCTACTATGCCGCCGAAACCATGATGACCGCGGTTGCCGAAATGGCCTTCTACCGTCTGCTGTTCTTTGCCGAATCGCCGGACACACCCTGGCCACGCGACGCCGCCGACTACACCGCCTTCGCCGCCGCCATCAAATGTGCCAACGCCATCGACCTGACACGGCCGCCGCTTGATCGCGATGCCGCGGCGTGGACGCATCCAACCGACTATGCCGCTTGCCAGGCGATTGCCGATGTCGCGCGCATGGACGGGATGCAAGCAATCCGCTATCGCTCGGCGCGTGACCCCAAGGGCGCCAACATCGCACTGCTGACCTGCAAGGGGTTCGCCAAGGCAAAGCCGCTGGAGCCGCAGACCTGGCGCATCCGCCTCGGCGCCTTCGGCGTGCAGGCGATCTGCGAATTCCCGGAAAAGCGCATCGAGTTTTCCAGGACCGCCTTTGCCGCCGATCCCCGACTGAATGGACTGCGCTGGGAACGCGGGCGCAAATAGCTCGAGCTCGGCTCCAAGGTGTGTTGAGATTCAGGTCAGGCCGAGTCGAAAATGGCGGATTCCGAGAACCGGAGCGGAGCGTACTTTTCGTACGTGAGCACCGGAAGCGCAGGAAGCCGCCATTTGCAGGCCGGCATCACCTGAATACCGACACAGCTTACGCGAGGATGTTGACGGTACGCGCCGCCACCAGCGCGATCGTCAGCAGCGAGATCATCGCCTCCGCCATCATCAGCAGCTTGGCGCGCTGGCTGAGCGGCAAGGTGTCGGTGGGCGAGAACGCCGTCGCGTTGGTGAAGGCCAGGAACACGTAGTCGACAAAGCCGGGCAGCCAGTCATGGGTTTCGCGGTCGGGCAGCGTCATTTGCGGGAACAGGAAGTCCGCCTGCGCGCGCTTGACCAGACCGCAGGTCGGCGGCCCGCCCCGGTCGGTGCTCCAGAACCATAGAGCAAACACGATGACGTTGGTCACCCAGATGTTCAGCGCGTCGACCAGCAACGTCGTTCCGGCGCCGGCGTGGCCTTCGAGCAGCGCCTTGACCAGCAGAACCAGCGCCCCGCAGTTCATGATGCTGATGACGCCGGTCGTGACCAGTGCCGTCCGGCGGATGTAGACGCGAAACCGGCCGATCGCATACCAATGCTCGTGGTCGACGGCCTTCTGCGTCGCCATTTGTGTCCAGGCGGTCGCGATCGACAGCGGTACAAGCAGGGTCGCCTCGATCACAGGCGCCAACCAGCGCGGCCCGAACGACAAATCGTTGATGACGAGAAGCTGCAGGCAGATGATGACGAGGACCGCAGCGCGCGCCGACCAGAAGTCAAGCGCGCGGTGGTGGATGATGGCATGCTCGTGGCGCATGGTGTTGGCGACCGGATGGAGAGGGCTCGGAGCTTCCGCGTTCCGCCCCAATCTTGGTTTTGCAATGGTCGCGTGCGAACACATTTTCGTATGCTCGGATGTGATGACGGCCCGCCATGCATCGCCGCGAAACGAAAAAGCGCCGGATTTCTCCAGCGCTTTTGATCAACCAAACTCAAGCCGGCAGGCTTAGCCGTTTGCAACCTGCTTGTGCTGCACCGGATGGCTCTTCTTGAGCAGGTCCGAGACCAGGAACGCCAGTTCGATCGCCTGGTCGGCGTTGAGGCGCGGGTCGCAATGGGTGTGGTAGCGATCCTGCAATTCCTCGGCGGTGATGGCGCGAGCGCCACCAGTGCATTCGGTGACGTTCTTGCCGGTCATCTCGACATGGATGCCGCCCGGATGCGTGCCTTCGGCGCGATGCACCTCGAAGAAGGTCTGCACCTCCTTGAGAATGCGGTCGAACGGCCGCGTCTTGTAGCCGGCGGCCTCGATGGTGTTGCCATGCATCGGGTCCGACGACCACACCACGCTGCGGCCTTCCTTCTTCACCGCGCGCACCAGCTTCGGCAGATGGTCGGCGACCTTGTCGGAGCCGAAGCGCGCGATCAGCGTCAGCCGTCCCGGCTCATTTTCCGGGTTGAGCAGGTCGATGAGCTGCAGCAAACCGTCCGGCGTCAGCGACGGCCCGCATTTCAGGCCCAGCGGGTTCTTGATGCCGCGGCAATACTCGACATGCGCATGGTCGGGCTGGCGCGTGCGGTCGCCGATCCAGATCATGTGGCCGGAGGTTGCGTACCAGTCGCCGGAGGTGGAATCGACGCGGGTCAGCGCTTCCTCGTAGCCCAGCAGAAGCGCCTCGTGGCTGGTATAGAAATCGGTCTCGCGCAACGCGTAGTTGGTCTCCGAGGTGATGCCGACGGCCTTCATGAAGTCCATCGTCTCGGTGATGCGGTTGGCCAGCGACTCGTATTTTTCGCCCTGCGGGCTGTCGGAGACGAAGCCGAGCATCCAGCTGTGCACGTTCTCCAGGCTGGCATAGCCGCCCTGCGCGAAGGCGCGCAACAGGTTGAGCGTCGCCGCCGACTGGCGGTACGCCATCTCCTGCCGTGCGGGATCCGGAATACGCGACTTGGCGTCGAACTCGATGCCGTTAATGATGTCGCCGCGATAGCTCGGCAGCGTCACATCGCCCTTGGTCTCGTTGTCGGACGAGCGCGGCTTGGCGAACTGGCCAGCGACACGGCCGACCTTGACCACCGGCTGCGCGCCGGCAAAGGTCAGCACCACAGACATCTGCAGGAAGACGCGGAAGAAGTCGCGGATGTTGTCCGCGCCATGTTCGGCAAAGCTCTCGGCGCAATCGCCGCCCTGCAGAAGGAACGCATCACCGGCAGCGACAGAAGCAAGCTGCTTCTTCAGCTTGCGCGCCTCACCTGCAAAAACCAGCGGCGGAAAGGTGGCGAGCTGGGCTTCCGTGTTCTTGAGCGCGGTGAGATCCGGATAAGCAGGAACCTGCTTGATCGGCATCGATCTCCAGGAATTCGGCGACCATTTCGTCATCGTTGCACCCAACGCTCTTTCCCGCGAACACCCGCGTCCGCCATTTCAGCCCCTATATGGGGTGGCGGCTCCATACACGAAGCCGATTTCCTATTCTAGACCGGAATTTCAGCGCTGGCGAATGAGCCGGCTATGCCGCAGCCAGCCGCGCCAATTGCGTCATCACCACAGCCGAACCCGCCAGCCGCTTTTCGGCAGTCGCCCAGTCGCGGCTGAACACGACGCTGTGGTCGGGCCGGATCTTGGCCAGCGAGCCCTGCTCGCCGATGAACTTGACCAGTCCGACGGGATTGGAAAACTCGCGTTTGCGGAAATGGATGACGACACCTTTCGGCCCGGCATCGAGCTTTTCGACATTGGCCTTGCGGCAGAGCGCCTTGATGAAGACGATCTTGAGCAGATGCTTCACCTCCTCCGGCAGCGGTCCGAAGCGATCGATCAGCTCGGCACCGAAGGCATCGATCTCCTCGGTGTTTTCGAGATCGCCCAGGCGGCGATAGAGCGCCAGCCTGAGCTGCAGGTCCGGCACATAGCTTTCCGGGATCATCACCGCCGTGCCGACGGCGATCTGCGGCGACCAGCCGCCATCCTGCACTTCGCCGGAATCCTTCACTTCGGCGACCGCTTCTTCGAGCATCTGCTGGTAGAGCTCGAAGCCGACCTCCTTGATGTGGCCGGACTGTTCTTCGCCGAGAAGATTGCCGGCGCCCCTGATATCGAGATCGTGGCTGGCGAGCTGGAAGCCGGCGCCCAGCGTGTCGAGCGACTGCAGCACTTTCAGCCTGCGCTCGGCGGTGTCGGTCAGCTTGCGGTTGGCCGGCAGCGTGAACAGCGCATAGGCGCGCACTTTCGAGCGGCCGACGCGGCCGCGCAACTGATAGAGCTGCGACAGGCCGAACATATCGGCGCGATGCACGATCAGCGTGTTGGCGGTCGGAATATCGAGGCCGGATTCGACGATAGTCGTCGACAACAGCACATCGTACTGGCCGTCATAGAAGGCGTTCATGATGTCGTCGAGTTCGCCGGGCGGCATCTGGCCATTGGCCACCGCAACCTTCAGTTCCGGCACGGATTCGCGCAGGAAATCATGGATTTCGGCGAGATCGCTGATGCGTGGCACGACATAGAAGGAATGGCCGCCGCGATAACGCTCCCGAAGCAGCGTCTCGCGGATGACCAGCGGATCGAAGGGCGAGATGAAGGTACGCACCGCCATGCGGTCGACCGGCGGCGTCGCGATCAGCGACAGCTCGCGCACTCCGGTCAGCGCCAGCTGCAGCGTGCGCGGAATCGGCGTCGCCGACAGCGTCAGCACATGGACATCGGTCTTGAGATCCTTCAGCCGTTCCTTGTGCTTGACGCCAAAGTGCTGCTCCTCGTCGATGATCAGCAGGCCGAGATTCTTGAACGAGATCGCGGAACCGAGCAGCGCATGGGTGCCGATGACGATGTCGACCTGGCCTTCGGCGATGCCTTTCTTGGTCTCAGCCAGTTCCTTGGCGCCGACCAGCCGCGAGGCCTGCCCGACGCGGATCGGCAGGCCGGAAAAACGCTGCGAAAACGTCTTGAAGTGCTGGCGCGACAAAAGCGTCGTCGGCACCACCACCGCGACCTGAAAACCCTCCATGGCCGCGATGAAGGCCGCGCGCAGCGCCACTTCGGTCTTGCCGAAGCCGACATCGCCGCAGATCAGCCGGTCCATCGGCTTTCCGGCCGCCAGATCGTCCCTGACCGAGTCGATCGCCGTCTGCTGGTCGTCGGTCTCCTCATAGGGGAAGCGGGCGGCGAACTCCCCATAAAGGCCTTCCGCCGGCACCAGGCTCGGCGCGGCGCGCATCTGCCGCTCGGCGGCAATGCGGATCAACTGCCCGGCCATGTCGAGCAGGCGCTTCTTCAGCCGCGCCTTGCGCGATTGCCAGGCACCGCCGCCAAGCTTGTCGAGGGAGGCTTCGGCCGAATCCGAACCGTAGCGCGACAGAAGCTCGATGTTTTCCACCGGCAGGAACAGCCGGTCGTCGCCGGCATAGTGGATTTCGAGGCAGTCATGCGGCGCGCCGACCGCTTCGATGGTGCGCAGGCCTATGAAGCGGCCAATGCCGTGGTCGGCGTGGACGACGATGTCGCCTGATGACAGCGATGAGGCCTCGGCGATGAAGTCCGATGCGCGCTTCTTGCGCTTGGAGCGCCGGATCAGCCGGTCGCCCAAAATGTCCTGCTCGGCGACGACGACCAGTTTTTCGGTCTCAAAACCGGATTCGAGCGGTAGCACGGCAAGTGCCGCTTGCCCCGGCTCGAGCTTTTCCGCCTCGGCCAGCGTCGCGACCTGGCTGAGGTTGCCAAGATGGTGCTCGGCGAGGATCTGGCCAAGCCGGTCGAGCGAGCCCTCGGTCCAGCCGGCAACGACGATGCGGCGGCGCGCCGCACGCTCGTCGGCAATGTGTTTGACGACGACGTCGAAGACGTTGACACCGGGATCGGCACGCTCCTCGACGAAGCTGCGGCCATGGCGCGAGCCGGCATGGTAGACTTTCTTGGCGCCGGCATCGGGCGCGTCGAAAGGCGTGAAGTCGATCGCTTCGCGCGGCCCGAGCGACGCCACCAAATTTTCCGGCGAGAGATAAAGCAAATCCGGCGGCACCGGCTTGTAGGGCACGGCGTCCTTTAGCGCGCCATCGGCCTGCTTCTTGCGCGCCTCGTAGTGATCGAGGATCAGCGTGTGGCGTTCGGCCAGCGCCTCATGCGCCAGATGGTCGAAAATGACCGGCGTATCCGGCAGATAGTCGAACACGGTCTCCAGCCGCTCGTAGAAGAACGGCAGCCAGTGCTCCATGCCGGCAAAGCGGCGGCCTTCGCTCACCGCCGCATAGAGCCCGTCATCGCGCTGCGGCGCGCCAAAAGCCTCGATATAGGAGCGGCGGAAGCGGCTGATGGTTTCCGGCGTCAGCGCCACTTCGCTCATCGCCTGCAACGCCATCGATTTGCGTTGGCCGGTGGTGCGCTGGGTGGCGGCGTCGAAGACGCGGATCGATTCCAGCGTATCACCGAAGAAATCGAGACGAAGCGCCTCGGTCCAGCCGGGCGCGAACAGGTCAAGAATGCCGCCACGCACCGCGAACTCGCCAACGCCGCGTACGGTCGGCACCCGCTCGAAACCGGATGTTTCCAGCCGCGATACCAGCGCGTTCATATCGATCTGGTTGCCGGGCTTGGCGTGGAAGGTCTGCGACTCGACCAGGCTTGCCGGCGGAATGCGCTGCAGCAGCGCATTGGCGGTGGTGAGGATGACGGCGCGATGCGGCTTCTTGGCCAGCGCAATCATTGCGGTCAGAGCATCGAGCCGTTTGGCGGCGGCGTCCGAACCTGGCGAGACGCGGTCGTAGGGCAAACAGTCCCAGGCCGGCAGTTCCAGCACCGGCAGGCCGGGCGCGGCAAAGGCCAGCGCCTCCACGATCGACGGCAGGCGCTGACCGTCGCGCGCCACGAACAGCACCGGCTTGTCGGGCGCGATCTCGAGTGCCGCCTGCACCAGCGCAAAGGCCTCGTAGCCGTCGGCAACGCCGTCGACGATGAACTGGCCGGCGCGGCCCTTCGGCAGGCCGATTGTAGGGATAAGGCTCATAAAATCTTTCAGAATGTCATGGAGCGGCGGGACGCGAGGATTTTTTGCAGGACCGAACAGTCGATCTCTTGGGGAACCGGGCGCTCGCCGGTGACCATGGGCAGGAATTCGGTGTCGGGAATGTCGAGGAGCCTCTCATATTGGTCGATTTCGTCGCCGGTCAAGGCGCCGATCTCGGCATCGGCGAAGCTGCCGAGGATGAGGTCCATCTCGCGCATGCCGCGATGCCAGGAGCGAAACAGCAGCTTACGGCGGCGGGCGTCGAGCCCCTCGCTTGATCGTGTCGTTCCGGTCATTGTGCCGCGTCCCAAGTCGTGAACGGCGCATATAGCGTGGATAGAGGGCGGTGTCAGCCTTGCGCTGCGGCCGTCGCGACATAAGCTGACATCATGCGTCCTTCCATCCTCGATCCGCTGTTCGTCCCGATCACGTCGCTTGCCGGCGTCGGGCCGAAGGTTGGCACGCTGATCGAGAAAATCGTGCCGGCCGATCTTGGCGACCGCACTGCCCGCGCAGGCGACCTTTTGTTCGTGCTGCCGCACACGGTGATCGACCGCCGCAATCGGCCGGGCATCGCACTTGCCGCCGAAGGCGCAATCGTCACGCTCGAGCTGCGCATCGACCGCCATCAGCCACCGCCGCGCGGCAACCGGTCGGTGCCTTACCGGGTCTACGCCCATGACGACACCGGCGAGATCGGGCTGACCTTCTTCCATGCCCATGCCGCCTATCTCGAAAAGGCGATGCCGGTGGGCGAGCATGTGGTCGTGTCCGGCCGCATGGAATGGTTCAACGGCCGCCCGACCATGGTCCATCCCGACCATATCGCGCTGGCCGGCGACGCCGAAAACCTGCCGCTGGTCGAACCGGTCTATCCGCTCACCGCCGGCTTGTCAGGAAAAGTGCTGCGCCGTGCGATCGGCCAGGCGCTCGGAAGACTGCCGGAACTGCCGGAATGGCAAGACGATGCCTTTATGCGCAAGCAGACCTTCCCTGCCTTCGCCGATGCGCTTGCCCGCATTCACTATCCGGCGGATCCGATCGATGTCGCCATCGAGGGGGCGGCATGGCGCCGCCTAGCCTATGACGAATTGCTTGCCGGCCAGGTGTCGCTCGCTTTGGTGCGGGCAAAGGTGCGCCGCCTATCGGGCCGGCCGCTGGTCGGCGACGGCCGCATCGTCGAGAAATTGCGCGCTGCCCTGCCCTACAAGCTCACCGCTTCACAGGAATTCGCCCTCGCCGAAATCAACGCCGATCTCGCCGACCCCGAACGCATGCTACGCCTGCTGCAGGGCGATGTCGGCTCGGGCAAGACGGTGGTGGCGCTGCTCGCCATGGCGCGCGCCGTCGAAGCCGGAGGCCAGGCGGCGCTGATGGCGCCGACCGAAATCCTGGCGCGTCAGCATCTTGCGACCATCACGCCGCTGGCGGAACGAGCCGGCTTGCGCGTCGCCATCCTCACCGGGCGCGAAAAGGGCCGCGAGCGCATCGACACGCTTGCCGGTCTGGCGAGCGGAGAAATTGACATCGTCGTCGGCACCCACGCCCTGTTCCAGGAGACGGTGACCTACAACGACCTCGTCTTCGCCGTCGTGGACGAGCAGCACCGCTTTGGCGTCCACCAGCGGCTCGCCATCACCGCCAAGGGCGACGCGCCCGACATGCTGGTGATGACAGCAACGCCGATCCCGCGCACTCTAGTGCTGACCGCTTTCGGCGACATGGACGTCTCCAAGCTGACGGAGAAACCGGTTGGCCGCCGGCCGATCCGCACCGTCACGCTGCCGCTGGAGCGGCTCGACGAACTGGTCGGCCGCATGCAGGATGCCGTTGCAGATGGCCAGAAGATCTACTGGATCTGTCCACTGGTCGAGGAATCCGAAGAGATCAAGCTGATGTCGGCCGAGGACCGTTTCGTCTCGCTGCAGCCCCTGTTCGGCGACCGCATCGGCCTTGTCCATGGCCGCATGAAGGGCGCCGAGAAGGACGAGGCGATGCGCGCCTTCAAGCAAGGCGAGACACGCATCCTGATCGCCACAACAGTGATCGAAGTCGGCGTCGATGTGCCGGATGCGACAATCATGGTCATCGAGCACGCCGAGCGTTTTGGCCTCGCCCAGTTGCACCAGCTGCGCGGCCGGGTCGGGCGCGGCGACAAGCCCTCCTCCTGCGTGCTGCTCTACAAGGACCCACTCGGCGAGACGGCAAAACGCCGCCTGTCGGTGATGCGCGACACGGAAGACGGCTTCCGCATCGCCGAGGAGGACCTGAAACTGCGCGGCGAAGGCGAGTTGCTCGGCACCCGCCAATCCGGCACGCCGGGCTTCCAGGTGGCGCGCCTGGAAGTGCATGCCGACCTGCTGGAAGCCGCCCGCGACGATGCAAGGCTGGTCCTGTCGCGCGATCCGGAACTGCAGTCCGAGCGCGGCGAAGCGCTGCGGCTGTTGCTTTATCTGTTCGGCCGCGACGAAGCCGTGCGGCTCCTGCGCGCCGGCTGAGACAAGGCACCGATTGACGGATTGGCGAGATCTCCATCGATCTGCTCGCCGTTCAGCGTCACCAATTTGGCGTTGAGCTCCGGCGCCACCAGCCCGGCCGAGACGATCAGCTTGGCCCCATCCTCGATCGTCATGTCGAGAAGCACGATGTCGGATTTCGGCACATACATCAGGAAGCCGGTGGTCGGGTTGGGGGTACACGGCATGAACACGGCGATCAGCGGATCGCCTTCCTGATCGAGCTTCTGGTTGATTTCGGTCTCCTTCTCGCTGGCGACGAAAACCAACGACCAGACACCCTTGCGCGGATATTCAACCAGTCCGACCTGGCGGAACATGTCGCCCTTGTTCGACAGCACGGTTTCAAAAATCTGTTTCAGCGATCCATAGATGCCGCGCACCAGCGGCATGCGGCCAAGCAGGCGCTCGCCGAAATTGACGATGGCGCGGCCGACGATGTTGGCGGTGAGGAAACCGATCATGGTGATCAGGAACAGCGCCACGATCAGCCCAAAACCCGGGACCTGGAACGGCAGATAGGTGTCCGGGCTGTAGCGGGCCGGAATATAGGGCTTTACCCAGGAATCGACCCAGCCGACGACGGACCAGGCGATATAGGCCGTGATCGCCAGCGGCGCGCAGACGACAAAGCCCGTCAGGAAATAATTCCTCAGCCGGGTCATGCCGGAAGTTCGTGGAGCATCGGACATGGTTCACCGGGGGCGCGGGTTGCACCGCAACACTAGTGGACCGGAAAGCGCTTTGGAACTGCGAAGTTTTTAAAGAACCAATTATGCCGCCGCTTCCAGCGGTTCGATCTTTGCGAGTTCCGGCGCGAGTTTCCTAGCCTCGGTCTCAAGCTCGTAGGCCTGCTGAAAATTCATCCAGAACTCGGGTGTCGTGTTGAAGAACCTGGCGAGGCGAAGGGCCGTATCGGGGGTCAAACCGATCTCCTCCTTGGCAATGCGCTCGATACGGGTGCGCGGAAGATTGAGCTTTTTCGCCAGCGCACCGGCACTCATGCCGAGCGGGACGAGATACTCTTCGCGCAGGAATTCTCCAGGGTGAATGGGGCGTGCGAACTTGAGCATAGTTCAGGGTCCTCAAGGGTCAGGGCAGGTGCCCACTCAATGGTAGTCGACGATCTCCACGTCTTCGGCGCCAGCTGCGGTCCATCTGAAGCAGATGCGCCATTGGTCATTGATGCGAATTGAATGCTGTCCGACTCGGCTCCCTTTCAGGGCTTCAAGGTGGTTTCCTGGTGGCGATCGAAGGTCGTTCAATTGCGCGGCATTTTCGATTGCACGAAGACGGCGTTCGCCACGGGCAACCAGATCGGGTGGAAATCCTTTCGGCGCCTTGCCTGCAGCAACCGCTTCCACGGCCTTGCCCTTGAACGAAACGATCAACGTCCTACCCCTTGCTCTGTATCATACATTGATACATCGCGGCACGCAATGCAAATGTATCGTTGGATGATACCGATGCTGGATCGACGGTTGGCTAAATTGAGATTTGCCGTCGCCCTATTCCACCGTCACCGACTTCGCCAGGTTGCGCGGCTGGTCGACGTCTGTGCCCATGAACACGGCGGCGAAATAGGCCAGCATCTGGATCGGCAGCGCATAAATGATCGGCGAGATGATTTCCGGCACGTCGGGCAGGATGATCGTCTCCATCGTCTTCACGCTCGCCTGGGCCGCACCCTTGGCGTCGGTGATCAGGATGATCTTGCCGCCGCGTGCTGCCACTTCCTGCATGTTCGACACGGTTTTTTCGAAAATGCGGTCATGCGGAGCGATGACGATGACCGGCATGTTTTCGTCGATCAGCGCGATCGGCCCATGCTTCAACTCGCCGGCGGCATAGCCCTCGGCGTGGATGTAGGAGATTTCCTTGAGTTTCAGCGCGCCTTCCATGGCCAGCGGAAAATTGGTGTCGCGGCCGAGATAAAGCACATCGGAGTAGCGCGACAGTTCCCGCGCGATCCGTTCGATCTGCGCCTCGAGTTTCAGCACCTGGTTGGCATAGCGCGGCGCTTCGGAGAGCTCGCGCACCAGGATTTTCTCCTGCTCCTTCGAGATCGTGCCGCGCGCTACGCCGGCCCGCACGGCAAGCGATGCCAGCACCGAGAGTTGGCAGGTAAAAGCCTTGGTCGAGGCAACGCCGATCTCGGGGCCGGCGAGCGTCGGCAGCACCACGTCGGATTCGCGCGCCATGGTCGATTCACGCACATTGACGATCGCGCCGATCTTCATGCCTGCCTTGCGGCAATAGCGAAGCGAGGCCAGCGTGTCGGCGGTTTCGCCCGATTGCGAGATGAAGAAGGCGGCGTCATTCGCCGACAGCGGCATTTCGCGGTAGCGGAATTCCGAGGCGACATCGATGTCGACCGGCAGCCGCGCATAGCGCTCGAACCAGTATTTGCTGATCAGCCCAGCGAGATAGGCAGTGCCGCAGGCCGAGATCGCCAGCCGGCCGATTTTGGCAAAGTCGAACGGCAGGTCGAGCGGCTTCGAGACCCCACCAACGAAATCCACGTAGTGCGCCAGCGTGTGGGAGATCACCTCAGGCTGTTCATGGATTTCCTTTTCCATGAAATGGCGCCGGTTGCCCTTGTCGACCATGAAGCTGGTCGAGAGCGACTGCTGGCGCTTGCGTTCGACCTTCTTGCCATCCATGTCGAAGATGCTGACCCCGTCGCGGCGCACCACCGCCCAGTCGCCGTCTTCCAGATAGGTGATCGAATTGGTGAACGGGGCGAGCGCGATGGCGTCGGAACCGAGAAACATCTCGCCGTCGCCATGGCCGACGGCCAGCGGCGGGCCGTTGCGGGCGCCGACGATCAGGTCTTCGTCACCCCTGAACATGATGGCCAGCGCGAAGGCGCCTTCCAGGCGCTTCAACGCCTGGTGCGCGGCCTCGACCGGTTTCAGCCCCCTGGCCAGTTCGCGCGCCACCAGATGCGCCACCACCTCGGTGTCGGTCTGAGACGCGAAAGAATAGCCGTCGCGGATCAGCTCCTCGCGCAGTTCGGCGAAATTCTCGATGATGCCGTTGTGGACGATGGCGACGCCGTCGGAAAAATGCGGATGCGCATTGGTCTCGTTGGGCACGCCATGCGTCGCCCAGCGCGTGTGGCCGATGCCGATCGTGCCGTCGAGCGGCTCGTCCTTGAGCCGGCGCTCGAGGTTGACCAGCTTGCCCTCGGCGCGGCGGCGGCCGAGTTGGCCATGCTCGATGGTGGCGACGCCGGCGGAGTCATAGCCGCGATATTCGAGCCGCTTCAGCGCATCGACGATGAGCGGCGCCACCTGCGAATGGCCGACAATCCCAACAATACCGCACATGGCTGCTTGCCCCCGATTCCCTGCAGAAAACCCAGCGCTATTTAGGGATGGCCGGCCTGCCGCGAAAGTCACATTGCGTTTCGTCCCGTATCAGCCGGGACGCTTCTGCACCGATGCACCATGCCAGACCGCTCTTGCAATCCGGTTACTGCAATCATTCAGTTTTTTCAGGCGATCGACCTGAAAATATTCACTTTTTCTTCGCCGCCGCGACCGAAGCGAAACGCTCGCGTATTTCCTTGCCCTTGCCGGGAATGGTCTTCTGGCGGGCGCGGCCAAAGGCCAGCGCGTCGTCAGGCACGCTTTCGGTGATGACGCTGCCCGAGGCGATGTAGCTGCCCCTGCCGATCGTGAGCGGCGCCACCAGCGAGGAATTCGAGCCGATGAAAGCTCCTTCGCCGATATCGGTGAAGAATTTCGAGTAGCCATCATAGTTGCAGGTGATGGTGCCTGCGCCAATGTTGGCGCCCGGACCGACGCGGGCATCGCCGACATAGGTGAGGTGATTGACCTTGGCGCCCTCCTCGATGGTCGCCTTCTTGACCTCGCAGAAATTGCCGACCTTGGCTTTGTTCCTGAGATCGGCGCCCGGCCGCAGCCGCGCGAACGGCCCGACCTCGCAATTCGAGGCGATGGTGGCGCCTTCGAAATGGCTGAAGGCGTGGATCCTCGACGCCGTGCCGATCGTTACGCCCAGCCCGAACCAGACGTTGGGTTCGACGATGGTATCGGCGCCGATCTCGGTGTCGTGCGAGAAGTACACGGTTTCGGGCGCGATCAGCGTAACGCCGGAGAGCATCGCCGTGCGCCGCCGGCGCGTCTGCCAGATGCCTTCGGCCTCAGCCAGTTCCGCCCGGTTGTTGATGCCGAGCGCGTTTTCGAAGCTCGCCTCGGTGGCGACGACATCGAGGCCTTGCCCGCTGGCGATCTCGACAATATCGGTGAGGTAATATTCGCCCTTGGCGTTGGTGTTGCCGACGGCATCGAGCAGCTTCAGCGCCTGGCTGCCGGCAACCGCCATCAGCCCGCCATTGCAGAAGTTTATTGTCCGCTCCTCCTCGGAACAGTCCTTTTCCTCGCGGATGGCGACGAGCTTGCCGCCCTTTTCGATAAGCCGGCCATAGCCGGTCGGATTGGGCGTGCGAAAGCCGATGACGACGACGGCCGCACCTTCCGCCAGCTTCAGCCGCGCCACGGTCAATGCATCCGGATCGATCAGCGGCGTGTCCCCGAACATCACCAGCACATCGTCGTAACCCCTTGATATCGCAGCGCGCGCCGCCAGCACGGCATGTGCAGTGCCGAGGCGTTTTTCCTGAACGAAAGTCTCGGCCTTCGGTGCGAACTTCTGCGCCGCCTTGCGCATCTCGTCGGCGCCATGGCCGATCACCAGCGCCTGGTCGCCGGCGCCTGCGGCTTCGGCCGCCTTGACGACATGAGCGACCATCGGCAGCCCGGCGATCTGATGCAACACCTTCGGCAGCGCACTCTTCATGCGCGTGCCTTCGCCGGCGGCGAGGATGACGGACAGGCAGGATCTCTGGCTCATGGAATGGCAACCGTATGAAAAAGGATCAGGAATCGGAACTATCTAGCATTGGCGCCATGCTGAACCAATGCGGTTAAATTCCGGTGAGATGACAGAGCTGCTGACTCTCAATGAGACGGTCTAGCCTACCCCAGCTGCCCTAGCACCGGAAAATTCTCCAGCAGCCAGTAGGACGCGGCCTGCACGCCGCCGGTGAGGAAAAACACCCCGGCGATCACCAGCAGCGCGCCGATGGCCTTTTCGACGCGGCCGAGATGGACGCGGAATTTTCCGAGGAAGCGCATGAAGGCGCCGGAAAACAGCGCCGCGATCAGGAACGGGATGCCGAGCCCGAGCGAATAGGCGGCAAGCAGCAGCGCGCCCTCGCCCACCGTCTCGCGGCCACCGGCCAGCGTCAGGATCGGCCCCAGCACCGGGCCGATGCACGGTGTCCAGCCGAAGGCGAAGGCCAGTCCCATGACATAAGCGGCTATCAAGCTGGCCGGCTTGCCTTGCGATTGGAACCGCGCCTCGCGCGACAGCAGCGGAATGCGCAAGATGCCGAGGAAATTCAGCCCCATCAGGATGATCAGCACGCCGGCGGCCATCGCCAGCGGCTCCTGCCAGACGCGCAGCAAATGACCGATGGTCGAGGCGCCGGCGCCGAGCGCCACGAACACCGTGGAGAAGCCGAGCACGAAGGCGAGCGAGGAATAAAGCAGCGCCCCGCGCGCACCCTCCCGTGCCGTCACGCCGGCATTGCCGCGGAAATCGTCGACCGAGACGCCGGCCATGTAGCAGAGATAGGGCGGCACCAGCGGCAGCACGCAAGGCGACAGGAACGAGATCGCCCCCGCTCCGATCGCGCTGACATAGCCGATGTCCAATGCCATTTCCGTCTCCTGGTCCTTGCGCTGCCATATAGCCGCGACCGCACCCGTCCGCCAATCACCATCGCGTGGCAAGTCGTCGCCATACGCAAGAGGCCATACGCAAGAGGATTGCCTGGGAAGAAAGCGCAGCCGGGCAGCGTTTGTAGAACGAGGCCGCGATTTTCCGCGCGCTTCGAGATCACCCAGGGAGATTCCGATGAAAACCATAACAGCAGGCTTGGCCGCGCTTTTGCTCAGCACCGCCGCATCTTTCGCCGCCGAGGCATGGAAGGAAGCCGAGGTCGGGGGCGTCAAGATCTACACCGATGCCAACGGCATGACGCTCTATACCTATGACAAGGACGAGAAGGGCAAGACCAACTGCTACGACAAATGCGCCACCAACTGGCCGCCGCTGAAGGCCGAGGCCGGCGCCAAGGCGGATGACGAATGGAGCATCGTCGACCGCACCGACGGCACCAAGATGTGGGCCTATGACGGTAAGCCGGTCTACACCTTCATCAAGGACAAGAAGGCCGGCGATACGACCGGCGACGGTGTCGGCGAGGTCTGGCATATCGTCAAGGCCGACTGATTTTCGAACTGGATTCCCGCTCCATCGGCGGGAAACGGGCTGGCTGCCGGATATCCCCCTCCAAGCACTCCGGCGGTCAGCCTTTTGCCTATCTCGACGCTCGATCGTGTGTGGCACCCGGCCTGATCTAAACGGACGGTGAGGCGACGGAGCCCCGAGTCGTTTTCCGAGACGCGAGACACAAAGTGCCCTTGCCCAAAATTCTGTGATTTTCTCCATACACTCTAAGAGTGTATTGCTGCGGACATGCCGGCAATTTGGCCGCTTCCCCTTGACCGGATGCAAAAGCGCGGCCATGTGAGCGACAAATAGAACGAGATTTCGTCGCGCGCAGCGGAATCCTTCTGCCGCACCACAGCTGATATGAGACCTCATGGACGTCGTCGTCGTCGAATCGCCGGCCAAGGCAAAGACAATCAACAAGTACCTCGGCAAGAACTATAAGGTTCTGGCCTCGTTCGGGCACGTCCGCGATCTGCCGGCCAAGGATGGCTCGGTGCGTCCGGACGAGGATTTCGCCATGTCCTGGGCGGTCGACACGGCCTCGGGCAAGCGCCTTGCCGACATCGCCAAGGCGGTCAAGGACGCCGATGGCCTGATCCTCGCCACCGATCCCGATCGTGAGGGCGAAGCGATTTCCTGGCATGTGCTGGAAGTGCTGAAGCAGAAGCGCGCGCTGAAGGACAAGCCGGTCAGCCGTGTCGTCTTCAACGCCATCACCAAGTCGTCGGTGCTGGAAGCGATGGCCAATCCGCGCCAGATCGACGGTCCGCTGGTCGACGCCTATCTCGCCCGCCGCGCGCTCGACTATCTCGTCGGTTTCACGCTGTCGCCGGTGCTGTGGCGCAAGCTGCCGGGCGCCCGCTCCGCCGGCCGCGTCCAGTCCGTGGCGCTGCGCCTCGTCTGCGATCGCGAATCCGAGATCGAGCGCTTCATCCGCGAGGAATACTGGCAGATCGCCGCCATTCTCGGCACACCGCGCAAGGAGAATTTCGAAGCGCGGCTGACCGCCTTCGACAGCAAGAAGCTGCAAAAACTCGACATTGCCAACAAGGCGCAGGCCGACGACATCAAGGCGATGCTCGACGGCGCCACCTTCAAGGCGCGCTCGGTCGAAGCCAAGCCAACCAGGCGCAATCCAGGCCCGCCCTTCACCACCTCGACACTGCAGCAGGCCGCGTCGTCGGGCCTCGGCTTCTCCGCCAGCCGCACCATGCAAGTGGCGCAGCGGCTCTATGAAGGCATGGAAATCGGCGGCGAGACCACCGGCCTGATCACCTATATGCGAACCGACGGCGTGCAGATGGCGCCCGAGGCAATCGCGGCTGCGCGCGACGCGATCGTCAAGGAGTTCGGCCCCAAATACTTGCCGGAAAACCCGCGTCAGTACACGACCAAGGCCAAGAACGCCCAGGAAGCGCACGAGGCGATCCGCCCGACCGATTTCATGCGCACCCCGGCATCGGTCAGGCAGTATCTCGATTCCGACCAGATGCGGCTCTATGAGTTGATCTGGAAGCGCGCCATCTCCAGCCAGATGCAGCCGGCCGAGATCGAGCGCACCACGGTCGAGATCGAGGCGGTCAACGGAGCCCGCACCGCCGAGCTTCGCGCCATCGGTTCGGTGGTCCGCTTCGACGGCTTCATTGCCGCCTACACCGACCAGAAGGACGACGATGCGGAAGACGAGGAAAACCGCCGTCTGCCCGAGATCCGCGCCGGCGAGCAGCTTGCCCGCGAAGCGATCAACGCCACCCAGCACTCCACCGAACCGCCGCCGCGCTATTCCGAGGCATCGCTGATCAAGAAGCTGGAAGAACTCGGCATCGGCCGTCCGTCGACCTACACCGCGATCCTGAAGACACTCGAGGACCGCGACTATGTCACCCTCGACAAGCGCCGGCTGGTGCCGCAGGCCAAGGGCCGGCTGCTGTCGGCCTTCCTCGAAAGCTTCTTCCGGCGCTATGTCGAGTATGACTTCACCGCGTCTCTCGAAGAAAAGCTTGACGAGATTTCCGACGGCAAGCTCGCCTGGAAGGACGTGCTGCGCGATTTCTGGAAGGATTTTTCCGGCGCCGTCACCGACATCAAGGAACTGCGCGTCACCGATGTGCTCGATGCGCTGAACGAGGAACTGGCGCCGCTGGTGTTTCCCGCGCGAGAGGACGGCTCCAATCCACGAATCTGCCCGAAATGCGGCACCGGCAATCTGTCACTGAAACTCGGCAAATTCGGCGCCTTTGTCGGCTGCTCGAACTACCCGGAATGCTCCTTCACCCGCCAGCTCGGCGACGCCGCCAATCCCAATGGCGAGAATGGCGGCGGCGAAGACGGCACCAAGGTGATCGGCAAGGATCCCTACACCGCCGAGGAAATCACGCTGCGCAGCGGCCGCTTCGGCCCCTATCTGCAACGTGGCGACGGCAAGGAAGCCAAGCGCTCCAGCCTGCCCAAGGGCTGGACGGTCGAGTCCATCGACCACGAAAAGGCGCTCGCTCTGCTGTCGCTGCCACGCGATGTCGGCAAGCATCCGGAGAGCGGCAAGATGATTTCGGCCGGGCTCGGTCGCTACGGGCCCTTCGTGCTGCATGACGGCACCTACGCCAACCTCGAAGGCATCGACGAGGTGTTTTCGATCGGCCTCAACCGCGCCGTGTCGGTGATTGCCGAGAAGCAATTGAAGGGCAAGGGCGGCCGCAATGGCGGCACCCCGGCTGCCTTGAAGGAGCTTGGCGACCATCCCGATGGCGGCGGCAAGATCGTCGTGCGCGACGGCAAATACGGACCCTACGTGAACTTCGGCAAGGTCAATGCGACGCTTCCCAAGGGCAAGGACCCGCAGTCGGTGACGATCGAGGACGCGCTGGCGCTGATCGCCGAGAAGGAAGCCAAGGGCGGCGGCGGCAAGAAGCCATTCCGCAAGGCGGCGGCGGCCAAGGCCCCGGCAGCCAAGAAGACAGCAACCAAGAAGGCGGCGGCGAAAAAACCGGCGGCCAAGAAAAAAGGATAACGGCGTGGCGCGCAGGATCACCGGCAGAACCCACGGCGATCCGCGCACCGCTGATACCCGCGCCAAGGTCAAGGACGACTATCGCCCGTCGCGCGACGAAATCCTGCGCTATATCGCCGAAAATCCCGACCGTTCCGGGAAACGTGAGATCGCCAAGGCGTTCGCGCTGCGCGGCGACGACCGCATCTGGCTGAAGGACATTTTGCGCGACCTGCAGGACGAGGGCCTGCTGACCAAGGAGCGCAAGCAACTCGCCCGCGTCGGCGCCCTGCCCCATGTCGCCGTGCTCGACATTTTTGGCCGCGACGGCGACGGCATCTTGCTGGCGCATCCGGCCGAGGCCGTCGGCCCTGGCGAACCGCCCGTCGTCTCGATCCGTGTGTCGCGCAGCGGCAACGGGCCGGCGCCCGGCATCGGCGACCGCGTGCTGGCCAAGACCTTTCCGACCAATGAGGCGACCGGCCCCGCCTATACCGGCCGGGTGATGAAGATCTTCGAGAAGCGCACCGATGCCGTTCTCGGCATCTTTCGCATCTTGCAGGACGGCACCTTTCGCATCGAGCCGGTGGAGCGCCGCCAGCCCGAGCTGATCGTCGACAAGGAATTCCAGAACGGCGCCAAAAACGGCGATCTGGTCGAGGTCGAGCCCGCGAGGGCCTCGCGCTATGGCCTGCCGCGCGCAAAAGTGCTGGCGGTGCTGGGGTCGCTGACCAGCGAAAAGGCGGTCTCGATGATCGCCATCCACGCCCATGACATTCCGCACATTTTTCCGGCCGACGTCATCGCCGAATCCGAGGCCGTGAAGCCGGCGACGCTTGATCACCGCGAGGATTGGCGCGACCTGCCGCTGATCACTATCGACCCCGCCGACGCCAAGGACCATGACGACGCGGTGTTCGCCACGCCGGATCTTGATGAGAAGAACCCTGGCGGCGTCATCGCCACCGTCGCCATCGCCGATGTCGCCGCCTATGTCCGCTATGGCACCGCCCTCGACCGCGAGGCGCTGAAGCGCGGCAATTCGGTCTACTTTCCGGACCGCGTCGTGCCGATGCTGCCCGAGCGCATTTCCAACGATCTCTGTTCGCTGCGCGAAGGCCAGGATCGCCCGGCTCTGGCGGTGCGCATGACTTTTGCCGCCGATGGCCGCAAGCTCAGGCATTCCTTCCACCGCGTCATGATGAAGTCGGCGGCAAAACTGGCCTACCCGCAGGCGCAGGCGGCGATAGACGGTGTGCCCGACGACAGGACCGGCCCGATCCTCGACAGCGTGCTGAAGCCGCTGTGGGACGCCTACGGCATTCTCAAGCGCGGCCGCGACGGACGCCAACCGCTGGAACTCGACCTGCCCGAGCGCAAGATCGTGCTCAAGGAAGACGGCACCGTCGATCGCGTCATCGTCCCGGAACGGCTCGACGCCCACAAGCTGATCGAAGAGTTCATGATCCAGGCCAATGTCGCTGCCGCCGAAACGCTGGAGGCGAAGAAGCAGGCACTGGTTTTCCGCGTCCATGATGCGCCGTCGCTGGCCAAGCAGGAATCGCTGCGCGAGTTTCTGCAGACGCTCGGCATGTCCTTGGCGCGCGGCGCGCAGATGCGACCAAGCCAGTTCAACGGCATTCTGGAGCGCGTGCGTGGCGCCGACAATGAGGGGCTGGTCAACGAAGTGGTGCTGCGTTCGCAGAGCCAGGCCGAATATTCGCCAAAGAACATCGGCCATTTCGGCCTCAACCTGAAACGCTACGCGCATTTCACCTCGCCGATCCGCCGCTATGCCGACCTCATCGTGCATCGCGGGCTGATTGCCGCCCTTGGCCTCGGTCCGGGCGGGCTGACACAGGATGAGGAAGCACGGCTCGAAGACGTGTCCGTGCTGATCTCGGGCACCGAGCGCCGCGCCATGGCCGCTGAGCGCGACACGGTCGACCGGCTGATTGCCGCCTATCTTGCCGAGCGCATCGACGATCGTTTCGACGCGCGCATTTCGGGCGTCACCAAATCGGGACTATTTGTCCAATTGCCACAATTTGGCGCAGATGGTTTCATCCCGGTGTCAACTCTCGGCGGCGATTACTATATATACGACGAGACGGCCCGATCGCTCTACGGAGAGCGCACCGGCAAGGGTTATCAGCTTGCCGACCGCGTCGAAGTCCGCCTCATCGAAGTGGCGCCAATGGCCGGTGCGATGCGTTTCGAGATGCTGACCGACCCGAAGCCGCTGCCCGGCTCCAAGCGGTCGTTTCACAAGGCCAAAGGCCGCGCCCGTGCGTCGCAATCGCGTCCAGGCTCGCGCGGCAGGAGACGATGATGCAAAACGAACTGGGTCTCGAACAGCCGATCTTCGGTGGCGAACATCACTCGGGCCGGGCCGCCCGCCCGCTGTGGACGGCGATGAAGCGCGGCGCGCTCGGCCGCTGCCCGCATTGCGGCGAAGGAAAACTGTTCCGAGCCTTCACCAAGACCGTCGAAAAATGCGATGTCTGCGGCGAGGACCTTCATCACCACCGCGCCGACGACCTGCCCGCCTATCTCGTCATCGTCATCGTCGGCCACATCGTGCTGGGCGCCTTCATGGGTATCGAGGCGACCTCCACCCTGTCGCTCTGGCAGCACATCGTCATCTGGGTGCCGCTGACCATCCTTCTGGCGCTGGCGCTGCTGCAGCCAGTCAAGGGCGCCGTCATCGGCCTGCAATGGGCGTTCTATATGCACGGCTTCGGTGGTGAAGAAGACAGGATCGAGTCTCATCCCGAGGCTTGAAATCAAGACTGGCGCAATCGGCCACGGCCGAACGCCACTTTCGCATTCGAGAAGATTCCGCTAAAGCGCGTCGCGTGTGAAGGGATTCATGCGACGCGCTTTTGATTTGTGTTTTCATGCATGTCGTTGTCCCAAACCGCTACGCACTTTTGGGCGGCATGCATCAGGTCGAGCGTATGGACGGGATGACCAAGGCAGAAGTCGACAGGGTTGAGCGGCGCGAAATACCGCGTGACGCCAGGCCTATGCGCCCGCGTGACGCCGCGACGCTGATCCTGCTCGACCGCCAGGGCGATGAGTTTCTGGTGCTGATGGGCCGTCGCCACGCCGGCCACGCCTTCATGCCGGGGAAATTCGTCTTTCCCGGCGGCCGCACCGATCCCGCCGACAGCCGTATCCCCGTCGCCACCGCCTTGCATCCGCAGGAAGAAGCGAATTTGACCGCCGGCGTCGGCCGCACCAGCCTGGCGCGTGCCCGCGCCATTGCGCTCTCAGCAATCCGCGAAACCTACGAGGAAGCCGGCCTGCTCATCGGTCAGAAAGGCGCCTTTGCGACGGACAAGCGCGATTGGCAGGGTTTCGTCGAGCACGGCGTAACGCCTTCGCTGGCAGCGCTGCGCTTCATTGCCCGCGCCATCACCCCGCCCAACCGGGTGCGCCGTTTCGACACGCGCTTCCTCAGCGCGTGGCGCAGCGATGTGGTGGTCGAATTGCCGGGTGGCGGCCCGACCAACGAACTGGAAGAACTGGTCTGGTTGCCGCTGGCCAAGGCCAGGGAGGCCGACATACCCGACATCACCCGCATGATCCTGGACGAGTTGCAGACCCGGCTCGCCCGCGATCCGCTGCTGCATCCCGGTGGTTCGGTGCCCTTCTACCGGCTGGTCCGCAACCGCTTCACCCGCGAAATTCTGTAAAGCATCGAGTAATCAGGCATCTCATGACGGTCGATACCCAACCACAGGGCGACGAACGCGTACACTGGCTGCCGATGATCGCGGCGATCTCGTCGATCAGCGTCGTCGGCATCGCCATCGGCCTCGGCATGCCGCTGCTCAGCGTCATCTTGGAAACGCGCGGCCATTCGGCATCGATGATCGGCCTCAACACCGCGGTCGCCGGCCTGGCCTCGATCGCCGGCGCCCCACTTGCCACCCCGCTCGCCATGCGCTTCGGCGTCGCATGGACCATGATTGCCATGATTGTCGCGGGGGCGCTCGCCTTCGTCGGTTTCCATTTCGCGCCGGATTTCTGGATGTGGTTTCCATTGCGCATCGTGCTGCACATCGCGCTGACGGTGCTGTTCATCCTGTCGGAGTTCTGGATCAGCACCTCGGCGCCGCCGCACCGGCGTGGCCTGGTTCTCGGCATCTACGCCACCGTCCTGTCGCTCGGCTTTGCCGCGGGACCGTGGCTGTTCGCCCATCTCGGCAGTTCCGGCTTCGCGCCCTTCGGCGTCATCATCGGATTGGTGACGCTGGCCGCCATACCGGTGCTGGCCGCGCGGAACGAAAGCCCCACCATTGTGGCCGACGGCGAGACCAGCAATTTCCTGCGCTACATCTGGCTGGTGCCGACGGCGACCGCTGCCGTGCTGGTATTCGGCGCCGTCGAAACCGGCGGTTTTGCGCTGTTCCCGGTCTACGGCAACCGCATCGGCTACTCCGAGGCCGACGCCGCCCTGCTGCTGACCATGATCGGCCTCGGCAACGTGCTGTTGCAGATCCCGATCGGCATGATCAGCGACCGCGTCTCAGACCGCCGCTATCTGCTTCTGGCCTGCGCCATCGTCGGACTGGCAGGCACCATCTTCATGCCGTTCTTCGCCCAGAACTGGCATCTGATGGCGGCACTGCTGTTCGTCTGGGGCGGTGTGGTCGCGGCCATGTACACGATCGGCCTCGCTCATCTCGGCTCCCAGCTCTCCGGCCATGAACTGGCATCCGCCAACGCTGCCTTCGTGCTCTGCTATGGCGTCGGCATGGTGCTCGGGCCGCAGGCGATCGGCATTGGCATGGACGCTTTTGGACCGTCCGGTTTCGGTTGGGCGCTGGGCCTGTTCTTCGGCGCCTATATCGCGCTGGTCGGCGTCAGGCTGTTGCGAAAGATCCTGTAGCGCACTGCATGGCCGCCAGCCCTGCGTTCATAGCCGCTCGCTGTGGCTGCTGACAGAACCGTGTCAGGAGCCTCCGGGTAAAAGAGTGTCCTCGAAAACACCTTGAGTTGAGGATATCTCCATGATCGACAGCGGCTTTGAAACCACATCCCTTCGAATGACGCTTCTGCTGCTTGTGACCTTCCAGGCGCCGGCCGCGGATGTCGACCGCATCATGGACGCCGTGGTCGCGATAGCGCCGCTGGTCATGGGCAAATATGACCGCAATGCCTATCAGTCGGCGCACGGCATCGAACGCTACAGGCCCCTGGAAGGCACTGCCGCGGGGCCGGAGACCGAACTGCGGCGTCGCCCGGGCACGGTGGAGGTTTCGTTCGAATTGCCCGATGACCAGGCACTGGCCTCCCGGGTGGTCGAGGCAATCTTCCAGGCGCACTCCTATCAGGAACCGGTGATCCGCATTCAGCCAATCCTCGCCAGCCGGTCCAAGGGGCTGGATGACCAGGCCAATCCGAATCGCTGGTGGAACACGACGGGTGACTGGAAGAAGGCCGCCTCGCCGCTCAAGGAGGACGCCTGACAAAGGGGAACGGTGGGCTCCAGACCGGCTCGGGAATTCGTGACCAAGCCGCGCGGGCTTGACTTTCAGGGCGCTTTCTTTATGTGTCGCGCCAAGTTTCCCGCGTCCGGGTGTTTCCCCGTGCTCCAGCGGCTAAAACTCCACCAACACAACGGACGAACATCATGGCCAAAGCCGCAAATATCAAGATCAAGCTTCTGTCGACCGCCGACACCGGTTTCTTCTACGTGACCAGCAAGAACAGCCGCACCAAGACCGACAAGCTGTCGTTCCGCAAATACGACCCGGTCGCCAAGAAGCACGTCGAGTTCAAGGAAACCAAGATCAAGTGATCTGGTTTCTCTCCGCGATACAAAAACGCCGCCCATTGGGCGGCGTTTTTGTTTCAAGGCGCGCTGAAAAGCACGAAACTTCCGAAGTTTGGCGCGGAATCCTGATGTAATCCTTTTGAGAGAAGGGGGCCGGTCGGCGGTTGGCAGCGGTACGAGGAGGCCACTATGTGCCAGCGCCGGCCGGCCGACCCCACGGACCCAGGAGATGCGGCGGACCTGAGCATCATGGGGTATTTTTCGGATCGATCCGGCAATCTGTCCTCGCGCCGGCTCCGTCTATGGGCTGCACATTTGCGCAACAGCTTATGGAAATCAACAGTTTCTTAACCAAGGCTCCCGAATCGCTTGGATTAAGGTAAATTCGTAACCCTGTCGGGTTGACAGGATAATCGGGCGCCGGCCCCTGGGCATGATTAGAAAAGATCATGCTCGAACACCGAGATAGAACTCCATCCCGCGTCCATCGGGATGGAACAGGCCCTAAGCCGCCTTGGCAACGACGCGATTGCGGCCGCCGCTCTTGGCTTCATAGAGCGCAAGATCGGCGCGCTTCATCAGTCCCGCGACCGTATCCGCCCCCTTGAGCACCGACGATACACCGACGCTGACGGTGACTTCGACCGTCTTGCCCTCATGACCGAGGGCAAAGGGCAGCTGGGCGATTTCGGCGCGAATACGCTCGGCAACCCTTTCGGCGACCGCGCCATCCGTGTCCGGCATCACCACCACGAATTCCTCGCCGCCGAAGCGGCAGGCAAGGTCGATGCCGCGCACATTCTTACGCAGCCGCCGCGCGAATTCGCGCAGCACCGCATCGCCACCGTCATGACCATACGCGTCATTGATCGTCTTGAAGCGGTCGAGATCGGTGATCATCACCGAAAGGGGCCGTCGTCGCGCCACGGCGCGATCGAACAGCGTCTGCAGATGGCTGTCGAGGTAGCGGCGGTTGTGCAGCCCGGTCAGTCCATCGGTCACCGCCATCTCGATGGTCTGGGTGACGCTGGCGCGGAGCTGGTCGTTATAGCGCTTGCGGCGCACCTGCGTGCGCAGCCGCGCCAGCAACTCCTGCTGGTCGATCGGCCGCATCAGGTAGTCGTTGATGCCGAGTTCGAGGCCGCGGATGATCCGCCCCTCCTCACCTTCCTCGGCAAGGAGGATGATCGGCAGGAAGCGGGTACGATCGAGCGAACGCAGTTGCGAGCATAGCCGCAGCGGATCGAATTCGGCAAAGGCCGTCGAGATCATGACGCATTCATAGGGCGCTTCGGCAGCCTGGAAGAAGCCGGCATGCGGATCGGTGGCAATGTCGAGATCGGCACTGTCGCACAGCATCTTCTGGATGCGCTCGACCGAGGATTTGCGCTCGTCGATCAGCAGAACTTTTGGCGTCGCGTCTTCGGACGTGAAGGTGCGGCTCAAAAGCTCCTCGATGCCGATGTTGCGTGTGGTCGAGGCACGCAGGCGCAATTCGTCGGTCAGCGACTTCAGCCTGACCAGGCTTTTCACGCGCGTCATCAGCTGCAGGTCATTGACCGGCTTGGTCAGGAAATCGTCGGCACCCGCCTCGAGACCGCGCACCCGGTCCGCAACCTGGTCGAGCGCGGTGATCATGACAACCGGGATATGCGATGTCGCCGGATCGCTCTTCAGCCGCCTGCAGACCTCGAACCCGTCCATGTCAGGCATCATCACATCGAGCAGCACGACATCGACCTTGCCGTTTTCGCAGGTCTCGATCGCGTCCGGCCCGTTGGAGGCGGTCAGCACCTCGAAATATTCGGCCAACAGCCGGACCTCGAGCAGCTTCACATTGGCAGGGATGTCGTCGACGACGAGGATCCGCGCAGTCATGTCATGAGGCTCCGGCTAGGCTGGCGATGCGCATCAGGCATCGCCCAGATAGGATTTGATGGTTTCGATGAAACGCGGCACCGAGATCGGCTTGGAAATATACGCCTCGCAGCCACCCTGGCGAATGCGCTCCTCATCGCCCTTCATGGCAAACGCGGTGACGGCAATGACCGGGATGGAGTGGAGGTCATCGTCCTCCTTGAGCCATTTGGTCACCTCCAGGCCTGACACCTCAGGCAGCTGGATATCCATCAAGATGAGATCCGGCCGGTGCTGGCGCGCCAGATCGAGCGCTTCCAGACCGTTGCGCGTGCGCACCGTCTCATAGCCGCTTGCTTCGATGAGGTCCCGAAAGAGCTTCATGTTGAGCTCGTTGTCCTCGACGATCATGACCTTCTTAGGCATCGATTTCCCGTCCCGGCGAGCCTTCTGCCCGAAGGCTGCCGTCATGCGCCCTTGTTGGAGCACACCAAACCCACGTTCACTCTAAGGCAATATGATTGACGAAACGGAAACCCGCAGTTGCAAAAGCTATTCGGATTCCATCTCGAAAACCGCATTGGACCGGGGCGGTGGCTTGCCGCAGGCGACGCTTGCGATTACTGCGGAAAAGAGACTCATTTCCGCACCAAGAAGGTAGTGATGGCAAACGCAGCGTCAATGCGCGAGGAAGCCGAAACCATTGCCGTGAAGGCGCTGGGCTTCGTCGCCGCCGATCCGGAACTTCTGCCGCGCTTTCTGGCGATCACCGGCATCGAAGCCCATTCCATCCGGCGGGCCGCCAGCGAGCCGGGATTCCTCGCCGGTGTGCTGCAGTTCATCCTCGCCCACGAACCGACCTTGTTGCGCTTCGCCGAAGAAACCGGCACGCCGCCGGCCTCGGTCGGCAAGGCCTTCCGAGCGTTGCCGCTGGGCGGCGACGACCATGAGCATTCGATATGAGCGATGATCCCGAAACCGCAAGGCAGATCGAGGAACTTGCCGCCGACGACCGGCCGCTGCTGGTGCTCGACGTCGACGATGTCGTGCTCGAATTCATCCGGCCGTTCCCGCGTTTTCTCCAGTCGCGCGGCTTTGAACTGACGCTGGCCTCGTTTCGTCTCACCGGCAATATCGCCGAAACGGCGAGCGGCCGTCTGATCGACCAGGCGGAGGTGACCGATCTCCTGGGTGATTTCTTTGACGCGCAGGCCGACTGGCAGAGTGTCACCGACGGCGCCGCGCACGCGCTGACGAGCCTCGGTGATCGCGTCGAGATCATCCTGCTGACAGCCATGCCGCACAGACATCGCGCGGTGCGCCGCGCCCATCTCGACGCTCTCGGGCTGAACCACCCGCTTTTAACCACCGAAATGGCCAAGGGCCCGGCCGTGGCCAAATTACGCGGCACCAAGGGCCGGCCAGTGGCCTTCGTTGACGACCAGCCGCACAATCTGGTGTCGGTGCGCAGCGCCGTTGCCGACGCGCACCTCTTCCACCTGATGGCCGACAATTCGCTGCGCGCCTTCCTGCCGCCAGTGCCTGACGACATCGTGGTTGTTGAGGATTGGCACGCGGCTATGCCGAAGATCGCGACGGCGCTCGGGCTCTAAAGCCAGCCGCGTCGAAGCCCGGCGCTCAGGGACTAAGCTTCGCCCCTGCCCCACCACCGCTGTTCCCCTCGCCAGGAGTCACATCCTGATCGGTGTTGTCTTCCACCACAGGATCGGGACCCTTCAACATGGCGCCGTTGACCGCCACCGAACCGTCGTGCTTGGCGTTGATGACCCATTCCAGCCGGCCGTCCGGGAGGGTCTTGGCAAATCCCTTGATGGCCAGCGCGCCGGTGAAAGCTTGCGAAGCCTGAGGGTCGGTCCTCGCCGCTTCCTGCAGGCTTGCCACGATCTTGTCATAGCCGGTGACGTCGATGGTCACGTTGGCATCGGGCTTCTCGCCATCGGGAAACGTCATGTCGCCCTCCAGCGCGATTTCAGCACCGCCGCTCTTGACCGTGCTGTGGCCGACGAAAATCTTGGGACCATTGGCCAGGAAGTCAGCCTTCAGCCCCTCGCCAAAATCGTCCGACAGCGGCGGATTCTTGTTGAGATCGAAGGCTTCGATTGCCTTCTTCGCCATGGTGTCGAGATCGATGTTGGCGCCGCCGAAATTGAGATCGAAATCGGTGGGCAGCAGCGCCACGCTCCAGGCCGGAACAAGATGTTGCGGTATCGAGAGCCCCGACGCTTTGATCCCGTAATTGATCGTCCCGCTGCGGGCGACGCCGTCCATGCCGAAAGCAACACCCACATTGGCCGCGCCGAAACTGCCGACCGGGCTGCCGACGCTGAAATCCTTGAACCTGTAAGCGCCATCGATCCGCTCCCATAGCGGCAGCGCGGCCAAGAGGTGCGACTTGAGTTCGGCTTGGTTGGCCTTCAGATTCGCCTCGTCCTGATTGGCCACGGCGAAGGCCAACAGGTCCAGAAGAGGCTTCGTCCGCAGCCCCTTGCCTTTAGCGTCCACCGACAATTCGGGCGACTTGATCGCCAGCGGGATTTTCTGCCCGCTGTTAGGGTTATCGATCGCGATCGATTCGGCAAAGTCGGCGATTGTCTGAACCATGTTGAAATCGACACCGCCATTTGCGCCCTTGATAGCGCTTATTGTGGCAGTTCCAGCACCAGAACTCATATCCGTGCGCTGCCTGGCATCCTGCGACGTCATCGTCATGCCTTCCAGCGACGACGTCGCGCTGCTGAAAGCCGCCAGTTCGGGATCGTAGATGCCGACGAACTTGCCGCCCTTGATCGACACCTTCATGCTTTGCGGACCCTGAGGCCCGTTGAACTCCATCGTCCCTTCTGGTGCCAGATTGCCTGAGACATCCCACGCGCCATCGCTGCGTGGCTTGGTCAAGAGCGCATAGGGCGTGAGATCAAGCTTCAAGCCATCCTGTTTGCCCAGGAGATCCACGAGCGGCTTGAAATCGAATGCGAGCTTGTAGGCATCGCCGTCGACCGAAATCTTCAGAAACCCTATGTCGAACGGCGTCTTGCCGAAATAGCGCGCCAGATTGTCGGTAAGCTGCTTCGCGCCCTGGCTATCAACCGTCTGGCCAAGCGCCGGTGCGCTGCAGGCAAGAAGCAAAACAAATGGCAAAACGCGCTTCATATCGATCCTCCACTCTATTGCGGCCGTCAAAACCGTTCTTGCCACTGGTAGGGAAATACCATCACGGCTGCAAGACAACACCCATGATTGCTGGCGGGCTGTCCTACAGCACCAGCCGCATCAGCGGCCGGCCGGTTTTGCGCTCGACCAGCCGCTCGAAGCCGGCCTTTTCGAACACCCGCGACGAGCCGACGAACAGGCCAATCGATCGCGAATCGCGCGACAGGTCGATCGGGCAGGCCTCGACCTGCCGCGCACCGTTCTCGCGGGCAAAGGCGATGCCGCCTTCGACCAGTCGGTGCGAGATGCCTTGCCCCCGCGCCTTGACGCGGATGAAGAAGCAGGAGATCGCCCAGACGCCTGGATCCGTGGCATCGCCCTGGTTGACCGGCGCCGACCCCCTGCCCTGATTGTTCCATTCGGGCACGTCGGCACGCGGGCCGATCTGCATCCAGCCGACCGCCTTGTCGTCCTCGAAGGCCAGCAGGCCGGGTGGCGGCCCGGCCTCGATCCGCGCCTTGATATGATCCTTGTTGCGCTCGCGGCTGCTCTCGCGACGCACGGCCGGCGCCAGCCGGAAATGCGTGCACCAGCAGCCGTAACAGGCGCCCTGCTTGCCGAAAAGGTCTTCGAAATCCGCCCACAGCGCGGGCGCCAGCGGCTTTATGGTCGTGGCCATGCGTTCTCCCCAGGCCAAGCTTGTCGCTGCCCTCGGACTGACGTACCATTGCATTTGTTCTCTTTATGTTCGCAGCGATGGCGGCCCCTGTCAACAATCCCGAGCACGGTTTTTGCCGCGACTGCCTGACCTTTCAGCGCAGCGAGGCACGCCGTTGCGAGCGCTGCGGCAGCCCGAGGCTGGCCCGCCACCCCGAACTCTACCGTCTGCATCTCGCCCATATCGATTGCGACGCGTTCTATGCGGCCGTCGAAAAGCGCGACAATCCGGCGCTGAAGGACCGGCCGCTGATCATCGGCGGCGGCAAGCGCGGTGTGGTCTCCACCGCTTGCTACATCGCCCGCATCCACGGCGTGCGCTCGGCGATGCCGATGTTCAAGGCGCTTGAAGCCTGTCCGGAAGCGGTCGTTCTCCCGCCGGATATGGAAAAATACGTCCGCGTTGGCCGCGAAGTCCGCGCGTTGATGCAGGCGCTGACGCCGCTTGTCGAGCCGCTTTCCATCGACGAGGCCTTTCTCGACCTTGCCGGCACCGAGCGGCTGCACGGCATGCCGCCTGCCGTGGTCTTAGCGCGGTTCGCGCTGACTGTCGAAAAGGAGATCGGCATCACCGTTTCGGCCGGCCTTTCCTACTGCAAGTTCCTCGCCAAGGTGGCCTCGGACTTCCGCAAGCCGCGCGGTTTTTCGGTGATCGGCGAGGCCGAAGCGCCGGGCTTTCTGGCTGAGCAGCCGGTGACGATGATCTGGGGTGTGGGAAAGGCCTTCGCCGCAAACCTCGAACGCGACGGCATCCGCAGCATCGGTCAGTTGCAACGCATGGAGCGCGGCGACCTGATGCGTCGCTATGGCGTCATGGGCGACCGCCTCTACCACCTGTCGCGCGGCGAGGACGACCGCCGCGTCCACCCCGACCAGGACGCCAAGAGCGTATCGGCGGAGACCACCTTCGACACCGACATTGCAACCATGGACGAACTGGTTCCGGTGCTTAGAGCGCTGTCGGAGAAGGTCTCGGGGCGGCTGAAAAAGTCAGGCATCGCCGGACGCACCGTCGTGCTGAAGCTGAAGACGCAGGATTTCAAGCTTCGCACCCGCAACCGCCAGCTCGGCGACCCGACCCGACTGGCCGACCGCATTTTCCAGACCGGGCTCGAACTGCTGCGCAAGGAAGCGGACGGGACGAAATATCGGCTGCTCGGCATCGGCGTCAGCGACCTCTCGGACGACGACAAGGCCGATCCGCCCGACCTGGTCGACATCCAGTCACGCAAGCGCGCCATGGCCGAAGGCGCCATCGACACGCTGCGCGACAAGTTCGGCAAGAAGGCGGTGGAAACCGGCTATACCTTCGGCAAGGGCCGCAACGCCCACCCGCCCGAACCGATCGACGATTGAGGCATCGAGATCAAGTTCGCTTCAGATCGATCCGGCTCGTCACCACGCTCTTGCCGGTCTTCGGATCGACGTCGGTAACCGTCAGCCGCATGCCGTCGCCGCTGGTTTTCTCGACCGTCAGCCGCGCCTTGAGATCGCCGTTGACGACCTGGGCCCAACGAATGCCGAGATTGATCGCATTGCCCGATCGGCTGCCGGCGAGCTGCGCCGGCCCGGTGCGCGATCCGACATAGACGCCGCTGTATTTCGCACCTGTGACCTTCAAGTTGGCGCTGATGGCCCGCGTTACCACAACGAGACCGCGGCAATTGCCATCCAGCGAGAGCGAGGTTGAGGTCGCATTCGACTTGAAGCTGCAGGATACACCGACATTCGGCACATCGGTGGTTACCTGGACCGTGCCTTTGCCAGCGAAATTCCCCTGCAATGAGCTCAGAAAATCGGCCTCGTCGGCATGGGCTGCGCCGCTTGCGGCCATCAGGCACCCGGCAAGCAGAAATCGTGCGAATGATTTCATCTTAAACTCTCCCCGTTGGTGTTGAAAAACCGCACTTCCAACAATTTTGGCAAATACCGGGAATCAACGCCTGCCGCAGCGGCAGGTTCCGCTGCCGACATGACTGTTTTGCAACGCGGCTGTGGCCCAGTCGAATGCGGCGGCTAGCGGTTGCGATAAAGGTCCCGACTTGCGAGATAGCGCACATGGCACCTGCTCCCTCGATCCCCAAGGCCGCATTCTGGATGGCGCTGTCGATCGCATCGTTCCTGGCGATGTCGGTCGCCGGCCGTGCCACGACAGCCGAACTCAATGTCTTCCAGGTGCTGGAGCTGCGCTCGGTGATCGGCTTTTTCATCCTGCTGCCGCTGGTGATGATGAGCGGCGGCTTTGCCGCGATGCGCACGCAGCGCCCCGTCGCCCATATTGCCCGCAACCTCATCCACTACACCGGCCAGGCGGCGTGGCTTTACGCATTGACGCTGATCCCGCTCGCCGTGCTGATCTCGATCGAATTCACGACACCGATCTGGACGGCGCTGCTGGCGGTCGGCTTTCTCGGCGAACGGCTGTCGCGGCCTAGGCTGGCGGCGATCGCGCTGGGTCTGATCGGCGTGGTGATCATCGTGCGCCCCGGCGTCGGCGCCGTCGATCCGGGACATCTGATCGTGCTCGGTGCCGCGGTCTGCTTCGGCATCTCGGTGGTCATGGTCAAATCGCTGACGCGCACCGACAGCGTCGTGCGCATCATCTTCTGGATGCTGATCATCCAGTCGGTGGTCGGCTTGATCCCGGCGCTCTACGAATGGCGCAACCCGCCGCTGGAACTCTGGCCGTGGATCGTGCTGATCGCCTTCAGCGGCATGTCCTCGCATTTCTGCATGGCCCGCGCGCTCGCTTATGCCGACGCGACGGTCATCTCGCCGATGGATTTTCTGCGCGTGCCGTTATCGGCTCTGATCGGCTGGCTGCTCTATAGCGAGCAGATCGACGCCTTCACCGCCGGCGGCGCGCTGCTCATCCTGATGGGCAATCTGCTCAACCTGCAGCGCAAGGCACCGCAAGCAGCCGAGATCGCGGCATCCTAGACCAGCTCGACTTCCACCACGCCCTGCACCGCGCGCATGGCGGATGCAATTTGTGGCGAGACGCGATACCCGCCCGGCAAAGCGATCTCGACCTCGCCCTGCGCCTCTCCCTTGATCAGGATAATACTGACCTGGCTGTCGCCACGCTGTTTGAGCTGCGATTGAATGATTGAAGTTGGGCCCTCGTCTCTCACAAAGACCCGCAGCGCCTTCTGGATGCGGCTGGCCTCGTCCTCCAGCGACTGCACCGAGTTGATGCGCAGATTGACGCCTTCAGGCCGGTCCTCGGCCGAAACGGTGATCACCACCGAGCGGCCGGGCTCGAGCAGGTCGCGATACTGCGCCAGCCCCTCGGAAAACAGCACCGCCTCGTACTGGCCCGACGTGTCGGAAAAGGCGATGACGCCCATCTTGTTGCCGGTGCGCGTCTTGCGTTCCTGCTTGGTGGTGACTGTGCCGGCCAGCCGCCCGGCGGCGGCACCGCGTTTGACGGCGGCCGAGAACTCGCCCCAATTCTGCACCCGCATCTTCTGCAAGGCAGCCTTGTACTCGTCGAGCGGATGCGCCGAGAGATAGAAGCCGACGACCTGGAATTCGCGGTGCAGGCGATCGGCGGCGAGCCATGGCTCGGTCACCGGCAAATTGAGCGCCTGCGATTGGCTCCCAAGCGAAGCGCCAAAGATATCGGCTTGACCGGAGACGGCGTTCTGCTGCGCCAGCGACGCCAGTCCCATCATCCGCTCGACGCCGGCCATCATCGCGGCGCGGTCGTGGCCGAAGCAATCGAGCGCGCCGGCGGTGATCAGGCTTTCGAAGACGCGCTTGCCGACGATCTTGGGATCGACCCGCTCGCAGAAATCGGCGAGGTTCTTGAACGGTTTTTCGCCGCGCATGGCGACGATATGTTCGACCGCCGCGTCGCCGACGCCCTTGAGCGCGGCCAGCGAATAGAAGATGCGGTTCTCGCCAACCTCGAAATTCCGGAACGACGTCATCACCGACGGCGCCGAGACCACGATGCCAAGGCGCAGCGCATCCTGGCGGAAATCGGCGAGCTTGTCGGTGTTGCCCATGTCGAGCGTCATCGACGCCGCCAGGAACTCGACGGGGTAATGCGCCTTCAGATAGGCAGTCTGGTAGGAGACAACCGCATAGGCGGCCGCGTGCGACTTGTTGAAACCGTAGTCGGCGAACTTTGCCAGCAGGTCGAAAATGAAGTCGGCTTGCGGCTTGCCGACGCCGCGCTCGACCGCGCCCGAGACGAAGCGCTCGCGCTGCTTGTCCATCTCGGCACGGATCTTCTTGCCCATGGCGCGGCGCAACAGGTCGGCTTCGCCCAGCGAATAGCCGGACAGCTCCTGCGCGATCTGCATCACCTGTTCCTGGTAGACGATGACGCCTTGCGTCTCCTTCACCAGATGGTCGATCTTGGGGTGGATCGAGGCCATCTCCTCCTCGCCATGCTTTCTGGCGTTGTAGGTCGGGATGTTCTCCATCGGGCCGGGACGATAGAGAGCGACCAGCGCGATGATGTCCTCGATGCAGTCCGGCCGCATGCCGATCAGCGCCTTGCGCATGCCGGCACTTTCCACCTGGAACACGCCGACCACTTCGCCGCGCGACAGCATGGCGTAGGTGTCGGGATCGTCTAGCGGGATCGTCGCCAGATCGATCTCAATGCCGCGACGGCGGATCAGCTTGACCGCGGTTTCCAGCACCGTCAGCGTCTTCAGGCCAAGGAAGTCGAATTTTACCAACCCGGCCTGCTCGACATATTTCATGTTGAACTGGGTGACCGGCATGTCCGAGCGCGGATCGCGGTACATCGGCACCAGCTCAGACAAAGGCCGGTCACCGATGACAATGCCGGCGGCGTGCGTCGAGGCGTGACGGTAGAGCCCTTCCAGCTTCTGCGCCATGTCGAGCAAGGTCTGGACGATCGGCTCGCGCTCGGCTTCTTCGGCAAAGCGCGGCTCGTTGGCGATGGCGTCGGCGAGCTTGACCGGGTTGGCCGGGTTCTGCGGCACCATCTTGGACAGCTTGTCGACCTGGCCATAGGGCATCTGCAGCACGCGGCCGACATCGCGCAGCACGGCGCGGGCCTGCAGCGTACCGAAGGTGATGATCTGTCCCACCTGGTCGCGGCCGTATTTCTGCTGGACGTAGCGGATGACCTCCTCGCGCCGGTCCTGGCAGAAGTCGATGTCGAAATCGGGCATCGAGACGCGGTCGGGATTGAGGAAGCGCTCGAACAGCAGCGAGAAGCGCAGCGGGTCGATGTCGGTGATCGTCGTCGAATAGGCGACCAGTGACCCCGCGCCCGAACCGCGGCCCGGTCCGACGGGAATGCCTTGCGCCTTGGCCCATTTGATGAAGTCGGCGACGATCAGGAAGTAGCCGGGAAACTTCATCTTCTCGATGATGCCGAGCTCGAAATCCAGCCGCTCGCGATATTGCTCGACCGTGTAGCCGACGGTGGGTCCATGCGCCGCCAACCGGGCGTCGAGGCCTTCATGCGCCTGCCGGCGCAGTTCGTCGGCCTCTGCCTTCAGCGCCACTTCATTGTCGGCAACATCGCCACCGGTGAATCGCGGCAGGATCGGATTGCGGTTTTTCGGATAGTAGGAGCAGCGCAGCGCGATCTCGACGGTGTTGTCGATCGCTTCCGGCAGGTCGGCGAACAGCCGCGCCATATCCGCCTGGCTGCGCAGGAAATTGTCTGATGACAAGCGACGGCGATTGTCGGCGGCGACCACCGAGCCCTCGGCAATGGCGATCAGTGCGTCATGCGCGTCATAGTCGTCACGCGCGAAGAAAAACGCCTCGTTGGTGGCGACCAGCGGCAGATCGTGACTGTACGCGAGATCGACCGAGGATTTCTCGATCGCCCGATCATAGCCGGAAACCCGATCGAGTTCGACATAGAGCCGGTCGCCGAACAGCGCCTTGAGTGCGAGGAGCCGTGCCTCGGCCAGATCGCGGCGATCTTCCTTCAGCGCCCGGCCGATCGGGCCGCGCTGCCCGCCGGTGAGGCAGATCAGACCGTCGGAATGGCCTTGCAGCATCTCGGTGGTCAGATGCACGGGTTCGCCCGGCGGCGTCTCGAGATAGACCCGGCTGACCTGCTTGACCAGATTGGAGTAGCCGGCCTCGGTCGCGGCGAGCAGCACCACGGGGCTCATCTCGGGCCCATGCCGGCGGCGGTCGCGTTGCGCGTCGCTGGTTTCGCCGGAAAAGACCAGATCGATCTGGCAGCCGATGATCGGCTGGATGCCGTCCTTCACCGCCTTCTGGGCAAATTCGAGCGCGCCGAACAGATTGTTGGTGTCGGTGACGGCTATCGCCGGGCACTCGTCCAGCACGGCGTGGCCGACGATCTTGCTGAGCTGCAAAGCGCCTTCGAGCAGCGAATAGGCCGAATGCACGCGCAGATGGATGAAAGGCCGCGCCGGCGCCTCAGGCCTTGCCGCCCTGGCAATGGCCTCGCGCATCAGCGGATCGCGTGTCGTCTTTTCGTCTGCCACTCGACTTGGCTCTCAATTCTGCCGGCGAATCTGGTTGTCGCCCTAATCTAGGCTCCCGCGCCACCGCCCGCCAGCATTCCCCGCCCCGACATCTGCCGATCCCCTGACAAACTCAACGCCGGCGCGAACGGCCGCCAGCGCCCGAGATCAGTCCATGTGAAGCGCTTCATGGTTGACGGGCACCGGCACCGGCACACTGCCAATGTGGACGAAATCATCTTTTAACAGGAGATTTTCATGGCCAACCGTTTTGTCGTCGATCTCAGCGGTCTCAAGCTCTCCAAGGGCATGGATGAGAAGCTGGCGAAAACCATCCAGCACGCGGTGCTGGCGACGATCGCCGAGACGCACACGCAACCGGAACTCGTCTTGCGCTTTCCCAGGGAATGGCTCGGACTGGTCGCGCATATCGACCAACACCAGCTGCCCGCGCTCGACAAAGAGATCAACGGAATGCTGCGCTGACACCCATGGCACTTGTCTCGGCAAATATGAAAAAGACCTCGGCGAGCCCGAAAATCGCCGAGGCCGGCGAAAAATCCTGTCCGAGCGCCCGCGCCGAGCCGGGAGCCTTGCTCATCGGCGTTGTCGGGGTGGACGGCATTGTCCAGCCGATCCCGACGCGCCTCGAGATCGATGCCGAATTCGTCGACCTGGCGAGCAAGGCCGGCGTGCCGGAAGCGCGCTTCCGCTTTGCCGGCCGTTGCGTCGAAGGCAAATGCAAGCAGTGGACCGGCAATTCCTGCGGCGTCATCGAAAAGGTGCTGACAGGGATGGCTGAGCAGATGATCAAGCCGGCCGAAAATCTGCCGCGCTGCGCCATCCGTGGCTCCTGCCGCTGGTACAGCCAGCGTGGAGCGGATGCTTGCCGTGCCTGCGTCTACGTCGTCACCGACCAGAGCATGCTGGCCGCAGACGCCTGACTGCGATCCGCCGTCGAAAAATCAGGCGAACTCCATGATCACCGCATCGACGGCGAGGCTATCGCCCGGCTTGGCGTTGAGTTTCGACACGGTGAGGTCGCGATCGGCGCGCAGCACGTTTTCCATCTTCATCGCCTCAATCACGGCCAAAGTCTCGCCCACCTTGACCTCCTGCCCCTCGGCTACGGCAATCGACACGACGAGGCCCGGCATCGGGCAGAGCAGCATTTTTGACGTATCCGGCGGCACTTTTTTCGGCATCAGTCTTTCGAGCTCGGCGATGCGCGGCAGCATGGCGCGCGCCGTCACCGACATACCTTTCCAGGCGATGCGCAGCCCGTTCGGCAGCGGCCTGATCTGCGCCGCGATCTTGGAGGAGCCGACCGTGCCGCGCCAGATGAGGTCGCCCGGCCGCCAGTCCGACGCTACCGTCAGCGCCTTGCCGCCGTCGATCGACAGGTCGATTTCCATCGGGATCGAGATCATACCCTCGAGGATGGCGGCCGAGAGGTAATCCTGGCCGATCTTGACCACCCAGTCCCGCTTCAGGGCGCCGGAATGCGGCGCCAGCCGCCCGCCCAGCCGGTCGAGCCGGTCGCGGCGCAGCAGTTCGACCGCGGTGGCGATCGATGCCAGCACGGCTTTTTCTTCGTCGTTGGGAACGATCGGTGCAAACCCGCCGGGATATTCCTCCGCAATGAAGCCGGTCGAAAGCCGGCCTTCCCGCCAGCGCGGATGCTGCATCAGTGCGGCCAGGAACGGGATGTTGTGCTCGATGCCGTCGACGACGAAACTGTCCAGCGCCACCGACATAGCGTCGATGGCCTCGAGCCGCGTCGGCGCCCAGGTGCACAGCTTTGCCACCATCGGGTCATAGAACATCGAAATTTCCGAGCCTTCGGTAACGCCAGTGTCGTTGCGGATGATGACGTCGCCGAACTGTCCTTCCTCCGGCGGCCGGTAGCGCGTCAGCCGGCCGATCGACGGCAGGAAATTGCGATAAGGATCCTCGGCGTAGAGCCGGCTTTCCACCGCCCAGCCGTTCAGCTTCACCTCGCTCTGCTTGATGGCGAGTTTTTCGCCGGCGGCGATGCGGATCATCTGCTCGACGAGATCGATGCCGGTGACGAGTTCCGTCACCGGGTGCTCGACCTGCAATCGCGTATTCATTTCAAGGAAATAGAAGTTCTTGTCGCTGTCGACGATGAACTCGACGGTGCCGGCGCTCTGGTAGTCGACCGCCTTGGCCAGCGCCACCGATTGCTCACCCATGGCCTTGCGGGTCTTGGCGTCGAGGAAAGGCGACGGCGCCTCCTCGGCGACCTTCTGGTTGCGGCGCTGGATCGAGCATTCGCGTTCGCCGAGATAGAGCGTGTTGCCATGCGCATCGGCCAGCACCTGGATCTCGATATGGCGCGGATCGACGACGAATTTTTCGATGAAGACGCGGTCGTCGCCGAACGAGCTTTTGGCTTCCGAGCGCGCCCGGTCAAAACCGTCGCGCACCTCCGACTGACTCCAAGCGATGCGCATACCCTTCCCGCCGCCGCCGGCCGAGGCCTTGATCATCACGGGATAGCCGATCTCGCCGGCGATCTTTTCGGCATGATCGGCATTCTCGATGACGCCGAGCCAACCGGGCACGGTGGAAACCTTGGCGGCATTGGCGAATTTCTTCGATTCGATCTTGTCGCCCATCGCTTTGATCGCCTTGGGCTTCGGGCCGATGAAGATTATGCCCTCCGCCTCCAGTGCCTCGCAGAAGGATGCACGCTCGGAGAGAAAGCCGTAGCCGGGATGCACGGCCTGCGCGCCCGTCTGCTTGCAGGCGGCGATGATCTTTTCCGGCAAGAGATAGCTCTGCCCGGCCGGCGACGGTCCGATATGCACCGCCTCGTCGGCCATCTCGACATGCACGGCGTCGCGATCGGCGTCGGAATAGACGGCAACCGTGGCAATGCCCATCTTGCGCGCCGTCTTGATGACACGGCAAGCGATCTCGCCGCGGTTGGCGATCAGGATTTTGGTGAACATGCTGATGTCGTTCCCTCCGGCCATTCCTTTTATGGCCTGTGCTTGTGCGGTCAAGCCGACCATGCAATTCACCGCCTTTCAATCGATTTGCGATTCCAATTCGCCGCTGTGGCCCAGTCTTGCCACCAGCTTCCAGTTGATCGCATCGAGAAAACCTGAAAGCTTGAGCAAAAAACCGCCTTGGGAGGAATTGTCTGATGAAAACCCGCGCCGCTGTTGCTGTCGCCGCCGGAAAGCCGCTGGAGATCATGGAGGTCGACCTCGATGGTCCGCGCGACGGCGAAGTGCTGGTCGAGATCAAGGCGACCGGCATCTGCCACACCGACGAGTTCACTTTGTCAGGCGCCGACCCTGAAGGCCTGTTTCCGGCCATTCTCGGCCATGAGGGCGCCGGCATCGTCGTCGATGTCGGCAAGGGCGTCACCTCGGTCAAGAAGGGCGACCACGTCATCCCGCTCTATACGCCGGAATGCCGCCAGTGCCCGTCCTGCCTGTCGCGCAAGACCAATCTGTGCACCGCGATCCGCGCCACCCAGGGCCAGGGCCTGATGCCGGACGGCTCGTCGCGCTTCTCGATCGGCAAGGACAAGATTTTTCACTATATGGGCTGCTCGACCTTCTCCAATTTCACCGTGCTGCCCGAGATCGCGCTGGCCAAGGTCAATCCTGACGCGCCGTTCGACAAGATTTGCTACATCGGCTGCGGCGTCACCACCGGCATCGGTGCTGTCATCAACACCGCCAAGGTCGAGCAGGGCGCCACATCAGTTGTCTTCGGCCTCGGCGGCATCGGCCTCAACGTCATCCAGGGGCTTCGCCTTGCCGGCGCCGACATGATCATCGGCGTTGATCTCAACAACGACAAGAAGGCCTGGGGCGAGAAGTTCGGCATGACGCATTTCGTCAATCCGAAGGAGATCGACGGCGATATCGTGCCCCACCTCGTCAACATGACCAAGCGTGGCGCCGACCAGATCGGCGGCGCCGACTACACCTTCGACTGCACCGGCAACACCAAGGTGATGCGCCAGGCGCTCGAATCCTCACACCGCGGCTGGGGCAAGTCGGTCGTCATCGGCGTTGCCGGAGCCGGCCAGGAAATCTCGACACGGCCATTCCAGTTGGTCACCGGCCGCACCTGGATGGGCACCGCCTTTGGCGGCGCGCGCGGCCGCACCGACGTGCCAAAAATCGTCGATTGGTACATGGACGGCAAGATCGAGATCGACCCGATGATCACCCACACGCTGAAGCTCGAGGACATCAACAAGGGCTTTGATCTCATGCATGAGGGCAAGTCGATCCGAAGCGTGGTGGTTTACTGAGGAGAAAAGAGCCGCCGACCGAAGGGCCAGCGACTGAAGTTGCACGGGTTCAACAAGGGAGGAAGAAAATGCCTGAGAAATTGCATCCGAAACTCGACAATGGACTGCCCAAGGAGAGCGCCAGCTTTGCCGGCGGCACGCTGGTCTGTGCCTGCACCAGCAAGCCGGTGAAGGTGAAGGTCAAGGGCCAGATCGCCCACAACCATGCCTGCGGCTGCACCAAATGCTGGAAGCCGGCAGGCGCGGTGTTCTCGGTCGTGGCCGTCGCCGGCACCGGCGACGTCACCGTCACCGAAAATGCCGACAAGCTCAAAGTGGTCGATCCCGGCGCGCTGATCCTTCGCCACGCCTGCACCGGCTGCGGCGTCCACATGCACGGACCGGTCGAGCGCGACCATCCGTTCAAGGGCCTCACCTTCATCCACCCCGAGCGCTTCCAGGAAGACGGCTGGTCACCGCCTGGCTTCACCGCTTTCGTCTCCTCGATCATCGAATCCGGTGTCGACCCGAAGCGCATGGACGGCATTCGTGCGCAGTTGAAGTCAATCGGCATCGAGCCCTATGACTGCCTCAATCCCGGCCTGATGGACTACATCGCGACATGGACCGCGAAGAAGTCCGGCGCCTTGCCGGCTTGAAGATCTGAAAAGAAGCGTTCATGGGGCCGGAGAACGATCCGGCCCCATATTCATTGGAAGCAAGATGCCCGCACCATCAATTCTCGTCGATGCAGACGCCTGCCCGGTCAAGGCCGAGGTCGAAAAGGTCGCCGAGCGTCATGGCGTCGTCGTCACCTACGTCTCCAATGGCGGCCTGCGCCCGTCGCGCGATCCGATGATCCGAAACGTCGTGGTGTCCAAGGGAGCCGACGCCGCCGACGACTGGATCGTCGAGAATGCGAAACCCAACGATATCGTGGTGACAGCCGACATCCCGCTTGCCGCCCGCACGGTGGCGCTGGGCGCCCATGTGCTTGGCCCTACAGGACGCCCGTTCACGCCGGAGACGATCGGCATGGCGGTGGCGATGCGCGACTTGAAGCAGCATCTGCGCGAGACCGGCGAAAGCAAGGGCTACAATGCCAGCTTCGCGCCGCAGGACCGTTCGCGCTTTCTCGGCGAACTCGACCGTATCTTGCGGCGGGCGCTGAAATCCGCCACACCGGGATAGAAACGGCACTCGAGGCCGCGCCATGGCGACAGACATCCCCATCACCAACCCGCTGCACCGGCACAAGCAATTCCTGGTGTCGGCCTGCGTCGGCATCCCGGCGCTGGTTATCGCGCTGATCTCGGGGGTGACGCTTGCCTATTCGATTTCGATTGCCGCCGATGCGTTCTTCGTCGTCTTCATTGCGCTCGTCATCGCCAAGATGCCGCTGCTTTCCGGCCGCTACCTCAGCAAGAATGCACGTGAGATCGACCTACCCGTGCTTGGCATCTTTGCCATCACGCTCGGCATCGTCGGCATCGCCATCGTCTTGCTGTTCCTGCTGATCAATCACAAAGACCGCGACCCCACCGAGCTCGGCTTCGCGATGCTGTCGATCCCGCTCGGCTGGTTCACCATCCATGCCATGGCCGCACTTCACTATGCGCATGTCTACTGGATGGACGGCGACGCGATCGATTCCGAAACCAAGAAGAAGATCCCAGTCGGCGGCCTCGAGTTTCCCGGCAGCAAACGGCCGGAGGGCTGGGATTTCCTCTACTTCGCCACGGTCATCGGCATGACCGCGCAGACCGCCGACACAGCCATAACCACCTCGCATATGCGCCGCGTCGTGCTTGTGCACTCGATCCTATCGTTCTTCTTCAACACGGTCATCGTCGCTGCCGTGGTCAACCTCGCCGTCAGCCTCGGCGGTTCGTGATAAATCCGGGCCCGTAATAAATCCGTGATCGGGTGAAACATCGCTATGGATTGCGACGTATTGGGAGGAGAACGTTGATCGCAGAGGCCGCGCCGAAATCGCGCGGCCGGGAGGCAAAGAATAAACATGGAAACGGTTGCCAGGAGCCAATCCGTAGGGGCAGACGCGGCCTCGCCCAGGGTTGAAACGTTGATCTACCGGCAGTCGCGTTGGACGCGGCTGACGCACTGGCTTTGGGCGATCTCGCTGTTCTTCATGCTGCTTTCCGGCCTGCAGATCTTCAACGCCCGCCCGCAGCTCTACATCGGCAAGCAGTCGGGCTTCGAATACAACAACACCGTCTTCGCCATCGGCGCCGAAAACACCACAACGGGCACGCGCGGCTACACCGAAATCTTCGGGCACCGCTTCGACACAACCGGCGTGCTCGGCTGGTCGGGACCGGCTGGCCAGGAGACTGCGCGCGGCTTTCCGTCCTGGGCGACGATACCGTCCTACTACGACCTCGGCACCGCCCGCGTGGTGCATTTCTTCTTCGCCTGGATCCTGACCACGACACTCATCGTCTGGCTGGTCGCCAGCGCGCTCAACGGCCATCTGCGCCGCGATCTCGCGCCGCGCCTCGACGATCTCAAGCGGTTGCCGCAGGACATTATCGACCACGCCAAGCTGAAATTCCACCACACGCGCGAATACAACACGCTGCAGAAAATGGCCTATGGCGGCGTCCTGTTCGTGCTCCTGCCGCTGATGATCATCACCGGCCTTGCCATGTCGCCGAGCATGAACTCGGTGCTGCCATTCCTCAACGAAGTGCTGGGCGGCCGGCAGACCGCGCGCACCATCCATTTCACCGTGATGCTGCTGCTCATTGGCTTCTTCGTCATCCACATCCTGATGATCCTGGCTGCCGGGCCAATCAACGAATTGCGTTCCATCATCACCGGCTGGTACCGCACCGATTCTCCCTCGCATGACGACAAACCCGCCGAGAGGAGCGCCTGACATGGCAAAATTCCAGATCAGCCGCAGAAAGTTCCTGACCTCGGCCAGCCTTGGCGTGTCCGGCATCATGCTGTCGGGCTGCGATGCCTTCGACAGCCAACTCGGCATGGGCGACGGCCTGCGCAGTTTCCTCGAAAACGCCAACGGCCTGACCTATCGCGCACAACGGTTGCTCGCCGGCCGCGATGCGCTGGCGCCGGAATTCACCGAGGCCGACATCCGCCAGCCGCAGCGGCCGAACGGCGTCACCGCGCCGGACGACGATGTCTACAAGGGCCTGCTCGCCAACAATTTCGCCGATTGGCGACTGGAGGTGACGGGCCTGGTCGAAAAGCCGCTGTCGCTCAGCCGCGAGCAGCTTCAGAACATGCCGAGCCGCACGCAGATCACCCGTCACGACTGCGTCGAAGGCTGGAGCTGCATCGCCAAATGGACAGGCACGCCGCTGTCGCTGGTGCTCGACCAGGCGGTGGTCAAGCCGCAGGCGCGCTACGTCATGTTCCATTGCCTCGACACGATCGACCGCAGCCTGTCCGGTGACGTCAAATATTACGGCACGATCGACCTGATCGATGCCCGCCATCCGCAGACGATCCTCGCCTATGGGTTGAACGGCAAGCCGCTGCCGGTCGAGAACGGCGCGCCGCTGCGTGTGCGTGTCGAACGCCAGCTCGGCTACAAGATGCCGAAATACCTCTACAAGATCGAACTGGTCGACGGTTTCGCCGACGTCGGCGGCGGCCGCGGCGGCTATTGGGAAGACAATGGCTATGACTGGTACGGCGGGATTTGATAAAATGGATCCGTATAGGCTCCGTCGAGATTCAGGTCAGGCCGAGTCGAAGATGGTGGCTTCCGAGAACCGGAGCGGAGCGTACTTGAAGTACGTGAGCACCGGAAGCGCAGGAAGCCGCCATCTGCAGGCCGGCCTCACCTGAATATCGATGGACCCTAGGCAACCTTGTCGAGCAGCGGTTTCAGCGCCGAGTGGATCTCCGGCGAAGCGTGCTTGATCAGCGTCAGCAGCGCGCGCTCGTTCTCGTACAATGGCCGATCGCTGCCGATGCGCTCGGCCAGCCATTTCGCCTCGCTGGCGTCGATCGTCTCGGCGCGGCGGGCAAGCGCCTCTGTCGCCCTGTTCTTGGATTCCCACTCGGCCTCGATATTGTCAGGTGACCGATAGGCTTCCATGATGCCGGCGAGCCCGCCTGACACCATACGGCCGAAGAAGCCGCCGATCTCGGGTTCGGCCTGCTCGAAAAAGGTGTCCCGGCGCAGCGCCACATCGCGCGTCGGCGCTTCGTAGCCAGCCGAACACATGACGAAATTGGCGATCGCCTTGACGAACAGATCGTTCCAGGACGGATCATTGCTGGCCGCCGCGGTCTGCTCGTTGATCTTGAACAGCACCTCGGCCTCGGCGCGGGTGATGGCGATGTTGCCGTCGCCGCCATGGGCGTAAAGGATGCGGCGCAGCAATTCGACCTCGGCCTCGGCGATCAGCCCGGGAACCAGGCTGCCGCCAAGCATCAGCGGTCCCTTGCCGTCGATCACCGCATCGGAGACCTGTTGCAGCGCATAGGCGGAAAGCCGGCTCGGCGAGGATTTCGCTATCTCCAGCACATGCACGAGCAGCTCAAGCTCTGTCCGGCTGTCGACCATGCCGTCGCGCGAGATCGCCCGGACCAGCCAGTCGGCATTGTCCCCGGAAATATAGCCCGCCGGCTTTTCCTGATGGACGATATAGTCGCCAATGGCCTCGACAAAGAACACCGGCCATTCCTCGCATTTGTCCTTGGCCGTCGCGTCGAGCGCGAACAGCGCTTCGGCTTCGCCGCGCGTCACCACGCCGTCGCTGAACACCTCGCGGCGCAGCATGACCACGTCCTCGGCCGTGATGCGGCCTTTCGAGGTCAGCCCCGCCACTGGTGCGGTCATGATGAGTTCGCCCATTTTCGGTCCCCGTCCGCTGCCGGCTACTGCCGGTCGCCAAGCGTCATCTCCTACCCTTGTACCAGCAGTGTCTTGAAAAACCGGCAAACGGCGTGGTTAGCGAAGCCTTGTCGGCCAATGCATGTTGCCAACCGGTTTTAGGAGAACGACATGCATCAAAACAAAGATCCGAAGCGCGGCACGCTTTAAATGTCGCTGGCAGGTGACAAGGTGTCGTTCACGGGCTATGGATGGCGAGTCGAGGACTTTTGCGAGTCCTACCTGTTTGCGGGAGAGAGCAGCGAAAGCTGCCGCCGAAGGGGAAATCGCCCGAAATCTCTCAGGCAAAAGAACCGTAGACGGGAAAGACACTCTGGAAAGTCGGGGCTTGCCCCCGCGCCGAAGGTGTAAGCGCTGCCGACAGAGTTACGGGGCGCGAGTCTCTCAGGCTTCAGACAGAGGGGCACGGACTGGTCGCCATCAGCGGCCGATTGCGTGCGACTCTGGAGATGACATGACGGGCGACCCAAAACACCTTCCCCTTAAGGATATTCACACCGCCGCCGGTGCGCGCTTTGGCGCCTTCGCCGGCTGGTCGATGCCACTGACCTATCCGGCCGGCGTGATGAAGGAGCATCTTCACACACGCGAGCATGCCGGCCTGTTCGACATCTCTCACATGAAGCTGTTCGAGATCAGTGGCCCGGGCGCTGTCGCCCTGCTCAACCGCGCCTGCCCTCTGGATGCCGGCGCGCTCGAAATCTCGCAGTCCAAACTGTCCTTTTTCCTCAATGAAGCCGGCGGCATTCTGGACGATTTGATCGTCACCAGGCTCGGCGACGAGCGCTTCATGGTGGTCGCCAATGCCGGCAACGCCGAAGCCGACGAAAAGCACCTGCGCGCGCTTGCCAAGGATTTCGAGGTCAAGGTCGACGCGCTCGACCGTGTCTTCCTGGCGATACAGGGTCCGGAAGCCTGGGCTGCCTTGTCCCGCGCGGGCATCGAGACCGGCTCGCTGCTGTTCATGCATGGCATCGAGCCGAAGAAAAACTGGTTCATGAGCCGCTCCGGCTATACCGGCGAAGATGGGTTCGAGATCGGCCTGCCGGAAGCGGACGCGCGGATCCTGGCTGCCAAGCTGCTCGAGGACGAACGCGTGCTGTGGATCGGCCTTGCCGCCCGCGATTCGCTTCGGCTTGAAGCCGGGCTCTGCCTGCACGGCCAGGACATCACGCCGGAGACCGACCCGGCCAGTGCGGCCCTGATGTGGGCAATCCCCAAGGATATCCGTGCCACTGGATCCTTCATTGGCGCTGATGTCTTACGCAAGACCGCACAAGGCCCGTGGTGGAAACGCGTGGGCTTGAAGCCTGAAGGCCGCCAGCCTGTGCGTGCCGGCTGTGCCCTGTTCGATGCCGACGGCAATGCCGCCGGCCATGTCACCTCCGGCGGATTCGGCCCGTCAGTTGGCCATCCCGTCGCCATGGGCTACGTCCCGACAGCTCTGGCCAAGCCGGGCACGAAACTGTTCGCCGATGTTCGCGGGACCAAAATCCCGATCGATATCAATTCCTTGCCCTTCACTCCTCATCGCTACCGCAAAGGATAATCCTCATGGCAAAAACCTATTTCACCGAAGATCACGAATGGCTGCGTGTCGAGGGCGGCATCGCCACCGTCGGCATCACCGACTATGCGCAAGAGCAGCTCGGCGATCTCGTTTTCGTCGAATTGCCGGAGCTGGGCAAAAAACTGGCCAAGGGCGACACCGCAGTGGTGGTCGAATCCGTCAAGGCGGCGTCCGACGTCTATGCGCCGGTCGACGGCGAGATCACCGAGGCCAACGGCACGCTCTCGTCCGACCCATCGCTGGTCAATTCAGCGGCGACCGGCGACGGCTGGCTGTGGAAGATGAAGCTCGCCAATGAAAGCCAGCTCGAAGGCCTCATGGATGAGGCCGCTTACCAGGCCCATATCGGCTGATATCAGGATCATAAGAAACATGAGCGCAGCACTCACTCCCTTTTCGGCCCGCCATATCGGTCCTGATGTCAACGATGTCAGAGCCATGCTTGCGGTGATCGGCGTTCCCTCAGTCGAGACGCTGATCAGCCAGGCCGTGCCGAGATCGATCCGCCTCGACGTACCGCTGACCCTGCCCGCACCGGCCAGCGAAGCCGAGGCGCTGGCAGAATTGTCGGCGACCATGGCAAGAAACACGGTGCTGAAGAGCTTCATCGGCGCCGGTTATCACGGCGTGCATGTGCCGCCGGTCATCCAGCGCAATTTGTTCGAGAATCCGGCCTGGTATACGGCCTACACGCCCTATCAGGCCGAAATCAGCCAGGGCCGGCTCGAAATGCTGTTCAATTTCCAGACCCTGGTCACAGAGCTAACCGGCCTGCCGGTGGCATCGGCCTCGCTGCTCGACGAAGCAACGGCGGTTGCCGAGGCTGTCGGCATTGCGCTGCGCCATCATCGTGACAAGCGCACCAAGGTGGCGCTGGCCGGCACGCCGCACCCGCAGACGCTGGACGTGGTGCGCACCCGCGCCGAGCCGCTCGGCATCGAGATCGACGGCGAGACGATCGACGACAACACCGCAGCCCTGCTCGTCTCCTGGCCGGACACTTTTGGCGTCTACGGCGACCATAAGGCGGCGATCGAAAAGGCCCGTGCAACAGGCACCGTCGTCGTCTTCATTGCCGATCCGCTCGGCCTGACGCTGACGGATGCGCCGGCAAAACTTGGCGCCGACATCGCTGTCGGTCCGATGCAGCGTTTTGGCGTGCCGATGGGCTTTGGCGGCCCGCACGCCGCCTATTGCGCGGTCTCCGATAAATTGACCCGGCTGATGCCTGGCCGCCTCGTCGGCCAGTCCACCGACAGCAAAGGCCGCCCGGGCTATCGTCTCGCCCTGCAGACACGCGAACAGCATATCCGCCGCGACAAGGCGACCTCCAATATCTGCACCGCGCAGGCGCTGCTCGCCAATATGGCGACGGCCTATGCGATCTGGCACGGCCCGGCCGGACTGCAAGGAATTGCCGGCTGCATCCATGCACTCGCCAGCCGCCTCGCGGCAGGCCTGAAAGCATCAGGTGTTTCCGTGCTTGGCACAAGCCGCTTCGACACGGTCACAGTCGAGGTGAAGGGCAAGGCAGCTTCGATCGCCGCTGCCGCTGAAAAGGGTGGCCGGTTGCTGCGCGTCATCGATGCCGACCGCATCAGCATCGCCTTCGACGAGACCTCCACCGAGGCCGACCTGAAGGGGATCGCCGCCCTGTTCGGCGTCAAGGCCGACGATGCCGGCGCCAGCACCGTGCCCGGAAAACCGCGCGGCAAGGAGTTCCTCTCCCAGCCGGTCTTCCACGACAACCACTCGGAAACCGAGATGATGCGCTTCCTGCGCCGTCTCGCCGACAAGGACCTGGCCCTCGACCGCGCCATGATCCCGCTGGGCTCCTGCACCATGAAGCTCAACGCCGCCGCCGAGATGATGCCGGTGAGCTGGCCGAGCGTCGCCAATCTGCATCCCTTCGCGCCGGCCAGCCATTCAACCGGTTATCGCGCCATGATCGGTGAGCTGGAAGGCTGGCTGTCGGAGATCACCGGCTTCGATGCGGTGACGCTGCAGCCCAATGCCGGCAGCCAGGGCGAATATGCCGGCCTGCTTGCCATTCGCGGCTATCACCGCTCGCGCGGCGAAGGCCATCGCACCGTCTGCCTGATCCCCTCCTCCGCGCATGGCACCAATCCGGCGAGCGCGGCGATGGCGGGCATGAGCGTGGTCGTCGTGCGCTGCCTGGAAGACGGCAACATCGACATGGACGATATGAGGGCCAAGGCCAACGAGCATTCCAAGAATCTCGCAGCGCTGATGTTCACCTATCCCTCGACGCATGGCGTCTACGAGGAAGGGGCGCGCCACCTCTGCGCCCTCATCCATGAGCATGGCGGTCAGGTCTATTTCGACGGCGCCAACCTCAACGCCCTGGTCGCGCTGGCGCGGCCCGGCGACATCGGCGCCGATGTCTGCCACATGAACCTGCACAAGACCTTCTGTATCCCGCATGGCGGCGGTGGTCCTGGAGTCGGTCCGATCGGCGTCAAGTCGCATCTGCAACCCTATCTGCCGGGTCACGTCACCGAGGGTTCGGCGCATGCCGTGTCGGCCGCACCGTTCGGCAGCGCCTCGATCCTGCCGATCACCTGGATGTACATTCGCATGATGGGCGCCTCCGGCCTCAAGCAGGCGACCGAGACCGCCATCATCTCGGCCAACTACGTGGCGACACGGCTCGCGCCGCACTTCCCGCTCCTCTACAAGGGCAGGCATGATCGCATCGCGCATGAATGCATCCTCGACACCCGCGTGCTCAAGGACAGCGCCGGCATCAGCGTCGACGACATCGCCAAACGCCTGATCGACTATGGCTTCCATGCGCCGACCATGTCGTTCCCGGTCGCCGGCACGCTGATGGTCGAACCGACCGAGTCGGAGCCCAAGCGCGAACTGGACCGATTTTGCGAGGCGATGATTGCCATTGCCGGCGAGGCCGCCAAGGTGGCGAAGGGCGAGTGGCCGCTGGCCGACAACCCGCTGGTCAATGCGCCGCATACTGCGGCCGAGGCGCTGGCCGGCCAATGGAGCCATCCCTATTCGCGGCTGGAAGCGGCCTACCCCGCCGGCGACGCCGACAGCGCGGCCAAATACTGGCCGCCGGTGTCGCGCATCGACAATGTCGCCGGCGACCGCAACCTGGTCTGCTCCTGCCCGCCGCTGTCGGAATATCTGGGCGCCGCCGAGTAATCCTCTCGGCGGCAATCAGGCAGAGCGCAGGGCCGGCTCGTCGGCCTTGCTGGCTTTGTTCTGGACGACGACGCGATTTCGCCCGGCGCGCTTGGCCGCATAGAGTGCAGTGTCGGCATCGGCCAGCACGACGTCGAGGCTGGCGCCGCCTGCCTCGCCAAAGCCGATGCCGCCGCTGACCGTGCTGCGCAATGGACCAAGCGAGGTGGCCACCACTTCCGTGCCGAAGCTGACGCTGATCTTGCTTGCAAGGTCGTAGGCTTTTTCTTCCGTCACCCTGGACATGACCAGCACGAATTCTTCGCCGCCCAGCCGAAAGGCATCGACGCCGGTCTTGCCATATTTCCGGATCACCGCGGCGAAGCGGCACAAAACCTGATCGCCGACCGGATGGCCGAAGACATCATTGGTCTTCTTGAAGTGATCGAGATCGAACATGACGACCGACATGAACGGACCGAAGACGCGCTCGCCGTAGAATGCGGTCAGCGCCCGCCGGTTCATCAGCCCGGTCAAGGGATCGGTCATGGTCTCGGCCTTCAATTCGATCTGCGCCTGCAAATGATGCAGCGAGAGCGTCAAGGCGCCGAGCCCGGTCATGCAGGCAACCGCGACGACTGAGTTCAAGCGTTCGGCCCAATTGTCCGGCGCAACGCCGAGTACCCACTGCCCTTTGACGACAAGCATCGCGCCGCAAAGTCCGAACGACAGCCCGCAGACGCCACTCAGGAACGAAACCACCAGCAGAATTCGGCGCTCCTGACCGCCGCCCTTGATCCAGAACATCGCCCCGATCACCGCAAGCAGCGCCGTTACTTCAGCGTAGGTGACAACGAAGCCGACACCGTCGAGGCCGAGATAAGTCACGCCCGCGCATACCGCCATCGCAAGCAGTGTCGGCATAACAGCACGTCTGTACTCATGCACGCCGAGATATTGCATGGCCGCCAGGCAGATGGTCAGAAAACCCAGGCTGAGCAACGCCAAGACGATCTGGCAAAGCCACGGGCTCGGATCCCTGGTGTAGTGCCAAAACAAGATCACATGCGCGACCAGGACGAGAATGCCGCACGCCACGCTCAGCACAAAGCGCCCGCGCGGCGCGGTCAACCAGATCGCAAACATGGTGACGCTGAGGCATATGCCAGACAACGCAGCTGCAAGCAGAAGCGAACTGAAATCCAACATGTGTGAGCAGCAGCCTCTTGGGGAGATGGTCGGGTGCGCTGCATTCTAGGGCAGCTACAGGCTGCAAATGCGTAATTTCGGTCGGCCGTCCGACGCTACTTTCCGACAAGGTTTACAAAGCGTCGCTGTCTCGTCTTGCGGGAGAAGCCGCGCACGACGAAGCGACGTTTCAGCCCTTGTTCAGCAGCGCCAGATTGGCATTGACCACCGTTGGGTCGGTCATGCCGGCCCTGGCCTCCAGAAGCAGCGCCTTGGCCTTCTTGCGGTTGCCGCGCAACAATTGCGAATAGCCCATATTGTTGATGATCTGCGGCTTGCGCCCGGCGACCTTCAAAAGCTGATCGTAGGCGCGGTCGGCAAAGTCGAAGCGGCCGAGTTCGTCATAGGAAGCGGCAAGCCCCATCCAGGCCTCGGCATTGTCGGCCTTCAGTTCCACCGCCTTGCGGAAATGCTTTTCGGCAAGACCGTAATTCGCCTCGCGAAATTGCACCTTGCCCTCCGTCAGGTCGGACGAACTGACGTCCTTTGCCTGTGGTGGGATGGCGGTGGTCTTGGTCGCATCGACACCGCTCGACGTGCAACCCGTGACCATCAAGACTGCCGCAATCGCGGCCATTGCCGTGAGAGATCTGTAACGCATGCCCCTGCCTCAATCGCCCGATTTGCCGGGTCGTTCTTCAGGAAGCAGACTACAACAGGGCGATTAACCTTCGGTGCTAAAATGCGCCTAAAATTTGGTTTCGCGCAAAGATCCTGTTAACCAGGCCGCCCCGTCAATGTGCCGTCATTTTGACGATAACCGGAATGACGGCAATCATCAGCACCACCGGCAGGATGCAGACCACCACCGGCACCGACATCTTGGCCGGCAAAGCGTGCGCTTTCTCCTCGGCCAGCGACATGCGCTTGTGCCGCATTTCGTCGGAGAAGACGCGCAGCGCTCCCGACAGGCTGGTGCCGAGTTCCTTGGACTGCTGCAGCAGCGTCGCAAACGAACGCACCTCGTCCAGGCTAAGGCGGTCGGCGAGCGCCTTCAGCGCGTCGTCGAGACTGCGCCCTGCCCTGAGCTCCAGCGATACCAGCTGCAGGTTCTGGCTCAGCGCCGGATAGGTCTTGGCGAGTTCCTTCGAGACGCGTTCGATCCCGGCTTCCATGCTCATCCCGGCATCGGAACAGACGATCATCAAATCCATGAAGTCGGGAAAGCCGTTGCGGTATTCGCGCATCTTTTCCCGCACCTTCTGGCTCAGCACCAGGCCGGGCAGGAAATAGCCGGCCGCTCCCGACAGGATGATGAAGGTCCAGCGGCTGGTCGCGGTCGCATCGGCGCTGGCCATCCATTGATTGACCAGAAACGCACCGATCGCGCCGCCGACAAAGGCAGCGAAACGGACCAGGAAGAACATGCCGACCGCGCGCGGTTCCATGTAGCCGGCCTGGATGAGTTTCATGCGCAGCCGGGCGACATTTTCCGGATCGCTCTTGGCATAGAAGTCCTGCGCCCGCTTCACCGCCTTTTCGCGCACCGCGTTGGAATTCTTCTTCGGTGTCGGTTCGGCCCGTTCAACCACCTTGTTGTCCTCGACCTTGAGCCGGCGCTTGAGGTCGTTGCGGTCGCCTTTCGCCACGACCAGCGGCCACGCCACCGCGCCGCCGCCCAACGCCAGCAGCATCACGGCCACGGGCATCAGCGAGGTCGGCGCCAGCGAAGCGAGGAACTGGATGATTTGTTCCATGTCAGAACCTGAAGTTCGACATTTTGAACATAATGACGTTGCCCAGCATCAGCCAGGAGATCGAGCCGCCAAGCAGGTACCAGGTCTTCGGTATATCCCAAACATCGCGATAGAATTGCGGCATCAACACCATGATGCCGGTAAACAGCAGCGCCGGCACCGCGGTCAGGATGTAGGCCGACATACGGCCTTCTGACGAAATGGCGCGCACCTTGCGCCGCAGCTTGCCGCGTTCGCGGATCGTCGTCGACAGCCCGTCGAGGATTTCACGCAGATTGCCGCCCGAACTGGTCTGGATCGACACGGCAGTGATGAACAGTGGCAGATCCTCATGGCCGACCCGGTCGAACAGCGAATTCAACGCCGAAACCAGATCCGAGCCATACGTCACCTCGTCGGCGATGACGCCGAACTCGGTGCCGATCGGATCGGGCATTTCGCGCGACACCATGGCGATTGCCACCGGCACCGGATGGCCGGCCTTGAGGCCACGCGTGATCAGCTCCAGCGCTTCCGGCAACTGCAAGCCGAACCGCTTCAGCCGTTTGCCGCGCATGGAACGCATTGCCATCACCGGCAGCAGCGGCACCAGGACGACCAGCAACAGAAGCCCGAGCAGCAGCGGCAGGCCGTACCAGAGTGCGGCAAACGTCATCGCCAACGCCACGCCCGACGTGATCATCAGGAATTTCGGCAACGGCATGGTCATACCCGACTGCGTGCGCAGCGCGCGGAAGCGGTCGGGTGAAAACAGCGACGTGCCGGCTTCGAGGCCGCGCTCCTTGCGCAACTGGATCAGCACCTGTTCCTGGCTGATCTTGTTTTCCTGCAGCTTCATGCGCCGGTTGATGGCGGTGCGCTTGTCGCTGCGCCCTGCATAGAGCAGATAGCAGCCCTCGGCGATCATGATGCCGGTGAGTGCTGCCGCCGCGTAGACGACGTAGATGGCGCTGAAATTCTGGAACACCGCCTACTCCTGCGGCCGGCCTGGTTCGAAATATTTTCCCGGGAATTCGATGCCCATGGCGCGCAAATCCTCGAGGAAGCGCGGACGGATGCCGGTCGCCTCGTAATAGCCGAGGATCTTGCCGTCGGCTTCCATGCCGGTGCGCACGAAGCGGAAGATCTCCTGCATCTGGATGACGTCGCCTTCCATGCCGGTCACCTCGGCGACGCTGGTCACCTTGCGCTTGCCGTCGGACAGGCGGGTCAGCTGCACGATGAGGTCGATTGCGCTGGCGATCTGGCTGCGGATCGACTGCACCGTCATCGGCATGCCGGTCATGCCGAGCATCTGTTCCAGGCGCGAAATGCAATCGCGCGGCGTGTTGGCGTGGATGGTCGCCATCGAGCCTTCATGGCCGGTGTTCATCGCCTGCAGCATGTCGAAGGCTTCCTCGCCGCGGCACTCGCCGAGGATGACGCGGTCCGGACGCATGCGCAGCGCGTTCTTGACCAGGTCGCGCTGCCTCAACTCGCCATGGCCTTCGATGTTGGCTGGGCGCGTTTCCATGCGCGCGACATGCGGCTGCTGCAGCTGCAGCTCCGCCGCATCCTCGATGGTGATCAACCGTTCGTCTTCCGGAATGAAGGCCGACAGCGCATTCAGCATCGTCGTCTTGCCGGTGCCGGTGCCGCCGGAGATGATGGTCGTCTTGCGGGCATGCACGGCCGCGGCCAGCACTTCGGCCATGTTCTGGGTGATAGCGCCGAACTCGACCAGCTTGTGCAGGCCGAGCTTGTTCTTGGAAAACTTGCGGATCGACACCAGCGGCCCGTCGACGCCGACCGGCCGAATGGCGGCGTTGAAGCGCGAGCCGTCCAGCATGCGCGCATCGACCATCGGCTGCGATTCATCGACGCGCCGGCCTACAGCAGCAACGATTTTGTTTATGATTCGAAGCAGATGCGCCTCATCCTTGAAGGGGATATGGACCTGCTGCAGCTTGCCGCGTTTTTCGACAAAGCAATTCTGGTGGCCGTTGATCAGAATGTCGTTGATCTCGGGATCCTTCAGCAGCGGCTCCAGCGGACCGAGGCCGACCATCTCGTCGACGATGTCGTCAACCAGCGCGTCAAGCTCGATGGTGTTGATCGCCATCCGCTCCTGGCGCGCCTTTTCGGAGACGAATTCATGAACCTGACGGCGCATCTCGTCCTTGGGCAGCCGTTCCAGCGCGACCAGGTTAATTTCCTCGAGCAGCATCCGATGGATACGAACGCGCGCGTCACCCACCTTGTTGCCGCCCTTGGCCGGCGTGGCCTCGGGCTTGGCCGGCAAGGCCTTGCGGGTCGTCGGAATGACAACGGCGTGGTGCGCGACCGGCGCGACATCAGCCGGCCTTTGCGGGCGCGTGTCGCGATTCTGCAGTGTCGAAAAGCGGCTGGTCATCCGGCCTTCCTTTTCAGCAATCCCTTGCCGATACTGAACAGCGAGCGCGATTTCTCAGGCGTCGCGACCGCTTCTTCCGGCAGGATGATTTTCTTGAGATCGTTGACGACATTGGCGTTCGGGTCGATCTCGTGCAGCGGGACGCCGCGATCGACGGCTTCGCGCACCAGCCGATAGTTGTTGGAGATGCCGCCGACGAAATGCTCGCCGAGGATTTCCTGCACATCCGCATGCTTGATGCCGTTGTCGAACATCTTCTGTTCGAAACGGTTGACGATGACGTTCGGCTTCACTTCCTTGCCGGCCGTCTCGTAGACGGCCTGGATGAGGCGCTGCGTGTGGCGCAGGCAGGGCACCGTCATTTCGGCGACGATGTAGAGCTTGTTGGAGCCGAGCAGCACCGTCTCCGTCCACGGAAACCAGGTGCGCGGCATGTCGATGACGACATTGTCGAAATAGGCCGAGACGAGATCGAGCATGCGGACCACGACATCGGTCTTGAAGGAGCGCATTTCCGACGGCCGCGTCGGCGCCGCCAGCACGCAGAGCCCGCTCGCATGCTTGGACAGCATCACGTCGAGCAGCTGCCGGTCGAGGCGCTCGGGCTGGTTCTCGATTTCGGTGATGTCGAAGCGCGGTTCAAGGTCGAGATATTCGGCGCAGGCGCCCTGCTGGAAATTGAGATCGACCACGCAGGTCGACGCGCCGCGCGTCACCGAATGGTGCAGCTGAAAGGCGGTCTGCAGCGCCAGCGTCGTGGTGCCGACACCGCCGGCAGCCGGCATGAAGGTGTAGATCTGCGACTCGGTGTTTTCCTCGCGGCCCGGCCCTTGCAGCGCGCGGATGACGGAGCGCACCAGATCGGCGGTGGTGATCGGCTTCACCAGGAAATCGGCGACCTTTAGCTGGACCAGGATGCGCACCGCCGCGGCGTTGAATTCCTGGGTGACGACAACGACCGGAACGCGGCCTTCCAGACGGCGCATGATGCGCTGCAGCGACTCGACCTCTTCGAGCTTTGCCGCATCCATGTCGACGATGAGGGCGCCGAAATCGGCCTCCTGGACCTCGCCGCGAAGCTCGGTGACATTTTTCTCGACCGTCGAAAGCTGGATGACCTCCGAGGCGGCGAACGCCGTGCGCGTGTCCTGCAGGAAAGCCCTGTCACTGGATACGAGCAGGATATTCTTGGTCTTGATGCCGCTTGCCATTGTTTTTCAGCCTGTCAGGTCATTCGCCAATAAAATTCAAGCGCCAGATCAATCGGTTGTGGTCGCCTGTGCAGCCTGGGTGCCGCCCGCCTGACCGGCGGCCCCGGCTGCCGCGGAGCTGCGTTGGGCCGGAACCAGAAGCTTCGTGTTCTGGACCCCGTATTTCCACGGATCGACCATCTGCATGACCGTATTGGCGGCCTGCGCGTTGCCGGCGCCTATCGTCGGCCCTTCGCTGCGCACATAGTCGTCACTGGTGCAGCCGCTGGAAATGCCAGCGAGCAACAGGGTGATGCATAGTCCTGGAACCAGGCGCATGGCTTCAATCCTTCGGCAGGTCGAGGAAATGCCCGACCGTGGTGACTGCGGTCGGCTGTGCCGTGCTGCCGCCGGCCATTGCCAACGCACGGTTGGCGTCGGACGCCTTCACTTCCTCGGTGTTGTTGAGAAAGTAGTCGGCATTGCTGGCCGGCTGCGTGCCGTCGGTCGGCTCTGCGAGCTTTTTCGACGGGTCGACCGGCTTGACCAGATAGGGCGTGACGATGATCACCAGGTCGGTCTCGCGCCGCTGATAGGCCTTGGAGGAAAATAGCGACCCAAGCACCGGCAGTTTGCCAAGGCCGGGAATGCGCGAGGTCGTGATATCGTTCTGCGACTGCAGCAGGCCGGCAATCATGAAGCTCTGTCCGTTCTTCAGGTCGACCGAAGTCTTGGCGCGACGCACGATGAAGCCCGGCACCGAGATGTTGCCGATGTTGTAGGAAGCCGACGCGTCGATCGAGGACACTTCCGGCGCGATGTCCAGGCTGACCAGCCCGTCCTTGAGCACGGTCGGCGTGAAATCCAGGCTGACGCCATACTTCTTGTAGCTGACGGAGATCTTGCCATTGTCCTCGGAGACCGGGATCGGGAACTCGCCGCCGGCGAGGAAGCTTGCCGTTTGGCCCGAACGGGCGATCAGGTTCGGTTCGGCCAGCCGCCGGGCGAGCCCGTGGTCTTCCAATGCCTTGATGGCGATGTCGATCGAAACGCCATTCGACAACAGCCGGCCGATGATCTCGCCCGACCCTGCCGGCGCGATCTCCCCGGGAGCCAGCGTGACGTCGCGCCCGCCGATGCCGTAGGCAAAATTGGCGCTGTACTTTGCACCGAGTTCCTGGCCGGCCTGGCGGTTGATCTCGACAAAGCGGACATTGAGCTGAACCTGCTGCGACGACGAGATGTTGACCGAGTTGATCACATCCTCTTTGCCGGAAAAGCGCGTGGCGATCTGGTTCGCCTTCTCGGCGGCGACCGCATCGTCCGCCTCGCCCGACAGCACGACGCGGCCATTGGCGGAACCAACCTTGATGTTGGCGTCCGGAACGCTGGCACGAATGGTGCTTGCCAACTGGTCGGTATCAAGGGTCACCTCGATGTCGACAGTACCAACCAGCTGCTTGTTTTCATTGAACAGCGCGACACCGGTGGTGCCGAGATTGTTGCCGAGCACATAAAAGGACTTGTCGGTCAGCGGATTGACGTTGGCGATCTCCGGATCGCCGATGACGATCTGGTAGAAGGCGGCACTGGTCACGATCGTCTTCGGCTTGCCCTTGGCCACCTTGATCGACGCGTTCTTGGTCGACGAGACGTAGACGATGTCATTGTCCGCTCTGGCCGGCGCATTGAGGCCCAGCGTTCCCGCCGCGGCCAGGCAAGCCGCCATCGCCAGCGCCCGCACAAGGCGCAGCCGTTTTGTCATCCGATATGCATTTGGCGCCAACATTGTCCCGTCCCTCGCCCAGTCCCCACTGGCTGCTTATTTCTGGTCCCGCGTAGGAACCTGGTATTCCTCGGCCTGCGTGCCGCGCGTCACGATGATCGTCTTGAACTTCGGCTTCTCCGGCTCCTTGGTCAGGGCATCGAACAGCGAGCCGGCCGAGGCCTTGACGCTGGATGCGACGGAGCCGCCGAAGGATGAGATGGTGGTGACGCCGTTCTTGCCGTCACCGCCTTCGCTGGAAGAGCGAAGCGAGAAGGACAAGGTGCCGACCGTGCGGGCAAGCGCAACCTTCTGCGCGCCCTCGGTCGTCACCTCGATGGTCACCGAATTGGCGATCTGCGGCGCGGTCTGGCGCTCGTCGGCGCCCTGCCCGACGCTCAGCACCTTGGCGTCGGATACGACGATTTCGGAGGTGACGGTCGAACCCGACGCGCCTTGCGCGTTCTTGGCCACTTCCTGGATTTCGCCCGCATCGCGGGTCAGCACGACGTCGACACGGTCGCCCGGCGTCACGAAGCCGCCGACACCGGCAATCTCGTCGGTGCGGATGGTTACCGCCCGCATTCCCGGCGACAGCATGTTGGAAAGCGTTGCGCGGCCATTTGGCCCCGACAGTTTGGAGAGCAGCACCGGTTCGTTGATCTCGATCGGCGACAGCACCACGCGGTTGCCGTCGGCAAGCAAGGCATCGACGGTGGTGAAGGCCCCTTGCGGGACGGAATCCTGCGACCACGGGATTTCGCTGAGCTGTGCCCGGTCGAGTTGCATCCCGTAACGCAGCGGCGCGTTCGCCACCACGATGGTCTTGAACTCGATCTTGGGTGCTTCCGGTACCGAGATTGACGCCGTTTTCTCTCCGAGATCGGCCTTGGCCTGGCTCTTGACCCAGAAATCTGCGGCAAAAATCGAGATCGCCCCGAAAACGGCGGCGATGCCGATCATGGTTATGGCCTTGCCCCTCACACCGATACCCCTGAAACCCTTGGTCTTTTGTTTGTTGCAGCCGACGCTAGGCCGCATAGTTAAAGAAACAGGAATTGTGGCCGGCTCAATTCGACCTATTTCCGCCGGCTTGGTTATCGAATGGTTTTAGGCTAAGACGTTCCAATCCCCCGAACGGAACAGGAACCCTCGTTCGCCCGCAAAAAGCGTGGCAGTATCGAAGGTGATTCGCAGCATCGGAATCTATGGCCAGCATGGACGACAACAACGATCTTTTCGGTAGCCTGGACAAGCAGCCGCAACCGGTTCGCGCCGCGCCACGCGCGGCCGATCCGATTGTCCAGGCGGCCAAGCGCCCGGCAGCAACCCGCGACGGCAGCGAGGGCTACAGTGCCGCCGACATCGAGGTGCTGGAGGGGCTGGAGCCGGTGCGGCGCCGGCCCGGCATGTATATTGGCGGCACCGACGACAAGGCGATGCACCATCTGTTCGCCGAGGTCATCGACAACTCGATGGACGAGGCGGTCGCCGGCCATGCGACCTTCATCGACGTCGAGCTTACCGCCGACGGCTACCTGGCCGTCACCGACAATGGCCGCGGCATTCCGGTCGATCCGCACCCGAAATTCAAGAAGCCGGCGCTCGAAGTCATCATGACGACGCTGCATTCGGGCGGCAAGTTCGATAGCAAGGTCTATGAGACGTCGGGTGGCCTGCACGGCGTCGGCGTTTCCGTCGTCAACGCGCTGTCGGATCATCTCGAGGTCGAGGTTGCCCGTGGCCGCCAGCTCTATCGCCAGCGCTTTTCGCGCGGTGTTCCGGTGACCGGGCTGGAACAGCTCGGTGAGGTCCACAACCGGCGCGGCACAAAGATCCGTTTCCATCCCGACGAGCAGATCTTTGGCAAGGGTGCGGCGTTCGAGCCGGCGCGGCTCTACCGCATGACGCGCTCAAAAGCCTATCTGTTCGGCGGCGTCGAGATCCGCTGGACCTGCGATCCCTCGCTGATCAAGGACAAGGACACGACGCCGGCGAAAGCCGAGTTCCATTTTCCAGGCGGCCTGAAGGACTATCTGAAGGCGTCGCTTGGCGACGACTTTCAGGTCACCCGTGAAATCTTTGCCGGCAAGAGCGAGAAGCAGGGCGGCCACGGTTCGCTTGAATGGGCGGTGACCTGGTTCGGTGGCGACGGGTTCATCAATTCCTACTGCAACACCATCCCGACCGGCGAAGGCGGCACGCATGAGGCCGGCTTCCGCAACGTCTTGACGCGCGGGCTTCGCGCCTATGCCGAACTGGTCGGCAACAAACGCGCCTCGATCGTTACCTCGGAAGACGTCATGATCTCGGCGGCGGGCATGCTGTCGGTGTTCATCCGCGAACCGGAATTCGTCGGCCAGACCAAGGACAGGCTGGCGACGATCGAGGCAATTCGAATTGTCGAGACCGCGATCCGCGACCCCTTCGACCATTGGCTGGCCGACAATCCGCAGGAAGCCTCTAAACTGCTCGAATGGGTGATCGCGCGCGCCGACGAACGGGTGCGCCGGCGCCAGGAAAAGGAAGTGTCGCGCAAGAGCGCGGTGCGCAAGCTCAGGCTGCCCGGCAAGCTCGCCGACTGCACGCAGAACGCAGCCGCCGGCGCCGAACTGTTCATCGTCGAAGGTGACTCGGCCGGCGGCTCGGCCAAGCAGGCGCGCGACCGTGCCAGCCAGGCGGTATTGCCGCTACGCGGAAAAATCCTCAACGTCGCCAGCGCCGGCAATGACAAGCTGGCCGCCAACCAGCAGATATCGGACCTGATCCAGGCGCTTGGCTGCGGCACGCGGTCGAAGTACCGCGACGAGGACTTGCGCTACGACCGGGTCATCATCATGACCGACGCCGATGTCGACGGAGCCCATATCGCCTCGCTGCTGATCACCTTCTTCTACCAGGAAATGCCCAGCCTGGTGAACGGCGGCCATCTCTATCTGGCGGTGCCGCCGCTCTATTCGATCCGGCAGGGCGGCAAGGTCGCCTATGCCCGGGATGACGCCCACAAGGACGAGCTCTTGCGTACCGAATTCACCGGCCGCGGCAAGGTCGAGATCGGCCGCTTCAAGGGGCTGGGCGAGATGATGGCCGCGCAGCTCAAGGAAACCACCATGGATCCGAGGAAGCGCACGCTGCTCAGGGTCGACGTGATCGATGCCGTGGCTGCGACCAAGGACGCGGTCGACGCGCTGATGGGCACCAAGCCGGAGGCCCGCTTCCGCTTCATCCAGGAACGCGCCGAATTCGCCGCAACGGAAGTGCTGGATATCTGAACGCCTGCCGTTCTAGTTTACCGCTCTGGGAGACGAGCATGTGACCTGGGCGCGGCTGGACGAGCATATCGGCATGAGTTTCGCCGCGCTGACGCAGCCGACGCGCTCGGACTGGATTTTTGCCCTGCGCACCGTTTCGGCCGGCCTGATCGCGCTTCTCGCCGCCTACGCCCTCAAGCTCGACCATCCGCAATGGGCGATGATGACGGTGTTCATCGTCGCCCAGCCGGTCGCCGGCATGGTGCTGGCGAAAGGCTTTTACCGGCTGCTCGGCACGCTGGCCGGCGGTCTGGCGGCGATCGGCATCACCACCGTCTTCGGCACCGGTCCCTGGCTGCTGGTCACCGCGCTGGCAGTCTGGATCGGTCTCTGTACCCTGGTCTCGTCGCTGCTGCGCAATCCGGAAGCCTATGGCGCGGCGCTTGCCGGCTATACCGCGATGATCATCGGCCTGCCGGCCTTCGGGCAGCCGCATTTCGTCGTCGATCTTGCCGTGGCGCGCTGCGCCGAAATCGTGCTCGGCATCGCCTGCGCCGGCCTGACCAGCCGGCTGATCCTGCCGAAACTGGCGGCCAACGCCATCATCGCCAGGCTGAAGCGCAGCATCCTCGACCTTGCCGTCTATGCCGGCGGCGCCTTCTCCGGCGGCGATACGGCAATGCTTGCCGGCCTGCACCGAAAGCTGATCGCCGATGCCCAGACGCTCGGCGAGATGCGCACCTATGCACGACTGGAAGCGCCGAGCTTCGCCACCCGCGCCCATCCGGTCAGGCGCACCATCGGCCAGCTTCTGTCGGCGCTGTCGGCGGCGCGCGCGCTGCATGCCCACGCCGCGCCGAAAAACGCCGCCCTCATTCCGGTGCGCACCGACCTGCAGACCCTGGTCGGCGAACTGGCAGCCAAACCGGGCGCTTTGGACGACACCGCGCCCTGGGTGGCGCGGCTCGATACGATCGCCGCCAAGGCCCGGCAAACGCCGGACATGTCATCCGTGCAAGACGGCGACAGGCTGGGCACGGTCACCCGTCTCACCATTGCCGCCGATTTCGCTGAAGCCCTGAAGCAGGTGCTGCGCGGCCTGGATGCGCTACGCGCTCCCGCCTCCCGCCCGGCGCGCGACCGCAAGCAGCCGGCTCTGGTGGTACATCGCGACTACCATGCGGCCTGGCGCAACGCCGTGCGCGCAGCACTTGCCACGCTGCTGGTCGCCGCCTTCTGGCTGACGACGAAATGGTCCGAAGCGGCAGGCACGGTCATCCTTGTCGCCGTCGTCTCCAGCCTGTTTGCCGCGCGCCCCGATCCGGTGCAGTCGGCCTGGGGCTTTTTCAAGGGAACGTTGCTGGCCCTGCCCTTCGCCTTTCTCGTCGGTCAGGTCGCCCTTCCCGCTCTGCCCGGCTTCGGCTGGTTCGCGCTCCTTGTGGTGCCGATCCTGGTGCCGGCGGCACTCGCAATGGCCAATCCGCGCTACGTCGGCGTCGCCACCGCCTTCGCCATCAATTTCCTGGCGTTCCTCAGCCCGCATCAGGCGATGACCTATGATCCATGGCCGTTCTTCGCTGGCTCTGCGTCGATCCTGGTCGGCATCCTTTTGGCGATCGGCGTCTTCCTCGTCGTGCTGCCCGCCGACCCCTGGGTCACCATCAACCGCATCGTGCGGGCCATGCGCGAAGATCTGGCGCGGCTTTGCCTGCATGAACGCGTGCCGAGACGCTCGGCCTTCGAAAGCCTCGCCTACGACCGGGTCAACCAGTTGATGCCTCTGACGCCGCGCGCCGGCAAGAAGGGCGACGCCATTCTTGACGGCAGCATAGCCGCCGTCACCGTCGGGCTTGAAATCCTGCGCCTGCGCAGCGCGCAGCAGAATCCCTCCACCCCACCCGAGACCGCGCTTTCGATCACCAATTTCCTGCGCGGACTGGCGCGCGAACTGCTTTTCCGGCGCCCGGGCGAACCGCAAACGGCGACCGTCGCTGTGGCCAGGCAATATGCAGCCGGCCTCACCGAGCGCAGCGACACCGCCGAGATGCTGCAGATCGCAGCCTCGCTGCGCATCATTGCCGCCGCGATCGAGGACTTTCCGGAGTTCTTCGCTAAGGACTAGGTCTAGGGTGTGTTGAGATTCAGGTCAGGCCGAGCCGAAAATGGCTGATACCGAGAACCGGAGCGGAGTGTACTTTTGGGTACGTGAGCACCGGAAGCGCAGGAAGCTGCCATTTGCAGGCCGGCCTCACCTGAATATCAGCACACCCTAAGCGGCGGCGATCGCCAGCGCATGTCCCCGCGCGTTTTCCCGCAGCGCGTCGAGATGGATCGACTTGACCAGCCCGGCGAGATCGCCCTCCGCCGATTGTCCGCCCAATTCCTTCAGCATCAGCCAGCTGACTTCCTGCACGCCGGCGACGCGTTTGCCATTGGCAACCTCACGCCAGATTTTTAGCGCGCGCACGATGACGGCGTGGGTGGCGCCGGCAAGGCCGGCGCTACGGAACAGCGCCTGCAGCGCCACATCGTGACCGCCGGCGAGCAGAGCCCTCACCCGTTGTTCGGATTGCTGGCTGAGCGCGACCAACGCCGAGCCGAAGAAATCGACCTTGCCATGCGCGATGGTGCGGATGATGAAGCTTGCGGTGAGATCGCCGCGCAGGCGCAGATGCTCGATGAGCGCAGCGTGTTCGGCCGCCTTGGTGCCTTCGATCAGCGTAACCGAAGCCTTGATGCAAGCGTCGCGCGTGACGCGTTCGGCTCTGGCCGCCCCCATCAGCGCCATCACCAGCGGCGAAGTTTTCAGCGTTTCGCCGAGTTTGACCAGCAGCATATGCCGGCAGTCGGCCGGCAGGCGCGCATCGGCGATCATCGCTTCGCGAACCGCAGGCACGTGGCCATGCCGTTCTGCCATGCGGCGAAAGCTGAGCGAGGCAATGTCGGCGCCGCTGTTGGTGAGAAGGGTGGCGCAGGCTTCCGGCTCGCCGATCTCGGCAATGGCCGCGGAAACCGACATCGAAACGACCGGCCGGTCGGCAATCAGCTTCTGCGTCGCCTTCTGGCCGCTGGCAACGCGATCGATCAGGTCGGCATCGGTAAGCAGCGGCGAACGCGCCAGCACCAGAGCGGCCACTTCCGGCTGGTCGGAGGCCAGCGCGCTGATGATCTGCAGCGGCGCGTGATGGCTCATCGACAGCGCTTCGGCGATAGCCTGCCGCACCTTTGACGACGCGTCGTCGAGCAGCAGCGTCAGCGCGGCTTCGGCGGCACAGCGGTCCTCGAAAGGCAGGTCGGCATTGATATAGGCGCGGGCCAGCGCGCTTGCCGCGGCAGCGCGCTCGGAAACCCTCGCCGTGTAGATCCATTTCAGGAAATGCGAAACTACCATGCCGTCCGCTACGCCCCTACGCCCGAGTCCGTTCTGGCCCGTGTAGACCGTAGGCAGAAATGGTTTACGAAGCGTTCACCATGTTTCTTAACCGGCTTGATGGACTGGCAGCCAACGCCTATCAAGCAAGCGGAAGCGGAGGAGATCGATCATGGCCGGGCTTTATCTTGAGGAGTTCGTCGTCGGCCATGTCTTCCAGCACACGCTGCGCAAGACCGTAACCGAAAGCGACAACATGCTGTTTTCGGTGATGACGCTGAACCCGCAGCCGCTGCACATCGATTTCGACTTCGCCGCCAAGAGCGAATGGGGCAAGCCCTTGGTCAATTCGGTGTTCACACTGGGCCTGATGATCGGCATTTCGGTCAACGACATCACCGTCGGCACCACCGTCGCCAATCTGGGCATGAAGGAGACGGTGTTTCCGCACCCGATCTTCCACGGCGACACCATTCGCGTCGAGACCACAGTGATCTCGGTGCGCGAATCGAAATCGAAGCCGGACCGTGGCATCGTCGAGTTCGAGCATCGCGCCTACAATCAGAACAATGTGCTCGTCGCCAAATGCACGCGGCAGGCGATGATGATGAAGAAGGCGATCTAGTCCATGCGCTCGCTGCTCTTTGTTCCCGGCGATTCCGAAAGGAAGTTGGAAAAGGGTTTTGCCGCTGGCGCCGACGTGGTCATCGTCGACCTCGAGGATTCGGTGGCGCCACAGAACAAGTCTCTGGCGCGCGACATCGCGGCAAGGGTCATCGTCGAGCACCGGCTACGCACGAAGTCCGCGATCTATGTCAGGGTCAACGATCTCTCGACCGGGTTGACCGACGACGATCTCGCCGCACTGGTAGCGGCCAAACCCGACGGCATCATGCTGCCGAAGTCGAACGGCGGCCAGGATGTACAGCATCTCTCGGCAAAGCTCCGGGTGTATGAAGCCGAAAACGGCCTACCGGACGGCGCGATAAGGATCCTGCCGATCATCACCGAGACCGCTGCCGGCGTGCTGGCGGCCGCGAGCTACGCCCAGGTCAGCGCGCGGCTTGTCGGTGTCACCTGGGGCGCGGAAGATCTGTCGGCGGCGATCGGCGCCCGCACGGCGCGTGACGAGCGCGGCCGCTACACCGACGTCTTTCGGCTTGCCCGCACCATGACCATCCTCGCCGCCGGCGCTGCCGAGGTCGCGGCCATCGACACCGTCTTTCCGAACTTTCGCGACATGGCCGCCTTCGAGGCGGAATGCACGGAAGCCGAGCGCGATGGCTTCACCGGCAAGATGGCGATCCACCCGGCGCAAGTGCCTGTCATCAACGCCGCCTTCACGCCCTCGGTCGAAGCGGTGCAACACTCGCTGGCAATCGTTGCGGCGTTCGAAGCGGCGGGAAACCCGGGCGTGGTCGGCATCGACGGCAAGATGGTCGACCGTCCGCATCTGCGGCTGGCCGAACGGCTTCTGGCACGAGCCAGAGCAGCCGGGGTTTTCGCTTAGTCTCGCGCCAGCACGATGATCCGGTCCTCCTGCACATAGGCCAACGCTTCCGACTTCAGCGGGTTGACGGTGACGCCGCCCAGCGCCCGCTGGTCGACCTCGCCGGCGCGGATTCGCCGGTAGCCTATGGCGATCTCGCCGCGCAAGCGCGCCGATTCCGCGATCGTCCAGAAGGTCAAAGGCTGGTCGATGGCGACATAGTCGGCAACTGGGCGCATGTAGATTTCGGAGCCCTTCTCGTCGAGCAGGTCATCGAAGATCGCGGCGAGGTACTGGTTCTCGGACGCCTGCGCCAGCATCAGGCTGACCAGCCTGTTGCTGACGACGAAATCATCGGCCTTGGTGACCGCGGCAAGCTCCCGGTTGCGCACGTCGATCATCTCGCTGACGATGCTGATATGCTGGCCGGCATCGTCTGCGATCTTGCGCAGATGCAGTAGCGTCACCAGCGTGCGCGTATCGGCGGGCTGCGCCGCCATGGTTTCGCTGTAGCCGAGCACCAGCACGTGGTCGTAGGAAGGTACGTCGAGGCTTGCCAGGGCAGTGCTGCTCGACGTGTCGGTAATGCGGCAGGAAACCGACAGATTGTCGCCGACAACGGGCAGTGCGGCAACTTCCTGCTCGAGGCCTGATGCATCGGCGGCGATGGTCAGGATCGAGCCCGGCGCAACGTAGCGCGACAGTTCATAGGTGATGATCGGACCGCGCCGGTTCCAGCCGAGGATCAGCGTGCGCTCCGGCTTCGCCTCGATCGACCGCGGGCCAAGGATCGCCGCTGCGTTGGTCTCGATCCTGGCGCTTCCCAGCTTTATCGCGGCATCGTCCTCGGCGATGATGATGGCGCGCATGTCCGTGCCGATCACCAGGTCCGACGGCGGGTTGAGGTTGACGCGCCCCTTTTGGTCGCAAAGCCCGATCAGCGCGCAGTGCTCGTACGCCATCACCGCTTCGCCAAAAGTCTTGCCGGTGAGGTCCGGCTGCTCGGTCGTGTAGATTTCGCAACCATCGAAATCGAGCAGCTCCGAATAGACGCCGCTGAGACCCGACTGCCGGCTCGAATGCACGACGATGCGCGAGATCAGCTGGTCGGCCAGCACGAGCTGCACCTCGGCTCCGCCCACGACGCGGGCGACCTCGGCGTTCTTGCCATCGCGGATCTCGGCGGCGATGTTGTAGGGGACGGTGCGCCGGTCCGGATCGTTGACCAGCGCCAGCACCGTCTTGATGACCTGCGAATCCGGATCATCGCCGTTCGGTGACAGCACGATGATCGACCGCGAGTTCTGCGGATTGACGATGGCCAGGTCGTAGAGATCGGTCGGGTCGCCGCTACGGCAGATGATGCGCGTATTGCCCAGTTTGCCGACCTTGGCCGCAATCTCGTCCTCCATCTCGACCTTGTCCATATTGGCCATGACGACGATGCGCGGACGCCGGCGGCTGGCATTGGCAATGACGAGTTCGGAGATGACGTCGAAGATCGACGGCGACCAATTGAGGATGATGGTGTGATCGGTTTCCAGCACCCGCGAACGGCCCTTGCGCAATTCATCGAGCTTGCTGTCGACGCCGGCGCTAAGCACGCCGATGAGAGCCGACACAACGAAGATGCCGGCAAGCGTGACCAACAGCATGACCAGACGGAAGGCCCAGCCGGTGTCGCCGCCCATCGTACCGGAATCGAGCGTGCGCATCAGCGATTCCCAGAACGCTTCGACAAAGTTCAGCGGCTCGCCGCCTTCCGGCGCGATGCGAGTCACGGCGAGGAAAGCCGCGGCGGCGATGATGATCAGCAGGGAAAGGACAGCAAGCCAGCCGATCAGCGCGATCGGACCGGCGGCCATGCTCTTGTCGAACCCGTAGCGCAGCCGGGTTCCCAGCGAGTCTCGTTTCTTCATGTCGTCGGTGCCCCGCACTTATCCCCAAGGTCGATGCGCCTACCCCAACGCATCGCCGAAGCCGCTCTCTTAGCCTGTGTTCAAATAAAGAGGAATCGCTTTCGCGTGTCAGCCCGCCCAAGGCCCTGCGTAATCGGCATAGAGCTTTGCCGGATCGGGTCGTGGACGCTCCGGCGCCGGCCCCTGATAGGAGCCGATATGAACGAAGCCGACGACGCGCTCATGTGGCGCCAGCCCCAGGATCGCCCTGCCCTCGGCCACGTCGGAATACCAGTTGCTGATCATGTTGGTGCCGTAGCCCAGCGCATTGGCCGATATCATCAGGTTCATCGCCGCCATGCCGCCCGACAGGAACATTTCCCATTGCGGGATTTTCGGGTTCTCTTTCGGCACCGACACCACGCCGATCACCAGCGGCGCGCGTGAAAAGCGCGTCAGTTCCTGGTTGCGGCGGTTCTCGGTCAACGGTCCTTCGCGCTGTTCGGCAAGGGCGGCGAGCTTCTTGCCGATCTCGATGCGCGCCTCGCCGCGATAGACGATGAAGCGCCAGGGCTCGAGCCGGCCGTGATCGGGCACCCGCGTGGCGGCGGCGATCATCGTTGCGATATCCGCGTCGCTGGGCGCCGGCTCCTTCAGATCCGGGATCGGCGCGGAATTGCGGGTCAGCAGAAAGTCGATGATCGGCGACGCCATGGGCGCTAGTCTCCTAAAAACACTCAATTTTGGGCTGAAGCACGCCATTGGAACATCGGGCGGCTCGGGCATTGGCGTGGGTAGCGCCGGACGAAAGAGCCTCTAGCAGAAGCGGATCAGACTCTTAAGCCTTGAAATTGCCACCGCCTTGGGCTTCAACGCAAGGCATGTTTGAGGGGACATTGCGTCTTTTCCTGATTTGGCTCGGCGCCGCACTGTTCCTGGTGCCGGCTTCGCTCGCCGTCGCGCAGAACGCCGACGGTCTCAGCAACCTGAAACTTCCCGGCATTTCGAGCTATGCAACCCCGAAAAGCGAAACGCCGCTGGCTTCGGCCGGCAGCGGCGCGATCACGCTGTCGGCGCAACTGACCGACAAGGGCGCCGACATCACGCGCGGCATCGTCTGGCGTGTCTTCAAGCCTGAATCTGCCAGCGACGGCAAGCTGCCGATGGTTGCCTCCGCCCATGGCGGCACCGCCGTGTTCCAGCTCGAGCCCGGCAGCTATCTCGTCCACGCCTCGTACGGCCGGGCCGGCGCCACCAAGCGCATCACCGTCGGCAAGGAAGCCAAGCGCGAGAGCCTGGTGCTCGATGCCGGCGGCCTCAAGCTCGACGCCGTGCTGTCGGGCGGGGTGCGTATACCGCCGAAAAAGCTGCGCTTCTCGATCTACGAAAGTCGCACCGAAGCCAATGGCGACCACGCGCTGATCATCCCCGATGTCGAGCCGAACAGCGTCGTCCGGCTCAATGCCGGAACCTACCACGTCGTCTCGAACTATGGCTCGGTGAATGCGGTCATCCGCTCAGACATCCGGGTCGAGGCCGGCAAGCTCACCGAAGCCACCGTCGAGCATCATGCGGCCGAGATGACCATGAAGCTGGTGCGCGAGACCGGTGGCGAGGCGATTGCCGACACCTCCTGGTCTTTGCTCAACGAATCCGGCGATCCGATCCAGGAAACCGTTGGCGCCTTCGCCTCGATGGTGCTGGCCGAGGGCGACTACACCATCATCGCCAAGAATCGCGACCGCATCTACCAGAAGGATTTCACGGTCGTGGCCGGGCAGAACCAGGAAATCGAGGTTCTGGCCACCGACGCCTCGGCCATCGATCCCGAGGAAGGCGCCGACTAGGTAGTGGACTCACAAACGCGAAGCCGGATGGCCGCGAGCTTGACGAAAGCAAGGAAGTTAGCGGCCTAAAAACGGACGACTGGCGCAACAAGTCGCTCGACCCGGATCAATGGTTGTTGGGCACCGGCTGGAGTGGCTCCGATCAGGCATTCGTGGTACGTTTTACTATCTCAAAACCGTGGCGCGTACCGCGGCTTGCCCTTGGGAGATGCCAAATGCGCATGCCCTTGCTCTTCATTTCACTGCTGCTTGTACACTTCCCGTTTGTATCGCATGCCGCCGCCATTCACGACGCCGCCGTAAAGGGAGATGTCGCGGCGATTACGGCTGCGCTCGACGCCGGTGCCGGCGTTAATGAGAGCGACAAGCAAGGGACACCTCTCTATCTTGCGGTCAGAGGCGGGCATCTTGCGGCGGCAAAACTACTCATCGAACGCGGTGCCGACGTCAATGCCGCCACGACGCCGGCTTTGGGTCCTGCCCTCATGCCGGCCTTGGCAAAAAGCAACATCGAATTGATCAAGCTGCTGCTGGACGGCGGCGCAAATCCTAATGCGCAGCGCGGCCGCGAGGCCGCCCTCCACATCGCAGTCAGATCCGGTTGCCTCGATTGCGTGAAGGCACTGGTCGAGGCCGGCGCCGACGTGAATGCGAAGACAAAGGACGGCAAGACACCGCTCCACATGGCAAAATTCACGAAGCAACGCGAAGTCGCTGACTATCTCTTGTCGCACGGCGTCGTCATGCCAACGCCAGCCCCTATCTTGATGAAGCTGGCTTCTGCCGATGTCGAGAAAGGCCGAACCTACTTCACACATGTGTGCCACGGTTGCCACAATGCCGAGCCACAGGGAGGGATCAAAACGGGACCGAACTTGTGGGGCGTCGTCGGCCGCGACAAGGCATCCATGCCAAATATGCGTTACTCCGACACCTTGATGGGCTTGGAGGGTGTATGGACATACGAGGACCTGAACAAATATCTGCTTGAGCCCATGCTCACCACGCCGGGCGTTTACATGGAGGTGCCTGGCGTCCCGGACGAGACCGAACGGGTCAACCTGATCGCCTACTTGCGTACACTCAGCGACAAACCGCTCCCGCTGCCCTAGCAGCTATTGAGCAAAGGGGCGAGATTGGTCGAAACGTTGATCGACTGATCGTCGTTTACGAGTACACGCCCTGGTTAGCGCTTCTCAAGCTGCCTTGCGCAGGCGTCGGGGCAGGAAGTGGACGCGGCCCTGCGCCACAGCCGGCGCCAGATCGAAGACGCCGCGATGCAGACGCTCGAGCAACGCCTTGCGGTCGCGCAACGGCTCCAGTTCGCTCCAGCACAGCACATCGCCGATGCGCACGTCGATCGGCTTGCCGGACAGCCGCGCGAACTCATGGATGAGGAGCGAAATGCGCAGCGTCAGCGAGGCCTTGCCGACGAATTTCGCCACCCTTCCGTCGCGCTCGGCCAGGTTCATCGGGCCGCTCACCAGGTGGAACAGCCTGCCGTTCTGCCCGGAAAAATGCATCGGGATGGCCGACGCCTTGGCGTCCTGGACGAGGCGGGCCGGAAACATCTTCCACGGCAGGTCGCGCGCCCGGCCAAACCCCTTTGGTGCCGTGGCGACCCCGCCGGCCGGAAACACCACGATGGTGACCCCCTCCTTCAGCAGCCGCACCGCCTCATGGCGCACCGCCATGTTGTTCTTCAGCGCGTCCTTGGTCTCGGAAAAGTCGATCGGCAGCGAATAGGGCTCCATTTCGCGGATCTTGAGCAGATCCTTGTGGATCATCACCCGGAACGGCCGCCCCAGTTGCTCGGCCAGCGACAGTACGGCAATGCCGTCGCCGATGCCGAACGGATGGTTGGCGACGATCACCAGCGGCGTGTCGGGCAGGTTTGCCGGCGGCCATTGATCGGCGGTGCGTATCCGGACGTCGATCAACTCCAGCATCCGGCTGAACACGGCCTCGCCGGTCGGAACCACCTGGCGGCGCCAGAAATCGTAGAGCGCCGCGAAGCGATCGCGGCCCGACAGGCCTTCGATCGAATGAATGACCCAGCGCGTCAGCGCCGGCTGGCGCGGATTGGCATAGGACAGCTCGGGAAATGGTTTTTCGCGCAATTTCAGCTTGAGCATCATGGCTCGTTACAAGGTTGGCGTGACAGGCATATGAAAATGGCGGTGGATCGCTCCACCGCCATTTCGTCGAAAATCAAAGACCTATGCCGCGCGTTTGCGCCTGCGATCCGGCGTCAGCGCCTCTTCGGTAAGCATCGCCACCGCCTGGCCGAGGCCCAGCGATTCCTGGTCGCGCGATCCGAGGCGACGGATGTTGACCGTCTGCTCCTCCGCCTCGCGCTTGCCGCAGACGAGGATGACCGGAACCTTGGCCAATGAGTGCTCACGCACCTTATAATTGATCTTCTCGTTGCGCAGATCGGCTTCGGCCAGCAGCCCGGCCGCCTTCAATTGCGCGACGACCTTCAACGCATAGTCGTCGGCGTCGGAGGTGATCGTCGCCACCACCACCTGCAGCGGCGCGAACCACAACGGGAAATGGCCGGAATAGTTCTCGATCAGGATGCCGAGAAAGCGCTCCATCGAGCCGCAGATGGCGCGATGCACCATCACCGGCTGCTTCTTCTCCGAATCCGAGCCGATGTAGAAGGCGCCAAAGCGTTCCGGCAGGTTGAAGTCGACCTGCGTGGTGCCGCACTGCCATTCGCGGCCGATGGCGTCCTTCAGCACATATTCGAATTTCGGCCCGTAGAAGGCGCCCTCGCCCGGATTGATCGAGGTCTTGATGCGATTGCCCGACCGCGAACGGATCGTCTCCAGCACACTGCCCATGATCGCCTCGGCATGGTCCCACGCCTCGTCGGTGCCGACGCGCTTGTCCGGCCGTGTCGACAGCTTGACGCTGATCTCATCGAAACCGAAATCGGCATAGGTCGACAGGATCAGATCGTTGATGCGCAGGCATTCCGACGCCAGCTGCTCCTCGGTGCAGAAGATATGCGCATCGTCCTGCGTGAAGCCGCGCACGCGCATCAGCCCATGCAGCGCGCCCGAAGGTTCATAGCGATGGACATTACCAAATTCCGCAAGCTTTACGGGCAGATCGCGGTAGGATTTCAACCCATGCTTGAATATCTGCACGTGGCCGGGGCAGTTCATCGGCTTCAGTGCAAAGACCCGGTCGTCGTCGGTATCGTCGCCGGCAACCGTTACCTTGAACATGGCGTCGCGATACCAGCCCCAATGGCCTGACGTCTCCCACAGGCTCTTGTCGAGCACCTGCGGCGCGTTGACCTCCTGATAGCCTTGCTCGTCGAGGCGGCGGCGCATGTAGTTGACCAGGTTCTGGAACATCTTCCAGCCCTTGGCGTGCCAGAAGACGACGCCAGGCCCCTCCTCCTGGAAATGGAACAGGTCCATCTCACGGCCGAGCTTCCTATGGTCGCGTTTTTCCGCTTCCTCCAGCATGGTCTGGTAGGCGTCGAGCTGCGCTTGGTCGACCCACGCAGTGCCGTAGATGCGCGTGAGCATCGGGTTGTTGGAATCGCCACGCCAATAGGCACCGGCCACCTTCATCAGCTTGAAGGCGTTACCGATCTGCCCGGTCGAGGCCATGTGGGGGCCGCGGCAGAGATCGAACCAGTCGCCCTGCGCGTAAATCTTGAGGTCCTGGTCCTCGGGAATGGCGTCGATCAGTTCCAGCTTGTAGCGCTCACCCTTGTCGGCAAACACTTTTTTCGCCTGCTCGCGCGACCAGACCTGCTTGGTGAACGGCTTGTTGCGCGCGATGATCTCGCGCATCTTCTTCTCGATCACCGGAAAATCGTCGGGCGTGAACGGCTCGTTGCGGGCGAAGTCGTAGTAGAAGCCGTTCTCGATCACCGGCCCGATGGTCACCTGCGTTCCCGGCCATAACTCCTGCACGGCCTCGGCCAGCACGTGTGCTGCGTCATGGCGGATCAGCTCCAGCGCGCGCGGGTCCTCGCGGGTGACGATCTCGACCTTGCCGGACTTGCCAAGCGGGTCCGAGAGATCGCGCACCACGCCATCGATACTGTAGGCGACGGCCTTCTTGGCCAGCGACTTCGAGATCGATTCGGCGAGGCCAGCACCGGTCATCGCCGCGTCGTAGTCGCGCACGGAGCCATCGGGAAATGTCAGGGAAACGGAATTCAGCATAGATATCTCCTATCCAGTCCCGCAAACGAGCGCGGGTGGTTAAAATGCCGAATGCATCCGGCAGCGGCAGCCTTTTAGGGGCAGATTCTGCCGCCGTAAAGCCAGCTTGAACCTTGGCCATTCATTTGATGAGTTGCGGCAGGTCTTTCAGGAACGCCGCACGCGCTCGCAGCATCCAGGATCAGCGTGCGTTCGACGTCCCTGAGCGGCGCGGATTGGGCACGCATCGGAAAACCCAGCAGCCACGCCAGCAGGAACAGGACCACGGCGAAAATGAAGGGAAGACGGTCGACCTGACGCATTTGGCAATTGCTCCTGAGGGGGTGTCAGGAGGGCTTAGCGACGTCTCTTGTCTCGATTTTGTCTCAAATGCGCAGTCTTCGTGCAGGCTGGCGTTAACCCTACCAGATCGTAAATCGGCAGGCTGGCGCGGGCCAGCACAATCAGCCTTGCGCCTCGCCGCGCTTCTTTCCGATCCGCCAATACCGCCACGGCGTGAACCAGACATAGCGGTCGGCCAGCGCCTCGGGGACACGGTCGGTGCCGTGCGTGCCGAAGGGTCCGCAGCGCAGCACGCGGAAAAGCCCCATCCAGCCGCCGGCCCACAGCCCGTGGCGGGCAATTGCCTCATGCGCATATTCCGAACAGGTCGGCAGATGCCGGCAGGAATTGCCGACAAAACCCGACAGCGTCAGCTGGTAAAGCCGGACAAACGACGTGCCGAGGATGCGGCCGGGAGTCTTGCGCCAGGGGCCAGGCCAGTTGCGCCCACGGTGCAGTGGCCTGGTCTCATGCGCATGCCGATCTTGGTCGCGCACCGCAGTCTCCGCATCGCGTTTCTCCGTGGGATAGATGTGGGCTTCGGCCGCAGAACGCAATCCCTTTCCACTCACCGCTTTGTTGGCCGTCTCAGGGTCTTGAGCGGCGAAAAGGATACCGGTCCTCCGAAGGCGACCAGCGAGCCGGGCTGGCCGGTCTTTCCTCGCGGCGCGTGGCGTGCTGCGGCCTCTCGCCATACCACTGAAACGTTGCAATCCGCATGACATCGCCAAAAATTTCCAGGAACTGGATCATGGTCGTGTCTCCTTTGACGCCGATTAGACCGCCACTGGCCTTCGCCTTCAAACGAGTATAATTTCGAGCTTGGATAACTTGAGATTATGCGAATGAAGCGCGGCCGCCTTCCGCTGACAGCGTTGAGAAGCTTCGAAGCCGCCGGGCGGCAGCTGAGTTTCAGCCGCGCTGCGGAAGAGCTTTTCGTTTCGCAAGCGGCAATCAGTCGTCAAATCCGCGAGCTTGAGCAGTTCCTGCATCAGCCACTGTTCTATCGCCACCATCGCCGCGTCGAGCTGACCGACCCCGGCCGCCGCCTGCTCGACCAGTTGATCAGGAGTTTCGACGACATCGACAGCCTGCTTTCGGAAATGGTGGCGGCTCCGGCGCAGTCGGTGGTTCGCGTCAGCGTCGAACCGTCGCTTGCCTCGGTATGGCTGGTGCCGCGGCTCAACCGATTTCGTCAATTGCGGCCCGATATCGACATTTCGCTCGAGGTCGACCCAAGGCCGATCGAGTTCCGCAGCGATCAGCCCGAGCTTGCCTTGCGCTTCAGCGCCCACAATACCTCATGGCCCCGCAGCGAAGCCGAGCGACTCGCCTCGACTGTCGATTCACCTGTCCTGTCGCCGGCGTTGCTGGCATCGGGGCCTGCCCTGAGTAGCCCGGCCGACCTCGGCCGCTACACGCTCCTCCACGAGGAGAACCGTCAGGGCTGGGCGCGCTGGTTCGAGGCAGCCGGCGTGGCCGCCGACACTATACCGGCGCGTGGCCCGATGCTGGCGGATGCATCGCTGTCCAAGCAGGCAGCCCTGCTTGGACACGGCGTGGCGCTGGGCGATCTTTTGCAGATCGGCGAGGAGATCGCATCCGGCGCGCTGATCAAGCCATTCGACATCGACGTCGCGTCGGGCGCCTACTGGCTGGTGGCCAGAAGTTTGAAGGACCTGCCGGAACCGGCCAAGGCTTTTGCCGACTGGATCCGGGCCGAATTCGAGGAAAGCAGGCAGGCGCCCTGAGCCGCACTTGCGTGGCAGGCGACAGCTATTCCGCCTTCTTGTATTTATTGAGAGGCTTTTCGACGTCTTCAGCACCAAATTTCGGCAGCTCACTGGCTGCCAACTCTCTGGAATCAAATCCGATAACCATGTCGCGCCAGACTTGATAGCTATCTCCGTAAGATCCCAGTCCGGTGAAAGGTGTACATCGAACAATCGCGCGAACGGCTGAAGCATTGACGATCTTGCCCTGCGGTTGCGTCGTGGGGTTGAGTATCTTGGGCGGGCCGGCGAGCGAGCCATCCCGGTTCAAACTGATCTGGACACGCGTGACTATCGGCTCAACGTCGACCGGGATTGCCCAACAGGCACCCACAGTGCGCGAAACATAGGTGGCGACTTTCTCCAAGGCCGTCTTATCTGCCCCAACCGCATTGCTGGTAAGGAGCGCCGAACCGGCAAGGCTCAAAGCCAATATCAGACCACGCAAGAGCTTTCTCCGCCAAGGCCGATCGGGGGAACCGTTATATGCCGACATCACGCAGCCTGTTCGGCGCGCTTCTTCTCGATCTGGCCGATCGCGTCGACCACGGCGTCGAAGGTCAGCATGGTCGAGGCATGGCGCGCCTTGTAGTCGCGCACCGGCTCCAGATATTTCAGGTCGGCGAAGCGGCCTTCCGGCGGTGCGCCATTTTCCTTCAGCATCTTCAGCATCGTCTCGCGCACAGTGCGCAATTCGTCGGCACTGGCGCCAACGACATGTTGCGCCATGATCGAGGATGACGCCTGGCCAAGCGCACAGGCCTTCACATCATGGGCGAAATCGGTGACGACGCCATCATCCATCTTCAGATCGATCGTTACGGTCGAGCCGCACAGTTTGGAATGCGCCTTTGCCGTCGCGTCCGGATGATCGAGCCGTCCGATGCGCGCGATGTTTCCGGCAAAACCCAGAATTTTCGCATTGTAGACGTCGTCAATCATAATTTTCCAATCCGTCGCCGCCCAGCGAACAGCGATTGCCGCTGACGTGGCTTTCATTCGCTCGGCACGACCATATATAATGGTGGCAGCCGGGCATCGACAAGACAATCACAAGCCCTTGTCTTTGCTCAATTCAGTTCACGCCGCTTGCGGGCTGGAAACCGGGCGGGTTTCCAACACCCGAAAGGTCGTGGTCCGTTCAACTCGTTCCTCCTGAGAGAGGAACTACGGGAGACGCCTTTAATGGATGCCGTCATCAAGAAGATTATGCCCCCCTCCGACTATCTGGAGAAGCCGGTCACCGACAGGCCGAGCGAGGCCGAGGTCGAGGCAGCCGTGCGCGTGCTGCTGCGCTGGACCGGCGACAATCCGGAGCGCGAGGGCCTGATCGACACGCCGAAGCGCGTCACCAAGGCATTCCTCGAAATGTTCAACGGCTACGACATGTGCCCCGCCGAGGAGCTCGGCCGCACCTTCGAGGAAGTCGCCGGCTATGACGATCTGGTGATCGTCAAGGACATCAAGTTCCACTCCCACTGCGAGCACCACATGGTGCCGATCATCGGCAAGGCGCATGTCGGCTACCTGCCCGACGGCAAGGTGGTCGGCCTGTCCAAGATCGCGCGCGTCGTCGACATCTTTGCCCATCGCCTGCAGACCCAGGAAGCGATGACGGCGCAGATCGCCGGCGTCATCCAGGACGTGCTCAATCCGCGCGGCGTCGCCGTCATGATCGAGGCTGAGCATATGTGCATGGCCATGCGCGGGATCCGCAAGCAGGGTTCCACCACGCTGACCTCGACCTTCACCGGCGTCTTCAAGGACACGCCCGAGGAGCAGGTCCGCTTCGTCACCATGGTGCGCGGCTGACCGTCTGCCGACACCTGCCAAAGGCGTAGGCTTAGTCGAAAATGGTGGTTTCCGTGGTCCGGTACTGAGCGTATTTGAGTACGTGAGCACCGGACCGCAGGATGCAGCCATTTTGCGGGCCTGGCCTCCCCTGAATATCTTTGGATCGTACAAGGACCGGTAATGTCGGCACTGCAATTTCCCGAAGCTCCGGCAGACAAGAAAGCGCTGGAGGAAGGCGTCGTCCTTTCGCCGCGCTTCGATGCCGCCGGTCTCGTCACCGTGGTCGTCACCGATGCCGAGGACGGCATGCTGCTGATGGTGGCGCACATGAATGCGGAAGCGTTGGCGCTGACGCTGGAAACAGGCATTGCCCACTACTGGTCGCGCTCGCGAAACGTGCTGTGGAAGAAGGGCGAAACCTCGGGCAATTTCCAAAAAGTTGTCGAGATGCGCACCGATTGCGACCAGGACGCCCTATGGCTTCGCGTTAAAGTGTTGGGCCACGACGCAACCTGTCATACCGGCCGTCGTTCATGTTTTTATCGGACGGTGGGGCTGATCGACGGCAAGGGGACGCTTGCCGACGACGGCAGCAGCAAACCGCTGTTCGATGCGGAAAAGACGTATCGGAAGCCTTTGTGAACCATTCGACAGTCTGGGATCACCCATGTTCACTATTCTAAAACGTCCTTCCGCTACAAAGGACCTGGGACAAGGGAGATTGTGATGCTCGAGTGGGCGTCATTGCGCAACAGACCAGATGTTCGGGAAGCCAACGGCCTCTCTTCGTCAGGCGGCGCGTCCGAGGCAAAACCTGCGAAGAAAACCGGGATTTCGCTGGCCCTGGGCGGCGGCTGTGCCCGCGGCTGGGCCCATATCGGCGTGCTGCGTGCGCTCGACGAGGCCGGCATCGAAGTGTCGATGATCGCCGGCACCTCGATCGGCGCGCTGGTCGGCGGCTGCTACCTCGCCGGGAAGCTCGACGAGCTGGAAGAATTCGCCAGGAGCCTGACCAAGCGCCGCATCTTTGGCCTTCTCGATCTCAATTTGCGCGGCAACGGCCTATTCGGCGGCATGAAGCTCGACGCGCGGCTGCGCGAACATGTGGCCGGCATTCGCTTTGAAGACCTGTCGAAACCGTTCGTCTGCGTCGCCTCCGAAATCCGCACCGGCCATGAGATCTGGCTGTCCAATGGCTCGCTGATCACTGCCATGCGCGCTTCCTATGCGCTGCCGGGCGTGTTCGAGCCGGTGACCTGCAACGGTCGCGTGCTGGTCGACGGCGCGCTGGTCAATCCGGTGCCGGTCTCGGTCTGTCGCGCCCACGAACAGCCGCTCGTTGTCGCCGTCAACCTTCACTACGATCTGTTCGGTCGCGCCGCTGTCATCAAGCACAGCGCCGGCGAACTGGTTATCGAAAGGGATGCGCCAAGACCCGGCCAGGTCGACGCCGAGCGTCAGTCGCGTGAAGCACGGCTCGGCATCACCGGCGTCATGGTCGAAGCCTTCAACATCATCCAGGACCGCATTTCGCGCGCGCGCCTGGCTGGCGACCCCCCTGACATGTCGCTGCAGCCGAAGCTCAGCCATATCGGCCTGACCGAATTCCACCGCGCCGAAGAAGCGATCAGCATCGGCTATCAGGCAACGATGGCGCAGGTCGGCGAACTGACCCGGTTGCAGACAGTTCTGGCCTGACCAATCGCGGGGGCGGCACTCAGGCAGTTGCCGCGTCGGTGATGCGAAACTGCACCGTGCGGTTGCCGTTCCAGTAGTTGCCCGACAGCGACCCCGCGACGTGAACCGTCTTGCCCCGGTTCTTGAACAGGAATTCGCCGAGTGCTGTATCGACGGCGCGAAAGGCGATCGCCTGGATGCGGCCGCCGCTTTCCGATTGCAGCTCGACGCGGATGTGATTGGTGCCGACCGGCCGCGCATCGGCCAGCCGATGACGCGGCAGCGCAAACACCGGCGCGACATGGCCGGCGCCGAACGGACCTGCCTTTTCCAGCGCATCGAGCAGGCCGAGCGTTGCGCCTTCGGCGGCGAGCGCGCCGTCGATCGCCAGGCTTTCCTCGCCCTGCAGCCGGAACACATCGGCCGCCGCGCGCTCCTCGAAGAAGGCTCGCAACTCTCCGAGCTTCGCCCGCTCGACGGTGATGCCGGCCGCCATGGCATGGCCGCCGCCTTTGACGATCAGCCCCGCATCGGCCGCCTCGCGCACCAATCGGCCTAGGTCAAAGCCGGACACCGAACGCCCTGATCCGGTGCCGATGCCATTGGGGTTGAAGGCGATGGCGAAGGCAGGCCGGCGGGCATGGTCCTTGAGCCGCGAGGCAAGCAGGCCGACGATGCCCGGGTGCCAGGTGGTGCTGGCGGTGACGACGATGGCCGGGCCATTGCCGCCGGCAAGCTCGGCATCGGCCTCGGCGCGCGCCTGGGCCAGCATCTCCAGCTCCATCTGCTGGCGCTCCTGATTGAGCCGGTCGAGCGTCTCGGCAATGGTGCGGGCCTCGACCGGATCGTCGGTGGCCAGCAGACGACTGCCGAGTGCGGCGTCGCCGATGCGCCCGCCGGCGTTGATGCGCGGCCCGATCAGATAGGCGAGATGAAACGTGCTGATCGGCTCGCCGATGCGCGACACCCGCGCCAGTGCCGCCAGACCTTCGTTCTTCTGCTGGCGCGCCATCTGCAGCCCCTTGACCACGAAGGCGCGGTTGACCCCGGTCAGCGGCACCACGTCGCAAACGGTGGCCAGCGCCGCCAGATCGAGCAGCGAAAGCAGGTCCGGCGGCGCTGCATCCGGCAAGCGGCTGCGCAGAACCTTGGCCGTCTGCACCAGAGTGAGGAAGACGACGCCGGCGGCGCAAAGATGGCCCTGGCCTGAAAGGTCGTCCTGGCGATTGGGATTGACGACGGCGACCGCCTCCGGCAGCGGGCCGCCGACCTGGTGATGGTCGAGCACCACGACATCGGCGCCGGCCACTTTTGCCGCATCGATGGAAACGGCGCTGTTGGTGCCGCAGTCGACGGTGACGATCAGCGTTGCGCCGCGCGAGACGAGCTCGCGCATGGCTTCCGGATTGGGACCGTAGCCTTCGAAAATCCGGTCCGGAATGTAGATTTCCGAAGGCACCGAGAAATGGCTGAGGAACCGCTTGAGCAATGCCGACGAGGCCGCGCCGTCGACATCGTAGTCGCCGAAGATCGCCACCTTTTCCCTGGTCACGATCGCCTGGGCGATACGGGCGGCTGCCTTGTCCATATCGGTCAGCGAAGCCGGATCGGGCAAAAGCTCGCGGATCGTCGGATCGAGGAAGCGCTCGGTCTCGACGGCGGTCACGCCGCGCCCGGCGAGCACGCGCGCGACGATGTCGGGCACGCCATGGCCTTGCGCGATGGCCAGCGCTGCCATGTCCTGCCGTTCGGTCAACCGGTGTTCCCAGGAAACACCTGACGCGGACTGCCTGACATTGAGGAAGAGGCGTTTTTCGCCGGTCATGCGATCTGCCAGCCCGTGTGTGGCCGCAGGATAGTGCATGTCGCCCAAAAGCGTGCAGCGGTTTTGGGGACAACGACATGCACAAGCAATGTCCTGACCCAGGCAAAGCCAAGCGGTTCGCGGTGATGCGCCTTCTCAGAAGATTTCAAGAAAAACTACGCTTTCCGCTTTTCAGCTTCGCGCCGCAACCATTCGTCGGCTGCTTCGCCCATCGTCTTTTCCGCGCTGTTCTTGAGCCGGGCCATGAAAGGTCGATCGAATTTGAACGCATCGCCGCACTCCTTGATGAAAAAGCGCCGCACGTTCTGGGTGTTGCGATAGGATTTTGTGATGGCGGTCGTGCGCGAAATCGCAGCCGCGTGCCAGTCGAACGATTTCATCTTCATGTCCTTGCGGCCGGATGCACAGGGCTAGCAACTGCACTGTTGCTGCGCAAGAACCAACAGCTTGCTGGGAGCGGCTAGAACTTATCCAGATCCTGGTGGCGCGCCTTGATCTCGCGCACGGTGCGCGATGACGAGCGCAGCACGATGGTGTGGGTGGTGATGGTATCGCGGCCGAACCTGACGCCGTTGAGCAGATTGCCGTCGGTGACCCCGGTCGCCGCAAACAGCACGTCGCCGCGCGCCATGTCTTGGGCCCGGTAGACCCGCTTCGGATCGGTGATGCCCATCTTTGCCGCGCGCGCCAGCTTCTCCGGCGTGTCGAGGATCAGGCGGCCCTGCATCTGGCCGCCGGTGCAGCGCAAGGCTGCTGCCGCCAGCACGCCTTCCGGTGCGCCGCCAGTGCCGAGATAGATATCGATGCCGGTCTCCTCGGGATCGGTGGTGTGGATGACGCCGGCGACATCGCCGTCGCCGATCAGCCGGATCGCTGCACCCGTCGCCCGCACCGCTTCGATCAGCCTGCCGTGGCGCGGCCGGTCGAGGATGCAGGCGGTGATCTCAGAGACCGCAACGCCCTTGGCCTTGGCCAGGTTGGCGATGTTCTCAGTCGGCGAGGCGTCGATGTCGATGACGCCATCGGCATAGCCCGGACCGATGGCGATCTTTTCCATATAGACGTCGGGCGCAAACAGCAGGCTGCCCTTCTCGGCAATGGCGATGACGGCCAGCGCATTGGGCAGGTTCTTGGCGCAGATCGTCGTGCCTTCGAGCGGATCGAGCGCGATATCGACCGACGGACCGATGCCGCTGCCGACCTCTTCGCCGATATAGAGCATCGGCGCTTCGTCGCGCTCGCCCTCGCCGATCACCACCGTGCCCTTGATGGCGAGGCGGTTGAGCTCCTGGCGCATGGCATCGACGGCGGCCTGGTCGGCGGCCTTCTCGTCGCCCCGTCCACGCAATCTGGCGGCCGCGACCGCGGCCCGCTCGGTGACCCGCACCAGTTCCATGGTGAGGATCCGGTCAAGACCGGCGACAATGTTCTGGGCCACATTCATCGGGGGAAGATCCTGGTTGGCACACCGCCTCCCGCCAGAGGCGCGCTTCTTGTGTCAAAGCTCCATGACAACAGCAAGACTTGCGCAAGGCGTTTTTTGAAAGCGCTGCAATATCAATCGATTAAAAGGGAGAGATGACTGGTTTTACCCAGCCCGCTCGATGCGGATGACCTGCGGCTTGTCGGTCAGATGACCATCCTTGGTGATGCCGTCGACAGCCTTGCGCACCGCAGCCTCAGTGGTCTCGTGGGTAACCAGGATCACCGTCTTTTGCGCATCCGTCTCGCCGCTGACCGCATGCTGCACGATCGATTCCAGCGAAATGTCATTGTCGGCCATGCGCTTGGCGATCGCGGCAAAAACGCCGATGCGGTCATGCACGGTCAGCCGGATGAAATAGCCGCCGGCATGGCTGCGCATCTGCGCTTTCTTGTAGGGCTTCAGTTCCTTTGCAGGCAGGCCGAAGACCGGACCGTGCTGGAAGCCCGGCCGGCTCTTGGCGATATCGGCGATGTCGCCGACCACCGCCGACGCGGTGGCATTGCCGCCGGCGCCGGGACCCGAGAGCAGCAGCTCGCCCAAAATGTCGGTTTCGATGGCCACCGCATTGGTGACGCCATGCACCTGCGCGATCACTGAAGCCGTCGGCACCATGGTCGGGTGCACACGCTGTTCGATGCCGCTTTCGGTGCGCTGGGCGACGCCCAACAACTTGATCCGGTAGCCGAGATCGGCGGCGGCACGGATGTCGGCCTGGCTGATGTTGGAGATGCCTTCCATGTAGATGTCATTGGCGGCGATCCTGGTGCCGAAGGCCAGGCTGGTCAGGATCGACAGCTTGTGCGCGGTGTCGTGGCCCTCGATGTCGAAGGTCGGATCGGCTTCCGCATAACCCAGCCGCTGCGCGTCCTTCAGGCAGGCGTCGAACGAGATGCCTTCGGCCTCCATGCGGGTCAGGATGTAGTTGCAGGTGCCGTTGAGAATGCCGAAGACGCGGGTCACCGAATTGCCGGCCATCGCCTCGCGCATCGTCTTGATGACCGGAATGCCGCCGGCAACCGCCGCTTCGTAGTTGAGCAGCACGCCCTTCTTCTCGGCGATCTCGGCAAGTGCCACGCCATGCTTGGCCAGCAGCGCCTTGTTGGCGGTGACGACATGGCGGCCGGCTTCAAGCGCTGCCTTGACCGCCGACCGCGCCGGCCCCTCGTCGCCACCGATCAGTTCGACAAAGACGTCGATATCGGCGGTCTGCGCCATCTTGACCGGATCGTCGAACCACTTGGCCATGCTGAGATCGATGCCGCGGTCGCGCTTGGGGTCGCGGGCCGACACTGCGGTTACAATGACGTCGCGTCCGCACTGGCGCGTCAACTCCGCCGCCTTGTCGCGCAGCACGCGCGCCACCGAGGCGCCAACGGTGCCGAGACCGGCAATTCCAACACGCAACGCTTCAGCCATGTCCGGCGACGCCCCTCAAAAATTCTGTCGATGTGATATCAGCCAACTCAACGATGCGCGGCGAGCGGCACAACATTGTTGGGCTGCTTGGCGCTGGACGCCAGGAAGCGCTTGATGTTGCGCGCCGCCTGCCGGATCCGGTGCTCGTTCTCGACCAGCGCGATGCGCACATGGTCGTCGCCATGCTCGCCGAAGCCCACGCCCGGCGCCACCGCCACGTCGGCGTGCTCGATCAGAAGCTTGGAGAACTCCAGCGAACCGAGATGCTTGAACGGCTCCGGGATCGGCGCCCAGGCAAACATTGACGCCGCCGGTGCCGGAATGGTCCAGCCGGCGCGGCCAAAGGCATCGACCATCACGTCGCGGCGCTTGTGATAGATGTCGCGCACCTCGGCGATATCGGCGCCATCGCCATTGAGCGCGTGCGCGGCCGCCACCTGGATCGGCGTGAAGGCGCCGTAGTCAAGATAGGATTTGACCCGCGTCAGTGCCGAGATCAGCCGCTCATTGCCAACGGCAAAGCCCATGCGCCAGCCGGGCATGGAAAAAGTCTTCGACATCGAGGTGAACTCGACGCAGACGTCGATGGCGCCCGGCACCTGCAGCACCGAGGGCGGCGGATTGCCGTCGAAATAGATCTCCGAATAGGCAAGGTCCGACAGGATGATGATGTCGTTCTTCTTGGCGAAGGCAACCACGTCCTTGTAGAAATCGAGCGAGGCGACCAGCGCCGTCGGGTTCGACGGATAGTTGAGGATCAGCGCCAAAGGCTTGGGGATCGAATGGCGAATGCCGCGTTCCAGCGCCGGAATGAAACCGTCATCCGGTTCGACCTGCAGCGAGCGGATGACGCCGCCCGACATGATGAAGCCGAAGGCGTGGATCGGATAGGTCGGGTTGGGGCACAGGATCACGTCGCCGGGCGCGGTGATCGCCTGCGCCATGTTGGCAAAGCCTTCCTTCGAGCCCAGCGTCGCCACCACTTGCGTGTCGGGGTTCAGCTTCACGCCGAAGCGGCGGGCATAGTAATTGGCCTGGGCGCGGCGCAGGCCCGGAATGCCGCGCGACGACGAATAGCGGTGGGTGCGCGGATCGCGCACGACCTCGCACAATTTGTCGACGATGGCCTTCGGCGTCGGCAGGTCCGGATTGCCCATGCCAAGATCGATGATGTCGGCGCCGCGCGAACGGGCGCTGGCCTTCAGCCGGTTGACCTGCTCGAAGACGTAGGGCGGAAGCCGGCGGACCTTGTGAAATTCTTCCATGTCAGTTCCAGACGATTAACGGGGCAAAAGGTGGTTTCGGCGCGCGATATAACCCTATTTGCAGGTAGGGTCGAGGGCGGGGTCGCATTTGGCTTCGATCTGCTTCAGCGTTTCGTCGCCGTGATTCTTCGCCAGCGTGTTCAGAGCCGCTGGGCTCGTGCCCTGGACCTTGCCGCCCTTGCCCAGTTGCGCCTGCTGGCTGGCCTTCAGTTGGGCGAGCTTGGCGTTGCGCTCTTCAGGGGTGAGTTGCTGCGCCGCCACCTGCGGCGGGATGTTCAAATTGGGATAGGAGCCGGTGTCCTTCGGGCCGTCAACGCCGGCGACCGTTGTCGCGCTGCCTGTGTCGCTGCTGGCGCAGCCACCGGCGGCCAGCAAGGCCCCGCCTGTGGTCACCATGATCACCGCGGCAGCGATGCGGCAAAAACGACCGGTCCCCGAAAAAACAGTCTCGCCAATATTAATCGTCATATTGTTTTCCTGGCAGCCGGGGTAGAGCGTGTTGGACCCGGTCAGATGTCCCATGTTAATATGTCAAGAAAACGCCCCGGGAGGAACCCCGCGAACCATGTCCAAAACACCCGATTCGGGCAAAGCGGAAGATGGCGGACCCTCGACCGTCGAGCAATATCTGGTGAAGGACCCGGAACGCTTCGCCCTGAACATGGCGCGCATGATCGAACAGGCCGGCAAGGCAGCCTCCGCCTGGGCCGAGCCGCGCGAAAAGGGTGAGGTGCGCGACCACGTCGCCGAACCCGTCGTCGACATGGTCAAAACCTTCTCCAAGCTCAGCGAATACTGGCTTGCCGATCCGCAGCGCGCGCTGGAAGCACAAACGCGGCTGTTCGGCGGCTACATGACCGTCTGGGGAAACGCCATCCAGCGCATCAATCCGGGCACCGAAGGCCCTGACGATGCGGTCAAGCCCGAACGCGGCGACAAGCGCTTCCAGGACCCGGAATGGGGCCGCAACGCTTTCTTCGATTTCCTCAAGCAGGCCTATCTCGTCACCTCGCGCTGGGCAGCCGAACTGGTCGAGCACGCAGAAGGCCTCGACGAGCACACCCGCCACAAGGCCAGCTTCTACGTCAAGCAGGTGTCCAACGCCATCTCGCCGTCGAACTTCATCCTGACCAATCCGGAGTTGTTTCGCGAAACGGTCGCCTCGAACGGCGAAAACCTGGTGCGCGGCATGAAGATGCTGGCCGAGGACATCGCCGCCGGCAAGGGTGACCTGAAGCTGCGGCAGGCCGACTACTCGCCCTTCGAGATCGGCAAGAACGTCGCGACGTCACCCGGCAAGGTGGTCGGCCGCAGCGATGTCGCCGAGATCATCCAGTACGATCCCTCGACCGAAACCGTGCTCAAGCGTCCGCTGCTGATCTGCCCGCCCTGGATCAACAAATACTACATCCTCGATCTCAACCCGCAGAAATCCTTCATTCGCTGGGCAATCGAGCAGGGCCACACCGTCTTCGTCATTTCCTGGATCAATCCCGACGAGCGCCACGGCGCCAAAGGCTGGGAGGCCTACATTCGCGAGGGCCTGCAATACGGCCTCGATATGGTCGAAAAGGCCACCGGCGAGAAGGATGTCAACGCCATCGGCTATTGTGTCGGCGGCACGCTGCTCGCGGCAGCATTGGCCCTGCTGGCGCAGGAAGGCGACAACCGCATCAAGTCGGCGACCTTCTTCACCACGCAGGTCGACTTCACCCATGCCGGCGACCTGAAAGTGTTCGTCGACGAGGACCAGGTGGCGGCTGTCGAGAAATCGATGAACGAAAAGGGTTATCTCGACGGCACGAAGATGGCGACCGCCTTCAACATGCTGCGCTCGGGCGACCTGATCTGGCCCTATGTCATCAACAACTACATGCGCGGCAAGGATCCCCTGCCCTTCGACCTGCTCTACTGGAACGCCGATTCCACCCGCATGGCGGCGGCCAACCATTCCTTCTACCTGCGCAACTGCTATCTCGAGAACAATCTGACGCGCGGCGTGATGGAACTGGCAGGCCGTGTTGTCTCGCTCGCCGACGTCACCATCCCGGTCTACAATCTGGCATCAAAGGAAGATCACATCGCGCCGGCGCTTTCAGTGTTTCTCGGTTCGCAATATTTCGGCGGCGACGTCGAATATGTGATGGCCGGTTCGGGCCATATTGCCGGCGTCGTCAACCCGCCGGCAGCCAAGAAATACCAGTACTGGACCGGCGGCAAACCGGTGGGCGATTTTGCCCAGTGGTTTGCCAACGCGGTGGAGCATCCCGGCTCCTGGTGGACGCACTGGCAGCACTGGATCGAGACCCAGGACGACACACGCGTGCCTGCCCGCAAACCCGGCAAGCATATGAAAACCTTGGGCGATGCGCCGGGAACCTACGTCAAGGTGCGTGTGTAACGGACTGTAACGTCTGGTGAGTTGACGGGCCGGTAAAAGAGGGCGAAATGGTGGCGTCAACCATCAAGCGGCCTCAATTCGCCTCTAGCCACCGAATAAGTTGAAGGCATGCAGATTTGACACAGGTCTCGTTTCCGGTTTGGGAACATGGGTTATTGGGACGAGGCGTCTAGACGCCGGGCCAACAACCTACCGGCCGGACACCGAGGGGGAATTTAGTTTTGAAATCAGCAGGTTGGCGTCTCGCACGAAGGGAAAGCCGCAGCATTGCGGCAGCGCTTTTCTCCGTGCTCCTGGCCTCCTGCACCTCTGCCGGCGATCCCACAATGTCTGTTGGCATGCCCGGCTACAACGCCACCTCGGCTGATATGAAAGCGGCCTCCACCGCGGCGCCGGCAATAGCAACTGATTCGTCCGTGCAGGTGACGTCAGCCTCGTCGGAGGCGGCATCGACCGTGATGAGCGAGGGAGACACTCCTTTGCCTGAAAAGGTCGCCTATGTGCCGGTGACCAAGCCGGGAGCGGCCTTCCCCATCAACGTGCCTGCCGGTGCCGACACCATCGCCGGCCAAACGCCGCAGTCGCTGGTGCAGCCGGCGCAGACCGCTGAAGAGACCGACGCGGTGGCGCAGAAGATCGCTGCCGCCAATGCCAGCGCCATTGCGCCAAAGTCGGAGGCCAACGCCGCCCCGGCGATGAACAACCCTGTCTATGTGACCGCTGGCGAGCCGCCACAGGCGCAGATCAATGCGCCGAAGAAAGGCTTCCTCGCCTCGCTGTTCAGCACCACGCCTGCCTCGGCGGCGCCCTCGCCGCTGGTCAACACGCGCTCCGGCGAGCAGCCCGCTGTGGTTGCTCAAGCCAACGCGGCGCCGGCAAAGCCGATCATCACGCTGGCCTCCGCCAGTTCGGCCGACAAGCCGGTGCAACTGGCGTCGATCGGTGACGAGACCGGCCACATCACCGGTAGCGATGCCTTGCCCGGCGTGCGCCAGACGGCCTTGTTCGAAATCAAGCGCAAATCCGGCCTCGACGACGAGAGTGACGTCGACCTGAACGAGGATGAAGGCTCGGGCGGCGCCTATCAGGTGGCATCCGCCGCCGGCCTCGCGCGGCTGGCACCCAACGGCCTCCTGAAGCAGAACGAGAGCGTCGACGTCGCCTGCCTGAAGCCATCGCTGGTGCGCGTGCTGAAGACCATCGAAGGCCATTACGGCCGCAAGATGATCGTGACATCAGGCTATCGCGATCCGGCCCGCAACCGCCGCGCCAATGGTGCCAAGAATTCGCTGCACATGTATTGCGCCGCAGCCGACATCCAGGTTCCCGGCGTCTCGAAGTGGGAACTGGCGAGTTATCTGCGCACCATGCCCGGCCGCGGCGGCGTCGGCACCTACTGCCACACCGAATCCGTCCACGTCGATGTCGGCCCCGAGCGCGACTGGAACTGGCGCTGCCGCCGGCGCAGCTAGTAGCGACGGCTAGTTTCCTCGACATAAGCCGAGGCCTCCCCGACTTCGTCATCCTTGGGCGTAGCGACGCGAAGCGGAGCGCAGACCCAAGGATCCATGCCGGAACCTCAGCCGGAGAGCGCAACGGAACAGAATTCTGCACCGTTGCAACGCCTCGAAGTCACGGCATGGATTCCGGGGTCTGCGCCGCGTCGCTTCGCTCCTTGCTCCGCCCCAGAATGACGAATGCGAGGGGGCGTTCAGCTGATCTCCAGAGATGTGCGACTACGAGAGGCCAGAAGCCCGTGCCCGGCTCACTGAAGTGCGGTTCTTGCCCCTTTCTGAAAAAAGTTGCCGGATGTTGGGGCTGATGGGTTGCCGGTTGCCAACAACGCAATTATAAGCCGCTTCGTCTGAGCGCGCCCATCGTCTAGCGGTTAGGACACCGCCCTTTCACGGCGGTAACAGGGGTTCGATTCCCCTTGGGCGTACCAGAAAAATCACTGAATCCGTCGCACGGCCACATCGCCGACGTTGTCGCGCTCGGCGATAGACTGCGCTCAATCAAGAAATTCGATTTTCTTGAAAGACATCATTTCCCCCATGACATTGCCGCTGTCGTCGAATTGCTGTGCTTTCCCGACGGTGACAGTGACCCGCTTTCCCTTGTAGCGGCGCGGCATCGCCACCTGCTCGTTCCAGGTCCTGCATTGCGGCGCGACACACAGGCCGACCTGCTCGGCCTTCTTGCTGTCGACGATAGTCAGATAGCAGTTGTCGCCACATTCGAAGTCGCGAATTTTGCCTGTGATCGTCTTGTCCTTGGCCAACGAGGGTGTCGCCTGCGCCAGCACGCACGCGGAGACGAAAAGGGCGAGAGCCAAGGGTGAGGACATTTGTTTCATCCAGGCAGCCTGACGCAAGCAGCTTAGGTGCGCAAGCGGTTCTGCGGATGAGCCAAAGCAGCCAATCACCCTTGGTCCTGGACTGCCGCTTGCTGGCCCGGATCATGATCACCGCCGGTTCAGCGGCGTCTGCCGTATGGACTCAATCGTTGAATGGAAGCACTCTGTCCCTGGGGAGAAGGGGGCATATGGCCGGGAAAAAAGTGATCGCAGTCAAAGACTGGACTTGCGGAATGAGCGACGAGATCGGCCGTGTGGTGCTGACGATCAACCCGACCGAGGGTGAGCCGATCCTGGTTTTGATGACGATCTTCCAGGCAGCAAAAATGGCCCAGGAATTGCGGTCGCCGAAACCCGTTTCCTTCCTATCCCCTCGATGAGTCCAAGCCGGCGGCAGACTATATTAGCAATCGCTTGCTTTTGGAAAAGAGCAGGATCATGCTCTGCCCCACGGCGTGAGGAGGCCACCAGGATAATGGTGGAAAGGGGTACGTCATGGAATCTGTTTGCTACGTCCAAAATGACATCTGTCTGTTGTCGCTCTTCGCCAGCATCACGATGGCGTTTCTCGTCATGGCACCGTTCGCAGCTACGCGCCTGCTGGTGTTGAGGATGCGCAAAGACGCTATCGGGAAATTTCAGCCGGCCTGATTTCCCTCATGAGGGAAGATTTCGGATGCGAGCAGTTCAATCGCTGGAGTAGGATTTTCCCATGACCCGCGATCAGATGCTCGCCCATCTCCGATCCGCCGACGCCGTCGCGCGCGAGGCGGCGATGCATGGGCATCATCCCTTCGGCGCCGTTCTGGTCGGACCCGACGACCGTATCCTCATGCGCCAAGGCAATCTCGACACGGTGCGCCATGCCGAGACCGAGCTCGCCCGCCGCGCCGCGGCGGCCTACCCGGCGGATTTCCTGTGGACCTGCACGTTGGTCTCGACCGGCGAGCCCTGTGCCATGTGCACCGGGACGCTCTACTGGGCGAATATCGGCCGCTTGGTCTATGGTTTCGAGGAGGCGAAGCTCCTGGAACTCACCGGGGATCACGCGGAGAATCCGACGATGAGCCTCTCCTCGCGCACCGTGCTCGGCTCCGGCCAGAAACAGATCGAGGTCGTTGGCCCCGTCCCCGAGATCGAGGACGAGCTCCTCGCCCCGCACCGCGATTTCTGGAAGCGCTGACGCGGTGGTCAAGTCAGAAGGCGATCTTGAGGCCCAGTTTGCCACTGATGGTTGAACTGTCTTCTGACCACTTGCCGCGGATTTCACTGCTGAGCGTGGTCGATTGTGTCATTTTCAGATTGAAGCCGGAGGATAGCGCCACGGAGAAGTCCGCGTCGTCGAACTCACTCTCCACACCGTCAACGCTTGCGGTGTTGGAATAGCCGAAGCGCTGCTGCAGATCCGCTCGCGCATAGGGGCTGATGACCATGCCGTTTCCGAGCTGAAAATCGGCGTAAATTCCAGGCTCGAACTTGACCGCGCCAAACGACAGTCGGCTCTTTCCGTACTCAGTGCCGAAGTCGCTCGTGTATGCGTCACCGGTAAAGGTAACGCCCAGCAATCCACCACGCAGGTCGAAGCGCACCCGATCGGTCAAGTTGAAGATGCGGCCGATCGAACCTGTTACGGCATAGCCTTGCGTGTCGTAGCTGCCGTCATTGCGACTGACGTCCGTGTTGCCCAGGAAGGCCGAGGCGGCGACGAGCGCATAGCTCGTGCCGTGACGATAGAGCCCATAGCCGCCGAACATGCCGCTTTTGTTGGTCGCGTCACCGACACCGGAAACATCTACACTGACGTCAGCCGAAGCATAACCGCCGAACAGGCCCAGGTTCAATCCGTGCTCATGGTCGAAACCGAAATGCTTTGCCGCATTGAAGTCAACGCTGACGGCAGCGGAGAATTCGTCGACGTCGAAGCTCCGCCCAACAAAGGCGCCAAAATCGCTCGAAACGGTGAAGCCGTCATGCTCGGTGTGGGCAAGCTGGCCCGAAGCGAAAACGCCGAATGGTGAAGACTGAGCCGGCGGAGCCGCTTTTGCCGGGCTGACATCTCCCTCGACGATCTCGTCAACGATATTGTGAAGCGCATCCAGAGACGTGTCGACGATCGCGCCGTTGGCCACCCCGCCAAGATAACAGCTGGTATCTAGGCCCTCGGAGACGCAAGCATTGGCCTTCGAAGGCACGAAGACCAATGCAGCGCCGATCGAGAACACGCTGGTGCACAGTCGCAAAGGCCAACTCTTTGCATTCATTGTCCCGTTCCCTGCCTACTGCGATATCAGACTTGAACATCAAGGCATGCGGAGTGCAGATGAACTATGAAGCATCTCACTGACTGCGGTAGATGTGAGAGCAACAGTTGCTCCATAGTTGGCAAGGAGCATAACATCTTATGTCCAGTGAGGATATGGTTTCGTCTGCATCGCTGGGTTGCGGCGTGCCGAAATGGCCGTGGAACCACCGTCCGGCTGAGTTCGATGGCGCGCGCCCCGAGAAAATGGGCACGGCCAGATCCAAGGCAGGTCGCGTCCGTCCCCCTCTCGAGATGGTTTCTGGCTTTGACATGTCTTCTGGTGTAAAATTCCTTGTCTTCGGAGGCGCGGGTTCCGGCGCCCGAGAGGGATGGCGTCAGTCGGCGGACACTTCGGCGACTCGAAGATTGTCGCACGCTGAAACGGGCTCGTGACATGACCTATAGTCACTACCTGCGCATCGCGGCAGTTCTGCTGGTTTCGTTTTTCGGACCGATCTGCGTTCAAGCGGCGGTCGAGGGAGAACAGTCGCCGCAGCCAGGCAAGCGGCTCGCCATCATCATCGGTAATTCCGAGTACCAGAGCGCTCATCTTCAACGTCTGACCAATGCTGTAAACGACGCCAGAAGACTTTCCGAAAGCCTGAAAAGGCTGAAGTTCGATGTACTGATCGGAACCGATCTTTCGTCTGACGGGTTTGCCAGGCTTTTTCAGGAAGCCGACGGCAAGCTTGCCGCCGCCAGTGCGGTGCTCATCTTCTATGCCGGCCACGGCGTGCAGCTTCAAGGTGAGAACTACCTGCTGCCGATCGATACACCCGATGCCAAGAACCTGGGGGAATTGACTGCGCGCGCAGTCAGGCTCAACGATGTGATCTCAAGGTTTGCCAGCCGAGAACGGCAGACCTTCGTTTTTCTTGACGCCTGCCGAAACAACCCTATGGGCAAAGGCGCCAGCGTTATGGATGGCCTCGCGCAGGTCGAGGTGGGCGAAAATACGTTTATTGCCTTTGCGACCCAGCCCGGCAACACCACGGTCGACGGATCGGGGGCCAACAGCCCCTTCACCACGGCTCTGCTGAAGAACGTCGAGATCCCTGGGCTCAGCATTTCCGACATGATGATCCGCGTCCGCAACGAGACCGAAGCACTCACTCTTGGTCATCAGGTCCCATGGGATCAGTCGAACCTTCGCGAGCAGTTTTATTTCACGGAGCAGCAAGAGCTCGATCCGGCTCAGCTGAGCGCCAGCCTGTCACGCATTCTGTCGGATCCCGTCGCCAAGGAAAAGCTGCAGGTCGAGCTTGCTTCCAACGACCTGCAGACAGCGGTGCTTATCGTCGGGCAGACATTGCGATCGGTCGAGATGTCGCCGCCAGCGGGCGTCTCAGCCAAGCCGAGCGGCACGCAGGTGGCCAGCCTTGAGGGGGCCCGGCAGAGCGTCGTCTCCGGCCTTGAAGCACTGATCGTCGGTACGTCGACCGGCGAAACGGATCCCGAAAAAGCGACTGATCTCGCACGCAGCATACAGACGGAATTGCGCCGCCTGGGCTGCTATCGGACGACGGTCGACGGAAGTTGGGGCAAGGGCTCCATCCGCGCTCTCACCAACTACTACAGGAATACGAGGCGAACAGCGTCGACGACCGAACCGAGCGTCGAACTCCTGAGCGACCTGTTTTTGCACTCCGGCCGAGTCTGCAAGGATCCCGTCGTCGTGCAGAGGACCAAGCCGGCGAGGGTTTCGGTAGATGCGGCTCCGGCGCGCAAAGACGCGACGAGCCGGAGAACTGCCCCCCCGAAATTGCAATCTTCGCGCCCCGCAGCTCCTCCTCCCGACATCAGTGGCGGAGTTGGGATTGGCGGTGTGTTTTAGCACCAGCCCACAATCGCTGGCGATATCCAACGGCCGACATGACGTAGCGCGACGGGGGCTTTCGATAAGATGCAGCCCTGTCGGTTGCAAAACTATTGCGGGTTTATCCGCATCTCGACCCGTCGGTTGACCGGGTCATAGGGATCGGGGACCCGTGGATGGGTAGCGCCGAGGCCAATCGCTCTGACTCGTGAGGGTTCAATTCCACTCGACAAGAGGAATGCCGTCACCGATTGCGCCCGCCGCTCCGAAAGTGCTTGATTGTAGGTCGGCGAGCCCGAGGCGTCGGTGTGGCCCTCAACGACGAAGGTTTGTGCCTTCAGGCGATTGTCTTTCAACGCCTTGGCAAATTCGCTGAGTTTGGCTTGCGCCTCCGGCATTAGTTCAGAAGAATTGAGGTTGAAATTGATCGACATGTCGAGTCCGGTTGGCATCGACGTATCGGCCTTGCTCTTGCACTCATCTTCAGTGCCCAAACATATTCCACGCAATGGACCCAGATCGGATGCATTGGCGAAAAACTTGATGATATCCTCTGACGATTGGACCTGGCCCGCAAACGAATTCGAAGACACCAGTACAGTTGCCAGAGCGAAGATCGAAATGCTTACCCGCATAGTCGCCTCCAGTTTTGGAAACCGACATCACGATCAGGGTGTACCATTAAGTCCGGAGCGCGTGGCGGTCAACTAAACGCCAGTTGCAATGAGCCGAGAACCCCAGGTTCAGCCAGTCCAGATGGATGAATCCGGCTCCCAAGTCGATCATCGCAGAAAGACCACTATTTCGCATCCGCTGCCCGGGATATGTGATGGAGCTCACATCCAGGCAAAAACTTGCTTGTTGCCGTCGAAGCTCAAAGCCACAGCCAGTCAATCATCATCCCTGGCATCATCCCTGGTCATTTACCGCCTGCGGCCAGCGCAGCAAGGCGGCGCGGCCGCCTTCGGTGAGCGCATAGACCCCGCGCTCGGCCCTGGCGAACCATCCATAGACATTGTCGAGCAGGATGCTGGCGGCGCGAGGCGAAATGGTTTTCAGGTCGCGCGGGCGCTTCGGGCCGTCCGCCATCGCGGCGGCGCAGGCCAGCGCATCCTGGCGGTAGGCGGTCATGATCGGTGCTCGCGAACCGCCGCCGACCACCGGATCGCCGCGCCGGCGCTGGTGCTCGTTCATCAGCCGCGAGCGACGCTTGGGGTCGCGCCGTGGCGGCAGAGCGGCCGGGCTGAGCAACAATTCGACATGGCCGGTGTCGCTGACGGCCAGCAGCCCGAAGCCGAGCCGCCGGCACAGCGCGCGAAAACGGCGATCATGCTCACGGCCCTTGCCCGACATGCGCGCCGCCAGCCAGACCTCGTCGCAGGCCGCCGCGCGATCGACGCCCTGCAGAACCAGTTCGAGGTTGAACTGCAGTTTGAGTTCGCAGATGACCAGCACTGGCGGTTCGCCGTCGCGCAATCCGACAATATCGCAGCCGCCGACTTCGCCTTTGACGGTGAATTCGAGGCTCTCGAGAAACCGCTTCACCGGGATGTAAAGAGATGTCTCCTGCATGCGGCAGGCATAGCCGATTCGGACCGGGCTGGCACAGCATTGCCGAAAGGCCCGCCGGCTGGCGACACCGGTGCTTGGCGATCAGTCACGACGCGGCGTCGAAAACCACCTTCTGCGAAAGCCCGCCGCCGGGGCGGTTTTGCAATGTGATGGTTCCGCCATAGCGCTCGATGATTTCTCTGGCGATGGCAAGCCCGAGGCCGGCGCCGGGAACCGACTGCCGGCGGCCCGGATCGACGCGAAAGAACGGCTCGAACGCCTTGTTCAGCAGTTCCGGCGGAATGCCGGGACCACGGTCGTCAATGGTAAGGACGGCCTGACCGTTCGTGGCCGACAGCGACAGACTGCAACCCTTGCCGTGCGTGGCGGCGTTGACGATCAGGTTGCGCAAGGCGCGGCGCAGGCCAAGCGCGCCGGCCCGCACCGAGACCTCGTCCAGATGGCCGATCGATATCGCATGCCCGAGTGACGTCATTTCGATTTCGAGATCGCGCACCAGCCCTTCCAGGGCTATCGGTTCGACTGCATCCTGGTCGACCTCCTCGCGCACCAGCCGGATGGCGCTGTCGGCGATGCGGTCGAGTTCGTCGAGATCGTGAAGCCATTTTTCGCGATCCTCGTCGAGGAATTCGGCGCGCAGCCGCATGCGCGTCATCGGCGTCCGGAGATCGTGCCCGGCGGCGGCGACCAGCCGCATACGGCTTTCCATGGCCGTCTTCAGCCTGGCAGAAAGCTGGTTCAGGGCACGCGCCGTCGCCTTGACTTCCGCCGACCCATCTTCCGGCAGCGCCGCCAGGACGCCGTCCGACCCGATCTTGCTGACCGCGGCTTCGATCATTTCGAGCGGCCTGATGAGCACCGCGGCGAAATAGACCGACACGGCGGTGGCGCCGAGCACGATCAGCGTGATCCAACCCGCGAGCACGAACCAGACGTCTCTCGGCGGGCCGAAATCGGGGACGTCGACAATCATCCAGCGCTTGTCGGGCAGTGCGACGGACGCAACCATGCCGGGCTTGTCGGCAGCGCGGCTGACGACGGCTGAAAGATCAAGGCCCATCTCGTGCATGATATGGTTGAGCACATGGCTGTGCCGCTGGTCCTCGACACCGTCTGCAGGATGATCGCTGAGATTGATCGGGGCGTCGGCCGCGCCTGCCACATGGCCCGGGACGAGTTGCACCATGAGCTGGATCTGTCGCGCAACCGGCCCCATGGTCAGTTCGGGGGATGGTCCGCCGAGCAATTTGATCGCGGCGATGGTCGCGAGGCCGACGACGCCGACGATCGAGACAAGCAGCAGGATGATCAGGCGCCGACGCAGCGAATTCATGCCTCGGCCTCCGCCGTCTCGACGCGCGCAGTGAGCTGGTAGCCGCCATTGCGCACCGTCTTGAACAGAGGCCCTTCGCCCAGATCGCCGAACTTGCGGCGCAGCCGGCTCATCAGCACATCGACGGAGCGGTCAAGTGGATCACGCTCACGGCCTTGCGTCAGATCAAGCAGTTGGTCGCGCGACAAGAGCCGGCCGGGACGGTCAAGGAAGACCTGCAGCAAATCGAATTCGGCGCCGGTGAGATCGACGAGCTCACCCTCGGCATCCGTCACCTTGCGGGTGTCGGGCTCCAGCCGATAGCCGGCGAAGTGGTAGACGCGCACACGAGGCGGGGCCGCCGCCTCCGGCGTCGAGCGGCGCAGCACCGCGCGAATGCGGGCGGTGAGCTCGCGCGGATTGAACGGCTTGCCGAGATAGTCGTCGGCGCCAAGCTCCAGCCCGATGATGCGGTCGACATCCTCCTTCAGCGCCGTCAGCAGGATCACCGGAATATGCGGCTTGCGGTCACGCAAGGCGCGGCAGATATCGAGCCCCGACCCGTCGGGCAGCATCACATCGAGCACGATCAGGTCGAACTGGCCCGAGCCAAGCTTCTGCTCGCATTCGCGCCGGTCCGCCGCCATCGAGACGCGAAAACCCTGGCCGTCGAGATAGCGCCCAAGAAGCGTCCTGATCTCACGGTCGTCATCGACGACAAGGATATGGGATTGTGCCTGCATTCTACCGTCTGCCTGTTCGCTGCCAATTATAGGGAGAGCCGACGACAAGCGGCATGGAAAATTGCAACCGAATGTTTCCGGCGGGCCAACAGAAACATTCGGAAACAAATCTCCTCTTTGTGGAAACCTTCGGCAACGCGCCGAAGCAAAGCGGCAAAAAACGCCTCCTATCCTCCAGCCATCCGAAGCATGCAGGAAAGGATTTACGTCATGCGCAGCAGACTTTTTGCCCTCGGCCTCTTCTCTATGGCAGTCATTCACCCAGCGCTTGCCGCGCAGCCCAACCCTGGCGTGGCCTCAGGCGACGAGCCCCCGGTGGTGGCGCAGGACGACGGCGGCAACCAGGATCCTATGCCCTGGCCGCACCGGCCGATGCGTCACGGACCGCAACGTTTCGGACCGGAAGGTTTTGGCCCGCAGCATTTTGGCGCACAACGCATGGGACCGCCGCCGGAATTCATGCTCGCTGCCCGGCTTTCGGCGCTTGAGACCAAGGTCGGCGTGCGGTCCGAGCAGCTCGACGCCTGGCGCGACTACACCAGCGCGCTGCAGGCGATGCTGGCGCCGCCGAAGTCCGATCATGGTCCAGGTGGCACCGGAGGGCGCAGCCCCAATGCCGAAAACCCCGGCAATGGCGATCGCGATCCCTTCGCCTTTCAGGAGCAACTGGCTGACGACGTTACGCAGCGAGCGGTCGCTGCCGGCAGACTGAAGGAGGCGATTGCCGCACTGCGCGCCAAGCTGACGCCGGAGCAACTCGAAATCCTCGCTTCGGCGGAACGGCCGCACGGACCACCCCCCGGTCCATGGGGCAGCCCGCCGGACGACGCAGCCGGTCCCGGAGGTCTGCCTGGCTATGACAGACAGCTCCCGCCACCCCCGAATGGTGAGCAACTCTGACCGACTGCGCCGGCCGGCCCGCTGACCCACCCGTTCTCGGGCCGGCCGGACTCTTTTCTCCTGGAAAACGGCAGGCCGGTTCGCCTCGCCGCCATCGAACAACGGAAGCACGACAATGTGGGAAGCCTTGATGATGCTGCGGCTGATCGCGTCGATGGGGCCGCCGTCCTTTCCTGCCGGCCATGCCACCCGCGCCACGCCGCTGGCCCTGCCGGCGGATACGCTGCAGGGCGCGATCCGGCTGAGCTTTTCCGCCTACCGTTTGTCGCTTCCGATTTCCGCACGCTTGAGCACCAGAAATCATGACCAAAAAATTGCGTAAGAGCCATCTCCTCCTGGTAGCAGTGCTGGTCGCGGCCGGCGTCGTCGCCATGCTCAAGGCCTATGGCCGCGGCACGGCCGAACCAACCGCGCCGACGGCTGCGCCCGTTCAGGCCGCCACGCTGACCGTTTCCGTCGAGACAGTCCATTCCGAAGCCGTCACATCTTCCGTCAGCGCCACCGGCACGGTCGCCGCCTGGCAGGAAGCAACCATCGGCGCGGAAGAAAGCGGGCTGCGCCTGACCGACATTCTGGTTGCCGAAGGCGACCATGTGCGGGCGGGCGATGTCGTCGCTCGGCTCGACGCATCGCTGCTGAAGGCCCAGCTCGCCGAGCAGAAGGCCGCGGTCACGCAGGCCCAGGCAACGCTGGACTCGGCGATCTCCTCCGCCGCCCGTGCCGACAAGCTGCTCGCCAGCAACGCAGTGAGCGCCGAGACGGCGGAAGAAAAGGCGACGGCCGTCAAGACCGGCCAGGCTCAGGTCGAGCAAGCGAAGGCCGCGGCAGACCGACTGCAGGCCGAACTCGACCGAACCACGATCCGCGCCTCCTTCGACGGCACCGTCTCCAGCAAGCCCGCCGTCGCCGGCTCGATCGTCCAGGCCGGCACCGAGCTGATGAAGATCATCCGCGACGGCAGGCTGGAGGTCGGCGTGCTCGTCCCGGAAAAAGACCTGGCATCGATCTCGATCGGCCAGCCGGCGAGCGTCGTCGACGCTTCCGGTCGCACCTTCTCCGGCAGTGTTTCCTCGATCGCCGAGACGGTCAACTCGACCACGCGGCTTGCCACCGTCTATGTCTCGCTGGGCGAAGGCTCCGGCCTGAAGTCAGGCATGTTCGCCCGCGTCTCGATAGCCACCGCCGCATCGCAACAGCTGAGCGTCGCCGAAGCAGCCCTCGTCTGGCATGACGGCAAGCCGGCGGTCTTCGTCGTCGACGCTGCAGGCAAAGCCAACGCGCGGGCCGTCTCAACCGGCGCACGCCAGGGCGGCCGGGTCGCCGTCGAAAGCGGCCTGTCGGAAGGCGATCATGTCGTCATCGCCGGCGCCGGCTTCCTCAGCGACGGCAATTTGGTGCGTGTCGCCACCAGCGAGGCGGATGCCGGCGCTGCCGCGCCTGCGTCGGAGGCAGCCCAATGAACGCCATTTCCTCCTGGTCGATCCGCAACCCGGTTCCGACCATCGTACTATTCCTGTCGCTGACGATCGCCGGCCTTTACGGCTTCATGCAGCTGCGCACCAACAACATGCCCGACATCGACCTGCCGACGGTCACCGTGACGGTTGCGCAGCCGGGTGCCGCGCCAAGCGAGATGGAGGTGCAGGTCGCGCGGGTGGTCGAGAACGCCGTGGCGACGCTTGAAGGCGTCGACGACGTCTCGACGTCGATTAGCGAGGGCTCTTCCGTCACCACCGTCGAGTTCACCCTCGGCACCGATCCCGAGACCGCCACCAACGATGTTCGCAACGCCGTATCCGAGGTGCAGTCCAGCCTGCCGGCCGCGGCCCAGACGCCGGTGGTGGCCAAGATCAACGCCACTGGCAATTCGGTGCTGACCTATGTGGTCGAGGCACCGACCATGTCGCCCGATGCGTTGAGCTGGTACATCGACAACGACGTCGCCAAGGCCCTGCTTGGCGTCGATGGCGTCTCCAAGATCACCCGTTCCGGCGGTGTCGACAGGGTGATCCGTGTCGAACTCGATCCTGACCGCCTGGCAGCGCTCGGCATCAGCGCCGGCGACGTCAGCCAGACGCTCGCCTCCAACAACGTCAACCAGCCGGGCGGCCGTACTGCCATTGGCGGGCAGGAGCAGTCCGTGCGCACGCTGGCCAGTGCCGCGAGCGTCGAGGCTCTGGCCGACACCCGCATCGCGCTGTCCGGCGCCGGTGACGTCAAGCTCTCCGATCTCGGCACGGTGGTCGACAGCTGGGAAAAGCCGCGCCAGGCGGCCTATCTCGACGGGAAGGAAGTCGTCGCCTTCAACGTCTACAGGTCGGTCGGCTCGAGCGAGATCGACGTCGTCAAGGCCGCGCGCGCCGTCATCGCCGACGTGGGGGCCAAGACCACGACGGCGAAATTCACCGAAGTCACCTCCTCGTCCGGCTTCGTGCAGGAGAGCTACGACGCGGCTCTCGAGGCGCTGTGGATGGGTGCCCTGCTTGCGGTCGGCGTCGTCTGGCTGTTCCTGCGCGACATCAGGGCGACGCTGGTATCGGCGGTCGCCATGCCGCTGTCGCTGATCCCGACCTTCGCGGTGATGGCGGCATTCGACATCTCGCTCAACAACATCACCTTGCTCGCTCTGTCGCTGGTGGTCGGCATCCTCGTCGACGACGCCATCGTCGAGATCGAAAACATCGTGCGCCATATGCGTGAGACCGGCGCCAGCGCCTACGAGGCGGCGATCGAGGCCGCCGACGAGATCGGGCTGGCCGTCGTGGCGACCACCGCGACCATCGTCGCCGTGTTCCTGCCGGTCGCCTTCATGGCCGGCATTCCCGGAAAATTCTTCTTCTCGTTCGCCGTCGCCGTCTGTGTCTCGGTGCTGTTTTCGCTTTTGGTGGCGCGCATGCTGACGCCGTTGATGGGCGCCTATCTGGTACGCGCCGGAGGCCACAGCGAGAGCGATACGCCGGCCTGGGTGCCGTCCTATCTCTGGCTGCTGCGCAAGGCGCTGAACCACCGCTGGATCACGCTCTTCGCCGGCATCGCCTTCTTCGCCGGCTCGATGGCGCTGGCGACGAAATTGCCGACCGAATTCATGGCAGCGACCGATCGCGGCCGCTCGATGATCTCCGTCGAACTTCAGCCGGGCTCGACGATCGTGCAGACGACAGCTGTGGTGCAAAGCATCACCAAGCGCCTCAGGGGTGACCCGGCCGTCGACAGCATCTTCGCCACCATCGGCACGGCCGCCGCCTCGGGCGGCGGGCCGAACCAGAGCTCGAGCTCGGCCGAGGTGCGCACCGCCGCCGTCACCGTCAATTTGAAGCCGCGTACCGAGCGCACGGTGAGCCAGCAGGAATTCGAGGCCGAGGCGTCACCCAGGTTGAACGACATTGCGGGCGCTCGCATTCAGTTCGGCGCCGACGGCTTTTCCGGTGCCAAAGTGTCGATCACCCTGGTTGGCGACGATGGCACAGCACTCGAGAAGGCGAGCGACGCGCTGATCGACCAGATGAAATCGGTCCCGGGACTGATCAACCCGACCTCGACCGCCGCCACCACCAAGCCGGAACTGATCGTGCGCCCCGACAGCGCCAAGGCGGCCGAGCTCGGCATCACGCCTACCGAGATCGCCGCGACGGTCAAGATCGCCACCATCGGCGATACCGACACCAGCCTGGCGAAATTCAACCTCGGCGACCGCCAGGTGTCGATCGTCGTGACGCTGCCGGACGGCGCCATCGACGATCCGGCGAAGCTCGCCGTGCTGCCGCTGACCGGCAGCAAGGGCACGGTGCCGCTTGGCGCCGTTGCCGACATCGGCTTCAACGCCGGTCCGAACAGCATTACGCGGGTTGACCGCAGCCGCAGCGCCACCGTCGAGGCTGACCTTTCCGGCCTCACCCTTGGCGAGGCGACGACGGCCATTCGCGCCTTGCCGGCAATGCAGAAGCTGCCGGCCGGCGTGCACGAGCTGGCGCGCGGCGACGCCGCCCGCATGCAGGAGCTGTTCAGCGGCTTTGCCACGGCCATCGCCGCCGGTATCCTGCTGATGTACCTGACGCTGGTTCTGCTGTTCCGCAGCTTCGTGCAGCCGGTGACCATTCTGGTCGCACTGCCGCTGTCGGTCGGCGGCGCGCTCGGCTTGCTGCTGATCACCGGCAAGGCGCTGGGCGTGACGCCGCTGATCGGCCTTTTGATGCTGATGGGCATTGCGGCAAAGAACTCGATCCTGCTCGTCGAGTATGCGCTGGTGGCCGAAAAGGAGCGCGGCCTGAGGCGCTTCGAGGCGCTTCTCGACGCCGCCCGCAAGCGCGCACGCCCGATCGTCATGACCTCGATCGCCATGGGCGCCGGCATGCTGCCGATCGCGCTCGGCATCGGCGCCGATGCCGAGACCCGCGCGCCGATGGCCATCGCCGTGGTCGGCGGTCTGCTGTCCTCGACCGTGCTCAGCCTCGTCTACGTGCCTGTGGTCTACACCTTCATGGACGACATCCAGCGCTTCCTCGCCCACCATCTCGGCAAACTGCTGGTGGAGCGATCCGACACCGACCGGCAAGCGGCGGATGCCCAGACTGCAAGCTGATCAATCAAGGCAGCACGCCCAATCATGGCTTCGTTACCGCTCCACGGCGGTCTCACGAATGCCCCGAGGGGTGCCGTATCGACGAATGCCGGGTCGGGAGCCAATCCGAGTTGAGGATGAGAGTATGACGAGTAAGGACTGCAAGGGCCGGAGCCGAAGCTCGGCGCCGGCAAAACAGCCGGCCTGGAGGCAAATGAGCGTCGTCGTGCTGACGGCGACCGCACTGGCCGGCTGCGTCGTCGGCCCGGACTATCAAAAGCCGCTTCTGCCGATGCCGGCGGCATGGAGCAGCCAAAAGAGCGGCGCACCCGCCAGGCCGGCGCAACTGTCGAAATGGTGGCAGCGGCTGCGCGACTCCGAATTGAACGCGCTTGTCGAAGAAGCTGTTGCCGGCAATCTCGACGTCGCCACCGCCAGGGCCAGGATCCGTGAGGCGCGCGCCAGCTATCGCCAGATCGCTGCGAGCCTGTTCCCGTCCGCCGACAGCTCCGGATCGGCGACGCGCATCAAGACGGCTGCGGCCACATCGGGCGGGACCGCGAGCGATGCCTACAGCCAGTTCCAGTCCGGTTTCGACGCCAGCTGGGAACTGGACCTGTTCGGCGCCAACCGCAGGAGCGTCGAGGCCGCCCGCTATGGGCTTGATGCTTCCGAGGAGGAATTGCGCTCGACGCTGCTGACCCTGATCGGCGATGTCGCGTCCAACTACATCCAGGCGCGCGGCTATCAGGCGCGGGCTCAACTCGCCCGCCGCGCGGCCGCATCACAAGGCCAGACCGCCGCACTGACCCGCACCATGGCCGAAGCGGGCTCGGCAACTGCGGCCGATGTCGCCAAGGCCATGGGTCAGGCAAGCAGCACCGAGGCCGATGTCCCGACGCTGGAGGCGAGCTATGCCGAAGCGGTGCATCGGCTTTCGGTGCTTACCGGCCGCCCACCGGCGGCCCTGGGCGAGCGGCTGAAGCGCGGTGCGCCGATCCCGGCACCGCGCCTGCCTATCCCCACCGGCATTCCAGCCGACATCCTGCTCGCGCGGCCGGACGTGCGCATGGCGGAGCGGCAATATGCCGAATACACCGCCAAGATCGGCCAGGCCGAGGCGGCGCGCTATCCCTCAGTCAGCCTGACCGGCAATATCGACACCTCGGCCTTCAAGCTTGGCGATCTCGGCAAGAATTCCACCATCGGCTGGTCTTTTGGGCCGACGCTCAGCGTGCCGCTGTTCAATGCCGGCAAGCTGCAGGCTGCCGCCGAGGTGGCGAAAGCCCAGCGCGACCAGTATTTCATCGCCTACAGGGCATCGGTGCTGACGGCACTGGAAGACGTGGAAAACGCCAGCGTTTCCCTGTCGCAGGAGCGCATCAGGAAAGGCAGGCTTGCTTCTTCCGCGAAATCCTACGGCGACGCCGCGCGCCTCGAAGCCACGCTCTACAAGTCCGGCGAGACCAGTCTCCTCGACGTGCTTGACGCACAGCGGTCGCTCTATTCGGCCGAAGACAATCTCTTGCAAAGCCGCGTGTCGATCGCCACCGACTACATCGCGCTCAACAAGGCGCTCGGCGGCGGCTGGGACGGCGCAATCGACACAGCCAGGCCGGAGATCGTCGATGTCAAGACCGGCCCGCGGCTGGTGTCAAATGCTCAGTAAGATCCAGCGCCAAACGCTTGCGTCGTCACCTGTCGAGCGAGTGCAGGGACAGGTGGGGCGACCGCCTCACCTCAACGGCTAGCGATGGCCTAAGCCATTTCTTTCTGCACAGCCGCGAAAAACCGGCGAACCTCATTGGCAGCGGAAGCCGCGTCGTTGCCAGCCGCAATCGCCCGATCGAGGAGTTCGCGCGCCGTCGCCTTCCAGAAGGATGTGGCGGTGTCGCCATGCAGATTGCCAAGCTTGGCGGCAATTTCGCGCACCAGGACGACCTGACGGTCTATTGGAAAGGCTCGAACATTTGCTGACGACATCTCTGGACCATCACACTGACGCAACGAATCAGACGCTGCACTACAGGCACTGGCCTAGCTGCAAAACTGGAAATGGAACCTTAACGGCGCGGTTCAGGCGTCATTTGCGCTGGCGGGCTTCGCGGGCGATCGAGGCAAGCGCAGTGAGCCGTAGTCGCTCCAGCCTAGATCCGCAGTCCCCTCGCCTCGCCGCCGCGCTTGCCGGGAACCATCATGTCCCTGGCCAGCAAGCCGCTGACACGGCAGAACGCCATGAACGCCCGGCAGGCGTCCTCGGTCTTGACCACGTCGACCGTGGCGCCGAAACAGGCGTTGAACGCAGCCTCGTAGACCTTGCCTTGCCGGCGCGCCGGCCAGCCGTGCAGGACGTCGAGCGCTTGTTCGACACTGTAGATTTCCTCGACCGGCAGGCCGGGTGCGGGCGCGATGCGCACCGGCACCTCGAATTGTAATCTGTCCATTCGTTCTCTCCCGAACCGGCGTCGCCACAGCAACGCCGTTCGTTGTAGAAAGTTGCTTTGCCCGGCTTCTCACCCAAAAATGTGTCGTCACTGCGGTCATTTCCGGACAGAAGCCTGCGCCAAACCGCAGGGCTCATTGGTTCGCCGGATCGGTCTCCGCATCGTAGGCCATGCGCACGGCCAAGATCAGGATGTAGACCGACGACACGGCAAAGAGGGCGGCAAGGACCAGCGCTGCCGTTCCCGCCATGCCGAGCGTTTCGGCGATCGCCCAATAGACGGTCCCGATGCAGATGAGCGCCTGCACCGAGAGAAACAAGGCGGCCGAGACCGCACGGGTAAGCGTTTTGAGAGTTTTTATACGTTGCATCTGGGTGCTTCCGGAAATGGCGCGGCATGCAGCCGGCCGACGGCCGATGGCCGCCGCACAGGATGCGACGCGGATAAGGATATGAATGGGTTGAGAGGTGCGGCTAGCGCCGGTGGCCTACGCGGATGGCGGCGCACGCGGCTGGTTGGCGCTGGCCCGCGGCTGGGACACGAACGCGGAGGCAAAAGCTGGCTGGACCGTCGGAAGCCGATCGAGCAGGAGGAAAGCGGCTGCTGGAGGAAGCGCGCCTGGAGTGCCGCTGACAAATTTGGCCGGGACCGGCCGTCCGGCCCGGATCTCAAGCGCGTGTGTCTTGCCGCGCAGCAGTGCGGCCACGTCGCCCTGCCGCGCGGCGCTGATACCGGCGCCGCCCGATACGGCGGTCGCCGATGCTGTGGCCTCCGACTGGCCCAGGCACAACAGCGAAAGCAAAAGCAGCGCCATCAGGCCCGAGCAGGCTGCCCTGATCGACGACGTGAATGGATTTGCGCGCCTGGATGCCATCAGAAGACCGCCCTACCCTACGAATGGAAGAAAGGAAAGCTGCCGAATGGCCTCGCGCGGGGCCGGACAGGCACGCCGGGCAGTCGAATATCGCCTGCGCACGCCCATGGCCGGCAGTTCGGCCTTGAACCTTGCGTCGTCCGGTGCCAAATCTGGGGAGATTTTCGCGTGGGGCTCATATTTCTGGCCCACTCACCCTGCAAACGGACAAAATGGTCACTTACCTCGACGCCGCCACGGCACCCCTCAGAAACACCGGCCAGATCCGCCTTTATGGCGAAGAAGGTTTTGCCGGCATGCGCAAGGCCTGCGACCTCACCGCACGCTGCCTCGACGAACTGGTGCCGATGGTCGAGCCGGGCGTCACCACCGAAGCCATAGACCGCTTCGTCTTCGAGTTCGGCATGGATCATGGTGCGCTGCCGGCGACGCTCAACTATCGCGGCTACACCAAGTCCAGCTGCACTTCGATCAACCACGTCGTCTGTCATGGCATTCCCGACAACAAGCCGTTGAAGGATGGCGACATCGTCAACATCGACGTCACCTATATCCTCGACGGCTGGCATGGCGATTCCTCGCGCATGTATCCGGTCGGCACCATCAAGCGCGCCGCCGAACGCCTGCTGGAGGTGACCCATGAATGCCTGATGCGCGGCATTGCGGCGATCAGGCCGGGCGCCCGCACCGGCGCCATCGGCGCCGCAATCCAGACCTTTGCCGAAGGCGAGCGCTGCTCGGTGGTGCGCGATTTCTGCGGCCACGGCGTCGGCCAGCTTTTCCATGATGCGCCCAATATCCTGCACTATGGCAGCTCCAGTGAGGGCGTCGAGATGCGGCCGGGCATGATCTTCACCGTCGAGCCGATGATCAATCTCGGCCGGCCGCACGTCAAAGTGCTATCGGATGGCTGGACGGCCGTGACGCGCGACCGCTCGCTGTCGGCGCAATACGAGCACACGATCGGCGTCACCGAGACCGGCTGCGAGATTTTCACGCTGTCGCCCAAAAACCTCGACCGCCCCGGCCTGCCGGCCTAGTCGGTCAAGGAATGTCGAGGCCGGTTGACGACCCTCTAACTCACGCCACTTCGGCCGAGGCAACCACAGCCGGGTGAAGCAGGTTTTCGAGGCCGATGTTGCGGTACATCTCCCGGCGCATGCGGTCGGCAACGCCATTGACGATCTCGGCGCCGTCCTGCGACGGGTCGACATGGACGCGGAACGGCCGTTTGCCGAACGGCATGCCCACGACGCGAACGATCTCGCGGGCCACCTGTGACGGATCGGCGTCGGCGGGTTCGAGGCCGGCCAGCCCCTTCAGCGCCCGATCGGCGATGCCGGCATAGGGACCGGCTTCATAGTCGGCGGCCCGCGCCGCATCGGACGGCTTGCCCGAATGCGCGAAGTGATTGGTGCCCTTGGTGAAGGCGCCGGGAACCATGATGGTGGTTTCGATGCCCCACAGAGCGAGCTCGGTGGAGTAGGACACAGCTAGCGCATCCATCGCCGCCTTGGCGGCAAAGTAGGGTGCCAGGAACGGCGGCGTGCCGCCGCGCGTCGAGGACGAGCCGACCCAGACCAGCAGGCCCTTGCCCTGCCCGCGCAGATGGGGAAGGGCTGCGCGGTTGACCCGCTGTGCCCCCAGAACATTGACGTCGTACTGCTGGATGAGTTGGTCGGGGGTAAAGGCCTCAGCGGGACCGAACACCATATGACCGGCATTGTGGACGATGACATCCAGCCGGCCCGCATCGGCGATGATATGGGCGATGCCGGCATGGGCCGAGGCGTCCGATTGCACATCCAGCTCTGCGGTGCGCAGATCGGCCTTGTGCTCGGCGGCCCAGGCGGCGACGGCTGCGACCTGGGGGGCATTGCGCCCGGTGGTCTCCCGCATCGAGGCGTAGACGGTATGGCCGGCTTCGGCCAGTGACTTGGCGGTCATCAGACCGAAACCTGAGGACGCGCCGGTGACGAGGATGACGAATTTGGACATGATGATGTTTCCTTGATTGAAGCTCACGGGGAGCTGAAGCGGTTCCGGGTTGCCAACGGGATCAGATGATCCCGCCATTGGCCCGCAGGGTCTGGCCGTTGATCCAGGCGCCGTCCGGGCCGGCGAGGAAGGCAACCGCATCGGCGATGTCCTCGGGCTGGCCGAGACGCTCGAGCGGGGCAAGCTTGGCCAGGCGATCGACAACCTCCTGCGGCTTGCCATCGAGGAACAGCTTGGTTGCCGTCGGCCCTGGCGCGATGGCGTTGACCGTGATGTTGCGGCCGCGCAGTTCCCTGGCGAGCACGCTGGTCATCGCCTCCACCGCAGCCTTGGTAGCGGCATAGACGCCATAGGTCGGCTGCAGCAGGCCGACGACGCTGGAGGAGAAATTCACGATCCGGCCGCCGTCGCGCAGACGCTTTGCCGCTTCGCGCAATGTGTTGAAGGTGCCCTTGAGATTGACGGCGATCTGGCGGTCGAACAAGGCATCGTCGCTGTCGGCGATCGTGGCGAGGTTCATGATGCCGGCGTTGTTGATCAGCACGTCGACGCCGCCGAAAGCGGTTTCGACCGTGTCGAACATACGGGCCACTGCGGTCGCGTCCGCGATATCGGCCTTGGCCGCCACCGCCCTGCCCCCGGCGGCTTCGATTTTGGCGACGATCGCCGCCGCCGAGGCGGCGTTGCCGGCGTAGTTCACCACGACGGTGAAGCCGTCCTTGGCGAGGCGCTCGGCAACGGCGCCGCCGATGCCGCCCGAGGCGCCGGTGACGATGGCAATCTTGCCGGTCTGGGCGGTCATGGTCTGGTTGGTCATGGTCTGTCTCCTTGTTGGATGCCGTTGATCGGCTGACAGCAAGATGCACCTTCCAGTTTTGCGGATAATCGGGCATGATCCGACATCATCATTCGAGAATTCGAACAATGGATCGCTTCGACGCCATGCGCGTCTTCATCCGCATCGTCGAGCGGCGCAGCTTCACCAAGGCCGCCGACGATCTTGGTCTGCCCCGGTCATCGGTCACCGATGCGGTAAAGGGTCTGGAGGCGCGGCTGGGCGTGCGGCTGCTGCAGCGCACGACCCGTCAGGTCAGCCCGACGCTGGACGGCGAAGCCTACTATCAGCGCTGCGTCAGCCTGATCGCCGACCTGGAAGACGCCGAAGGCGCCTTTGTCGGCGCCAAGCCGTCGGGCCTGGTCCGCGTCGACATGCATGGCACCCAGGCGCGCTATTTCCTGCTGCCGGGCCTGCCCCGCTTTCGCGAGATGTACCCGGATATCAGGCTGCATATCAGCGAGATGCACCAGCCGATGGATATGATCCGTGAAGGCTTCGACTGCCTGCTGCGCGCCGGCGAACTGGTCGACAGCCCACTGATCAAGCGGCGCTTGGCGACCCTGGAAAGGGGCACCTTCGCCAGTCCTGACTATCTCAGCCGCTTCGGCACGCCGCAAACGCCCGACGACCTCGCAGGGCACGAAATGGTCGGCCTGATGGCGCCTGATGCAGCCGAGATCATTCCTCTCGTCTTCAGCGTCGACGGCAAGCCCCGCCAGGTCACCTTGCCTGCCATGGTGACGGTGACCGGCCCGGAGACCAATGTCGCTTCCGCATGCATGGGCCTCGGCCTGATCCAGGTCCCACGCTACCGGGTCGTCTCGGAACTGGCCGGCGGCGCGCTGGTCGAGGTGCTCGCCGGCTTTCCACCGTCGCCATTGCCGGTCCACGTTCTCTATTCGCCGACGCGTCAACTGTCGCCGCGCCTGCGCGTGTTCATCGACTGGATGGCCCAACAGTTCCGCAATCGAACCGCGCTGGCCGAATGAAGCATCGGCACCACAGCAGCTGCCTGATCCTCTGAGGCCTCAGCCTGGCCCCGATATGCAGGCGCAGGTCGTTCACCGCCGGCTCGTCGCCGAAAAGCACTCGACCGCTGCCGGCCTGTCGCTCTAGTCTTATGCGAAAGCCTTCGGGGGGATGGATGGGGAAGAGCGAAGAGGACGAACGGGGGTTCTTCTCCGAGCGGTGGATTGAACCGCCAGCGAGGGACAAGGCGCCAAAGGACAAATCGGATGAGAAGCCGCACTATCACGGTCATCGCGAGCGCTTACGCGAGCGCTTCGTTGCCGGCGGCGCGGATGCCCTGCCCGACTACGAGCTTCTCGAACTGCTGCTGTTTCGCCTGATCCCGCGCGTAGACACCAAGCCGATCGCCAAGGCCCTTTTGGCGCGCTTCGGCACTTTTGGCGAAGTGCTTGGCGCGCCGGTGGCGCTGCTGCAGGAGGTGAAGGGCATCGGCCCTGCTGTGGCCGTCGATCTGAAGGTGATTGCCGCTGCCGCGCAGCGCATGGCGCGCACTGAGGTCCGCGACCGCGAGGTGCTGTCCAACTGGACGCAGCTTCTTGCCTATTGCCGCTCGGCAATGGCCTTCGAGAACCGCGAACAGTTCCGTGTCCTGTTCCTCGACAAGAAGAACGTGCTGATCGCCGACGAGGTGCAGCAGGTCGGCACCGTCGATCACACGCCGGTCTATCCGCGTGAAGTGATCAAGCGCGCGCTCGAACTGTCGGCCAGCGCCGTCATCCTGGTCCACAACCATCCTTCCGGCGACCCGACACCGTCCCGCGCCGACATCGAAATGACCAAGCAGATCATCGACAGCGCCAAACCGCTCGGCATCGCCGTCCATGACCACATCATCATCGGCAAGAAGGGCAATGCCTCGATGAAGGGCTTGCTGTTGATCTGAGCGAGCGAGACGGGTGACGACTTCCGGCGCATCACCGCGGCCAAACGGATCTCATTCCTGGTTGACCGATCTTGCCGCAGGTGTCCACGTGGCTCCTCCACCACGAGCGAGGAAGCCCTCATGGGTCTCTGCCCCTGCCGTTGCCTGATGTCCGGTGGTTCGCCCAAGCGCCGCCATGGTGCGCCGGGCGCGAACCCTCGTGGCGGAAACGACGGCAAGTGCGATGAAAAAGAGGATGCCTGGATCGGCACTGCCGCCTGACACCGCGCTGGCAATTATGCCTGCGAGGGAAGCATTTCTGACGCTTGTCACGACCGCATCAGTTTCGGGGTCCACCCATTTCCGCATCCGCCCCATTCCGCGGACCAGGACGCCGAGCAGGATCGCCATCATCAACGATCCGAACAAGCCAAGTTGCGAAAGCACCGCGATCGGCCAGCTCGATGCCCTTGAACTGCCGAAACCAACGCCAAGGCCGCTGGTGTCGAGGAAGGATTGCAGGCTCTTGACGTTCCAATAGGTGCGCTCATGTGCTGAGGCAGAATCCGCTTTGTCGATGATGGTGCTGTTAATCAGCCTGACGAAGGGGTCCAAGGCCTCGGTGTGGTAAAGGCTAATGCCCATTATGGCGACCACGCCCATCACCATGAGAGCGGTTATCAGTATCTCCTCGCGCTCAACCCGCCCCTTGAGGACCGAGACCAACATCGAGAAGGCGACTGGAATGCACAGGAGGGTGAGGCCGACGTAGGCGGTCGATGAAGTCGACAGAATGGTCAGGAAGAGCAGGATGCCCGCCAACCACTGGGCAAGGCGTGATTTGGTCTTTCTCCAATAGGTGTAACAGAATGCCAGGCAGGCGAGGGAAGCGCCGGCAAAGGAAGAGGCTTCCGAAAAAGCTCCCGTGATCCGCACGAATCCCGCCTCGACCGCTTGTGTCATAAGTGCGTAGTTGGCGGTTCTAATCGGGGCCAGCAAGTCTCCCGCTCCTGCATTCTTGCCGATAAGATCGACCAGCCCCATGCCCGCGTGCAGACCGCACCACAAGAAGAAGCCGCGGCGGACCTGGTCAATCCTGTTGGAGTGCAGCAGCAACACACAAAGCGCGATGGCGGTGAGCCCACCAAGAATGAAGTAGCCCGTCTGTGAAGTATTGCCTGAAACCGGGGCCAGAGACGCTTCGACGACCGCAACCCGGGTTTTCGACTGCACGAAGACGGCGGTTTGTCCTGCGAAGAATCTTGGAAACAGCCATGCTCCGATGATTGCGTAAGCCATCAGGCTTGTTAGAATCCAGACCGGGCGCATGCTTCCGAACACGCTTCCGAGATCGAACCAGATGCGACGTCTCGCAGCAACGGCCGTGACGAGCAAGGCCGCAAATATGGTGTATATCAGCGGAGACGACCCACCTAAAAAGGTCAGCGTCATGACGGCCGTCGCACCGAATGCCTGGGAAGCGACCAGCCCGATGATCAGCATTCCCCTGGAATAGTAGGCAACGACCAAAATAGCCACGGCCACCAGCAGCCCCGGCAAGGACATCTGCATTGCTGACCGAGCCTCCCGCTTGGTTTGGCCCCGGGTTATGCGGACGCGTGAAGCAGTCCGACGGCCCATCTTTCGGCAGATGGATATGCCGGGCAAGAGAGCCAAAGGGCGTAGCCTGCCACCGGCATCTGCAGGACAAGACAGATACTCCTTCCTATGATGGGAACCAAAGGGAGGTCGTCCGCTCGGCGGAGGCTTGAAGCCCGAATGGCTGCATGTCCGCGATGGCAGTCTTTTTCGCAAATCCGGCCCACGCCTCCTGCAAACGGCTAACCTCAATTCGCGAACGCCTACTAAAGAACGCCTCGACCAGAGATAGGCGTAATCTATACTAGGATTGCAGGTTGTTTTTGGTGCCAATCGCAAAACCCTGTGCTATTGATGTAATCGTGGGAGCGCTGGGCAACGGGCGGGTTGTTGGAGTTCCGGCACGAGGAGGAGAAGCGGTATGACCATTCAGGTTGTACATAGCGCATTCGGTCCAAGGCAGGTCAGGCAACTTAAGGAAGTTTACGAGCGTGCGCGGGCCGTGGAGGCAAAGTACCCCGAGTCCCACATTGCCAGCAAAGCCGCCAAAAGGCTGATAGCCGCTTTCGAAGCCGTGATCCGGACGGACGGAACGGTTCTGGACGTGCAGTGGCTAAGCGAGGCTGAGCCTCAAGGAAACGCCTGAGATCATCCAGCGTCCGCAAAGCCATCGGGCAGACCGTTAATTTCTGTCGACGCGCCTGCAGGCGAATCCTGCTTGCCGTTCCAAATCAAACTTCTCTGAAAACTGGCCTGACCGCGTGTTCGCCGCGCGGAGCGATAGGGGAGCCGTTGGGCGGGCAGTGACTCCCCTATCCTGTCTCCGCGTTTTCGCTGCAGACAGGCCGCGTAAGCGTTGAGCAGACGCCGGCATTCCAATGTTCAGCCTGGCACATATACCGTCAACGAAGCTTTTGGAGGGTCAGCGAAGCTTTTGGAGGTAATATCTAATGTTGTCAGAGGATACGAGCGGGTCCCACTTCCGCCTATCGGATGAGGACCGGCCGAACAGTCGCAATCGGAGTGATCTGCTTGGCTGATTGGCTGACGGCATGATCTGTCCGACAAGGCACGGTGCTGACCGAGCGTCCCATCCTGTGTCTTCAAGGGATCGCAGCGCCCTGGGAGCCAGCTTGGCTACGCCTTTTTGAAGACTTAAAAATTTTTATAAAATTAACCTAAGTTAGAGACTGCTTATTAATTACCCATAGACTGATCAAGCTGTTCTAGGTGGCTGCAGTGGGGAACTGCTCAAGGCTCCAAGCTGGCGTGATCCAGCCTGAAGCTTTCGAGTGGAATGGGTATCAAAGTTCAATCCAAAAGAATGACTGAGCTCTAGCTCTATCGGCCGCCACAAGGCAGATCGCGTTGGGGAAAGGCGGGTACTAGTATGGGTTCTACAGTTGGATTGCACAATTACACTTCCACAAATCAGACAGGAGTTCCGTCCAGCGGAACGGAAAATGTCCACGAACAGACAGGCAGGCAATGCCTCCTCATCTTGGACGGAAGGGCCTTAGACCGCGAGTGTCTCGCATCGGCCCTCGAGGACCATGAACTTGGCATGGCGGTCGTCGCCATGGGTTCGATCGACGAATGGCGCGCGAAGAAGGGTTCGGCCCCTCCTCTTGCCGCCATACTCTTCAACCTTGGCGGCCGGAAAGTCACCGACCATGGCATCGCGGACGAGATCAAGCACATCTCATCCGAGTTCAAGTCAGTGCCGGTGGTTATCCTGGCCGACACCGACGATCTTGCACAGATATTGATGGCTCTTGAATGCGGCGCACGCGGCTACATTCCAACTTCGGTCGGGATCGACGTGTGTGTCGAGGCGATCAACCTTGCAGCAGCGGGAGGCATCTTCGTTCCGGCGAGCAGTGTCCTTTCGATGCGGCACCTGATAGATTCAGGCAGTTGCGACACGCGGCCTTTGACGGGCATGTTCACGCTCAGACAGGCTGAGGTCGCCCAGGCGCTCCGGCGCGGCAAGGCGAACAAGATCATCGCCTACGAACTGAATCTGCGCGAAAGCACAGTGAAGGTCCACATCCGAAACATCATGAAGAAGCTGAAGGCGACCAACCGGACGGAAGTCGCCTACAAGGTCAACGATCTCTTCGCAGACGGAGCTCTGGTTGAAGAGTGATCGCGAGTGACAAGACGGCCCGCCTTGGTGAAACCCTGGCGGGCCGCGTCTGCACTGTGTTGATACAAATTCATTGAGCTTGCGAAGGTCGTGGGACCTCCGTTGGAGTGAATGGCATTCGGGAGCCGCGACGAACACGGCCGCGATCCGATGCGGTTCGTTGCCCGTGCTTCCTGGTAGTGTACTGTCACTGGATTATGACGAGGTGCTCGAAACGCTCGGGTTCGCCGCGCTGATCTCGTTCTGAGCCCCTGAAAACTGTTGCATCGCGCGGTGTCAAAGCCAGTGCCCGCCTCGGTATCCACCATAAGTTCTAACCGATGACCTTATGGAGAACGCGAAATCCCGAGCCGAAAATGTAGACTTGCTGCCGGAATGGAGTGGTCGGCATGTCTGAGCAAAACCTTCGTTTTCACAAATCCGTCCGCCTGCAGGAACGCAGCCGTGAACTGATCCCGGGCGGCAGTCACACCTACGCGAAAGGTGAGGACCAGTTTCCCGTCCTTGCGCCAGGCTTCATCGAGCGTGGTTTGGGGTGCCATGTCTGGGACGTCGACGGGAACGAGTACATCGAATACGGCATGGGCAACCGTTCCGTAGGGCTGGGGCACGCCTATCCGACCGTACTCAGGGCAGTGGAGTCGGCCCTCCACGGCGGCTCCAATTTCACGCGGCCCGCCAGGATCGAGGTCGACTGCGCCGAGACTTTCTTGGAGCTCGTCGGTGCGCAGATGGTGAAGTTCTGCAAGGACGGATCGGATGCGACTTCGGGGGCCGTCCGCCTTGCCCGCGCCTACACGGGTCGCGACCTCGTTGCCTGCTGCGCCGACCATCCTTTCTTTTCGACAGACGACTGGTTCATCGGAACCACGCCGATGAATGCCGGAATTCCGGAGGTGGTCCGAAACCTAACCGTCACTTTCCGTTACAACGACATCGCCAGCGTAAAGGATCTGTTCGACAGGCACCCCGGCAAGCTGGCCGCGCTCATCCTCGAGCCTTCCCGCGGCGACGATCCGGTGGACGGGTTCCTGCATCAAGTCCAGCGTCTCTGCAAGGAAAGGGGCGCGCTGCTAATTCTCGACGAGATGATCACCGGGTTCAGGTGGCATGTGGCCGGGGCGCAGAAGCTCTATGGCATCGATCCGGACTTGTCGACATTTGGCAAGGCGCTTGGTAACGGGTTTTCGGTCTCCGCCCTCGCGGGCAAACGCGAATACATGCGTCTCGGCGGCCTCGAACATACGGACCGCCCAAGGGTGTTTCTGCTGTCTACCACGCACGGCGCTGAGACCCATGCGCTTGCAGCGGCGATCGCGACCATGCGGACTTATCAGAACGAGTCCGTGATCGAACACCTGCACCGTCAGGGGACGAAACTTAGGGAGGGGATCGCCGAGGTTGCCAGACGGCATGGGGTGGATGGGCACTTCAAGGTCGTCGGCCGTCCCTGCTGTCTGGCGTATGCCACGCTCGACCCCAACGGCAAGCCGTCGCAGGCATACCGCTCGCTGTTCCTGCAGGAGACGATCCGGCGTGGAGTGCTCATGCCGTCGCTCGTCGTCAGCTACACTCACGACGACGCGGCAATCATGAAGACGATAGAAGTCGTCGACGGTGCGCTGGCGGTGTATGCGCAGGCCCTGGAATCGGGAACGAGCCGTTTCTTGGTAGGCCGCCCCTCGCAGGTCGTCTTCCGCCGTTTTAACAATGGCGATGAACGAGCTGAAATTATTGCTCCAGAACCTCAAGCCACGAGCAATGCGACCAGGAGGCAATCAGAAACCCGGCTCGCGGTGACATCTTGACGCCCCGAAAGCATTGCTTTCTCGCATTTCCCTAAGTCCATTTCCCTAAGTCAAGGAAGGAGCCGTTTCCGCACAAGGCGACGGGATTTCACTTCGTTTTGGAATCGGTAGGGTAAGTCTGTCTGACAGACGAGGTATCAGGACACGGGCCCAGAGGCTTCGCTGGGACCTTCACAGGGCAGCTTGCTGCAGCGGAATCCGCCGGTCAATCTACAACGGGAACAGGCTCGGGGAAGGTGTGTCTGCCCACCCATTTGATGGCTTCCTCGATCGTATCGAAGTTCTTGTGCTGACCGCTCAGCAACCCGAATCCGGTCTCGAGGAACCATTTGCCTTTCGTGCAATAAGCTTCCTCATCGATCTGGGTAAGGACGGCAACCAGCTGGTCGGATTTCCACACCAGAACACCGGATTCTCCGCCCTCGACCGTTCCGATCCGCGCTTCGCTAAGCGAAAATCCACGAGCAATCTCTTCTTTGCCCACGTTGATGCTTCCCCAACTTCAAAATGGATTGTAAAAATCCGGCAGCTTGAATGGCTGCTTCTGGAGGTATCTTTTTCGGCCTTTTTCCAACGGCGACTGACGAGTTTGTTAGCAGATCGCCCCGTGAGTTCAATGCCCTTTCACTCGATTTGTTCGTTGATCCACCGATAGTTTTTTTGCGAGAGAATGTGTGAGAACTTCTAAAGAATTTTGGCCTTTCGGAGCGTGAAAGCCTCGGCGAAATGCTCGGGTGCCCGGCATTCCATCCCACGCAACCTCGCAAGCCCGGCGAATGTCTCGCGGTCGAACCAGTCTTTGGAGCGCTGCGTCCCGAAGTGCTCATGGAGGAGTTCGATCTTGCGTTCCAGCACGTCGGCCGTGAGCGGCACGTAGGCATTGGGTTGGCTGAGGTCACCATCCCATTTCGGGATCTCGTATTCGAGCACCAAGTGATCGCGGAAGATGTTCCAGGTCAATTGGTTGACCTCCCGATGGTCCTGATGGGCGTCGAACCTGGCGTGGGTTAACACCACGTCGGGATGAACCCGTGATCTCACATCCATCAGCCACTGCTTTATCGATCGACTATGGGCGGGAAAGTAGCTGTCTTCGAAATCCGCAACGTCGACTGTGGACGAGCGCGATCCTTCGAGAAAGGCCTCGGCCGAAGCCCTTGCTTCGGCCGACCGCTGACCGCCTGCGCTCAGCACACACCAGTGGACGTCCAGTTTGACCCCCGATGCGATCAAGCCGAGTATCGTGCCACCCGCGCCGATCTCGATGTCGTCGGAATGGGCGCCAACACAGAGGATCGAGAGCTCCTCGCCGGGATGTGCGAGGCGAAGCCCTCTCATGAGGCGGCCAGTACCACGTTGCGTCTGTTTTTTTCGGCGGTGACCCTCATGTTCCAGGGCATGTCGCCTTTTTCGACCATGTCTTCGAGCGATTGCCAATCACGCAGCGTATCCATCGAACGCCAGAACCCCTCGTGTTTGTATGCCATCAGCATATTGTCATCGATCAGCCGCTTGAAGGGTTCGAGGACGAGTTCCTCGCCGTCGCGCATGTAGTCGAAGATTTCGGGGCGGAATACGAAGTAGCCGCCATTGATCCAGATCTCCGAGGTCTCCGTCGTGCGGAACTCGCGCACGCGGCCATCTTCCGCGATGTCGGCCAGGTGGTATGTCAGCGGCGCGTGCACGGCGAGGAAGCAGCCGATCTTGCCGCTGGCCTCGAACTTCGCGATCACATCATCGAGGTCGACGTCGGTCAGGCCGTCGGAATAATTGGCGAGAAACATCTTCTCGTTCCTGACGTGGTCCCGCGCAGCCCAGAGGCGTTCTCCGATGTTGCGCCAGATGCCCGTGTCGAGCAGGGTGATGCTCCAGTCCTTGACGGTGTCGCCAAGCAGCTTCACGTTCTCGCCCCCATGCGTGACCACGCAATCGGAAAAGGTCTGCGGCCGGGTGTTCAGGAAGAAATCCTTGATGACATTGGCCTTGTAGCCCAGACACAAGACGAACTCGTCATGCCCGTAGTCGCTATACCACTGCATGACGTGGCGCAGGATCGGCTGGTGGCCGAGCGGAATCATCGGCTTCGGTATGCTTTCGGAATAGTCGCGGATACGGGTCCCGCGGCCGCCGCAGAAGAGAATGACTTTCATCTCTGTAACTCCGATGGATCAATCACGGTCACGAAAGGAATTGGCACCACGAATTTCGCGTTCCAGGCGGCGACGTGGTGCATCTGCTGGATGATCTCGTCCTTCAGGTTCCACGGAAGGATCAGTATGTAGTCTGGCTTGGCCTGATCGATCGCGTGGATGGGCTTGATCGGGATATGCATGCCCGGTGTGAAGCGGCCGTGCTTGTAGGGATTGCGGTCCACCGTGAAGTCGAGGAAGTCGGTGCCGATGGCGCAGTAGTTGAGCAGCGTGTTGCCCTTGCCAGGCGCGCCATAACCGCAAATCGTCTTGCCCTCGTTCTTGGCCGAGACCAGGAACGCGAGGAGATCGCGCTTCGCGCGCTGCGCCTTGTAGGCGAACGAGGTGTAGGTCGTCATTTCCGTCAACCCATGCCTCTTTTCGCAGTCGAGGAGTTCGGCGACACGGTCATCTGTGGCCCAGCTGCTGTCCTCGTTGGCGAGATAGACGCGAAGCGACCCGCCATGGGTGGGCAGTTCCTCGACGTCGATCAGCCGCAGTCCGTGGCGGGCCGCCATCAGGTCGATCGTCAGCAGCGAGAAATATGAAAAATGCTCGTGGTAGATGGTGTCGAACTGGTTTTCGGCCATCAGCCGCTCGATATGCGGGAATTCGAGGGTGACCACACCCTCTGGTTGGAGCAAGATTTTTATCCCGGCGACGAAGTCGTTCAGGTCGGGCACCTGAGCCAAAACGTTGTTGCCAATAATGAGATCCGCGCGCAGTCCTTCGGCCACCATCTGAAGTGCCAGCCGTACTCCGAAGAAGTCGACCCGGGTGGGCACGCCCTTCTCGATCGCCGCGCGCGCGACATTGGCGGCCGGCTCGACACCCAGGACGGGAACGCCGAGTGGCAGGAAGTGCTGCAGCAGGTAACCGTCATTGCTTGCCAGTTCCACCGCAAAGCTGTGGGCGCCAAGCCCAAGGCGCTTCGTTATCGTCTCGCAATAGGCTTTCGAATGGGCCACCCAGCTTGTCGAAAAGGAAGAGAAATAGGCGTATTCGCTGAAGATGGTCTCGGGGCTCACATACTCCTTGAGCTGCACCAGGTAGCAGCTCTCGCAAACCAGGACGTTGAGCGGAAAATAGAGTTCCATCTGGTCAAGCTGGTCGGCCCGCAGGAAGCTCTCGCATGGAGGCGACATGCCCAGGTCGACCAGTGTGTGGCGCAGGCGCGATCCACAGAGCCTGCAACCGACACCAGGGTGTACCTTGTTGTAGTCGCGAACAATTTCGACAGCCTCAATGTTCATTCCGTACTCCTGTCGCGATGGCGGCTTGAAAAACGGAAGCGCGGTGGCCTGACGATGAACCTGTGCCCGCCGCGCCTCCGTAGGAGGCTCTCTTTTGGGAGAGTGCTTCTCGGTGAGTGCTTCTTTTGCGTCGCAGGTTAGGACGGAGCGCCCAAGGGTTCGATTTGCCAATCCGTTGGGAGCCTTAATCCTTATAGCGAAACGGCGGGCGCATTGGCCGCCGTCAGGACCACCGAACGGGTAGTACGGCCGGCCCGGCATACCGCGATCGGAGAGGCCCTCTAAGGCTTAGGTAGCTCTTCCAGCCGGGCACGCCGTGCCGACAATCGGACTGCCGGTCCTTGCCCGGCCATTGGGGGTTAGGGCGATGCAGTTTACCGAGACTGAGCTGAAGGGTGTCTGGCTGATCGAGCCGACGCCGGTGATTGACGACCGCGGTTCCTTCACCCGCCTCTTCTGCGAAAAAGAGATGGCCGATTGCGGGCTGGCGACACGCTTTGTCCAGCACAGCCGGGCACGTTCCGTCAGAAAGGGAACCCTTCGGGGGCTGCACTATCAGGAGGACCCATACACCGAGGTGAAGCTCGTCTCCTGTGTCCGCGGCGCGATTTTCGATGTTGTCGTTGACCTGCGCCCGAACTCACCGACACGATACAACTGGCTGGCCTTCGAGCTGACGCCCGAAAACATGAAACAGGTCTACATCCCTGCCGGCTTCGCCCACGGGCTCCAGACCCTGACGGATGATGCCGAGGTCTCATACCTCATATCGCAGTTCTATACGCCTCACGCATCGACGGGCGTCCGCTATAACGACCCTGCCTTTTCGATAGGCTGGCCTTTGATGCCGACGGCGATGTCGGAAAGGGACAGGACGTGGCCGCTGCTCAAGCAGCGGACTGCCGCCGGGGCCTTATGAAGCCGCGCCCAGTATCCCGTGATCCGACAAGAGTTTCGCCGCGGCGGCCAGTTCCCTGAATGGCAGGCCCGAGCGTTCCGCCATCGCCAGAAGCGAATGCTGCCCGTCGGCGAGATTTAACACCCAGAGCAGGGACATCGAGGTGGCGCCCGAAGACTTCTGCCCTCCCAGCGCGGCGTAGAGGCCGCGCCTGCCGAGTTGTGGTTCGCCCTTGGGAAAAAGGTTCAACGGCGTCCAGTCCTCTTCGACGATGTCGATCACATCCGTCAGGATGCGGAAGGAATCCTCCAGGTGCTCCGGCTTGATGAAGTCGAGATTGTCGGCAGACGTGTGGTATTCGGGGAAAGTGCCGTGCACGCTCCGCTGGAACATGCCGACCGGAAGATTGAAGCCGGGCGAACAATATTGCCTCTCGTCATAGCCGTAGGGGGAGAAATCCATCAGCTTTGCCCCGGCTTCACGTCCGAGCACATGGGCCATGGCGCGGTCGATGAAGGCGTCGCCGCGGCGGCTGCGCTTGTATGCCGGGCGTCCTGCATCACCTAGGCATGAAAGCACCAGACCGTGGTCGATGAGATGTGTCCGGTCTTCGTTGCGGGACAGCCACGCGAGCGCGCCGATCGTGCCCGGAGCGAACAGGAAGCGGTAGCTGTATCGTGTTTTCCTTGCCTTCAGGCTTCGCGCAAGGGTCGCCAGCAGGGCCAGGCCTGAACAGTTGTCGTTGGCCAGCGACGGATGGCAGATGTGTGCCGAAAGCAGGAATTCCCGCTCCGTCTGCCCGCGGTGCAGGTATTCGCCGTAGGTGAGGCTGCCGTCCTTGAGTTCGGCATCGATCTCCACCCGGTAGAGACCGTCGGGCATCTTGGCCACACGGTCGTGGGCTACGCAGAAGCCCCATGTCGGGGCGTAGTAGGAGGTGCGGTAGGGGATCAAGTCCGGCTGTTCGGGCAATGCATGGATATGCCGCCTCAATTCGTCGAGCGGCAGGGTCCCCTTGAAGGGCATGCTGTAGTTGACGACGTGCAGATTGGAGTCGGCAAAGTCTACGACCGTTTGCCCGTCCGGGCCTGTAATGCTTGCCGAGCGGATGTTCCACTCCTTGGGAATAGTCCAGTCGAACACCTGCGTCCCGGTGGGCACCTCATGCCGTTCCAGGTCAATGTGCCCCGACAGCATATCCAGCGTTCGTCGTACACCGTCCCCGGTGATGCTCCTGCAAATCGGAAAGAGACGTTCGGCCAAGGCATAGATTTCCTGGCCGACGCCGGTGGACGGCGGCAGGCCTAGTCTGTCGGGGTTCAAATGCTCCATTCCGGCTAACCCGCCGCCGCCAGCCTTCGAGGAGGTTCGGTGACCCGCATCCGCTGGTCGAGAAGTCCGTTGGCCAAAAGGTACCGGATGTGACCAATGCGCTGGAAGCGCGGCCCCTCGAATTCCTCGAGAGTGACATTCGACTTGCTATAGGCCTGGTAAAGTTGCTCGGCGCCCCTGCGCGCATCCCATTGCGGCTTGAAGGCAGGAAGAGCGCGCGCGATCTTGTCGAAGTTGACACGGTAGGACCGCTTGTCGGGCCCAGCATCCGCCGCGAATTCAAGCCGGCAGCCCGGCACGACTTCGGCGACAATCTCGGCTATGTCGCGGATCCTGTAGTTGTGGTCCGTCCGTCCGACATTGAAGGCCTCGTTGTGGATGATCTCGCGCGGCGCTTCCAGTCCGGCGATGAACGCCCTTGAAATGTCCTCGATGTGGACGATCGGCCGCCACGGTGTCCCGTCGGACTTCAGCAGGATCACGCCTTTGGTGATGGCCCAGGCGACCAGATTGTTCAGCACGATGTCGAAGCGGAGCCGGGGCGACAGGCCGTAGGCCGTGGCGGGCCGGAAATAGGTGGGAGAGAAGCTGCTGTCGGCCAGTTCTGAAATATCCCGTTCCGAAAGCACCTTGGACCAGCCATAGGCCGTAACCGGGTTCAGCACGGCCGTTTCGTCGACCATTTCGTCGCCCGCCTGTCCGTAGTTGCTGCACGATGACGCGAACAGGAAGCGCGACACGCCGGCCTCCTTGGCCGCCTCCGCGAAACGGACGGTGCCCCTGTGGTTGATCTCGTAGGTGATGCCCGGATCGAGATCGGATAGCGGATCGTTGGAAAGAGCCGCCAGGTGGATGACGGCATCGAACCCTTCGAGGTCGCGCGCATCCACATCCCTGACGTCCTTGAGGATGGACGGAACGGAAGCCTGCTCCCCGCCCGAAGCAAAGGTGCAGCGCCGGTAGAGATCGCTGTCGTAACCCGTCACCGAGTGCCCCGCGCTGAGCAGCATCGGCACCATGACCGAGCCGATATAGCCTTGATGGCCGGTTACCATGACTTTCATCGCACACCTTTTTGTCGAGCGGATATGATCGCGCAGAGGCTACTTGGGCTGAAAACAGTGAGGGAGAACGCTAATGGGCGATCAGGATGCCCCGTTGGACGAAGCTTCGCCGCCGGCTACCTCTTTCGGGTGGTGCGCGCCTAATCCTTTCGGAGGATTAGAGGACGGTCGCCGTATTGCGAGCTTCTATCAGCCTAATCATCGGCCCTTCCCGATCCGAGAGGGAAGTCCATCCGATGCAGATGTGGCTTGCAACTGCCGCGGCGATATCCACGGTCCTACTTCTTTCGGTCGTCCGGCGAGCAGCCGCGTGCCTTCTTAACCGAAAGACTGAAAAGAAATCGCGCCGCGCATGTGGAAGAATAATCTCAAAGTTGATCGGCCTACCGAAACGATCGCTGAGCCGGGCGGATTCCCGCGAAGGGACGTCGCAGCATGGGAACATCGATGGTCTCACGTTCCGCAACGCTTCAAGACAGCAGCAACCGCATCGGATCAATCGACGCGCTGAGATGTTTCGCAATGACCGCCGTGGTGGCCCAGCACAACGGCCTCCTGCCCTTCGGGTGGACCGGGGTCTGGTTGTTTTTCGTCATCTCTGGTTACGTCGTGACCGTTGCGTTGCTTGGCAGACAGTCTGATTTGCCGGCAAGACGGGGTCTGGCAAGATTTTTCCGCCGCCGGGCCCTCCGGATCGTACCGGTCTACTATGCCTATATCGGCTTGGGCGTGCTGGTTTGCCTCGCCACCGGAGCCGGCACAGATATTGTTGCCGTGGGGTCGCTGCTGGGCTTCATCAACAATGTCGCCATGGTGCTCGGACGCGGCGAGCTTCCGTCGTGGCCAATAGGGCATTTGTGGACGATTTCAATCGAGATGCAGTTTTATACCGTCTACGGGTTGCTTTGGTTCCTGGCGTCCCGCCGCACGGTGGTAGTTCTCTTGTTGGTCGCGCTTCTCGCTTCCCCTGTCCTGCGCCTGGCGGCTTCTTTCCTGGTGGCCCACCTTGGATGGGACGGCCAAGCCAGCGCCTACGCAATCTATTCGGGTTCTTTCCTGCATACCGATTCGTTCGCGACGGGCGCGCTGCTGGCCTTGGCGAACCAAAGGGGGGTTCTCGGCAGAATCGCACGCCCGCTTGCCGTTGCAGGCGGCGTCACGCTTGCGATCTACGCTTTTGTCTATATTGGCCTGAACTATGCTGCTGGCGATCGAGGCCTGGACGTGTTCCGCAACGTTCTATCCGGTATCCTCTGGGGTCAGTATCGCCAGGTCTTCCTCTATACCGCCATGGCGGCGGCCGCCGGCGGGTTGGTTGCGCTGGCGGCCACTAGGGACCCGTTGATCGATTGGTTTGTCAGGTCGCGGCTACTGCAGCGCATCGGAGAAATCTCCTACGGAGCTTATGTCTACCATCCGCTCGCGATAACGGTCTCCATCCTTCTCATGTCGGCATTTTTCCAGCTGCCGCCGGAAAATTGGTCCATCGGATGGAAAATCACTCGCTTTCTCGCCTCTTACATGCTGACATTGACCACCGCCGAGCTTTCGTTCCGCTATTTCGAAAGCCGCTTCACCCGCCGCCGCAAGCATGTGCCGCAGTTCCTCACGAATCCGCAGCCGTCCGCAAAGGGCACTACTTTGGTCTGATCGAGGGAGATCAGGTTGCCCCGTTGGACGAAATCTTTGCCGTTGACTAGTTCTCTTGGATGCGGCCTGCCTAATCCTTTCGGAAGATTCCTTCAGAGCGACCGTCGAGGGCAGGAATGCGCCTGGACATCGGGGGTCGCCTCCAACATTCATTGGCTCTGCTGCACAGGGTCTTGCGACGTGAGTTCCAGAATCCAGTCCGGGTATCCCCGGCTGTTGAGTTCCGGCGGCTTGAAGACCGTGCGCTCCGCCTTGAAAGAGGAACCTTCAACATCCGTTTCTTCCCCGCTCGCAGGATCGCGCCAGCGGGCGTGGACCGAAGTCGCCGAAAGCCGCGCGAGGTCCACCGTGACGCCGTTGACGGTGGGCATGTAAACGACGGCGTAGGAGCCGTCCTTGGCCATAGCAGCAACCGCCCTCCCCATCTCCTTGCCCATGCCGTCGACAAGCAAGCTGTTCTTGCTGTCGGGTTCGAGCAGCCACCACTTTATCGACGAGATGAAGGCGATGAGCTCTTCCATGCTTTTTGCGCAAGGACTGTTGAGGGCCTCCTTCCTCGGGAGGTGGCCGACCACGGCTTTGCCTACGTTTCGATAGGCAGGTTGGCAGGCAAACGCTACTCTAGCGTGGGCGCTATGTCCTGAGGTGTTTCTGGTGCGCGCGGCGCGCTTCACCCAGCACTGCGACTGCATCGGCTGTCCCGCCGTCGAATTCCAGGTTTCCCGCTTCGGCAATGGCCTGCTGGGCCAGAGCGTGCTCGTATACCGCGGTCTCCTTGCGCCGCCTCACCTTGTTGACGAGATAGGAGATGCCGTGATCGTAAACCCATCCGGGGCCGGGGAGGCCTGTTTCTTCACTGATCGCGCACAGCAGCGCGTATTCCCTTGGATCGCACGTGCGGGCGCGCACGGGAAGGAATTTTCTGGACCCGGTGTAGTGCCGAACCGTGGCCGTCCGCCAAGCGTGCGTGTGAAGGGCGCACTTCTGCACGTTGAGGGATACGGGCAGCAGCAGCGTATCGGGATCGAAAGTCATGTTGAAGACGCATTGGTCATGTGTGGGGCACGCACTCATATACGGGCAGTGATCGAGATGTTGTTCGAGGTTTTCCGAAAATCGCCTTTCGGCTTCCGTCTCCCGCCACTTGCGGGAGTTGATCAGCATCAGGCCGGAATTGAAGTAGCGGGGGGACAGGCCGTATGTGCTGCACCGATCGAAAATCAGGGGATCGTCTATGCCCGTGCCGATCGAAAGGTCGAGGCAGGCAGCGGCGATCTCACTGAACCCTGCAATCTTTTCGCAATGAAGGTCGCCGAACGCGAGCATGTCTCCGTCCAGATAGAGCACGTACTCGTAGGCTTCCGAGAGCACCCCGATCGCACACTCCTTGAGAAGGGCCGTTCCAGTGATGTGCCGATGCTTGCCCGGCCGTTCCCTGATCTCGAAGGCTGGTCGCACGAAGGGGGCGTCTAGCACGCGGATCGTGTGGCCGCGCGACGCCAAGAAATCCTTGAAACGGGCGGGCACATCTTTGCGGTAGCCGACCTGGAAGAAGTGAAAATCCAGCGGGCGGCTATGGCTGCGGGCGAATGAAGCCAGGGAATAGAGGGTTATGCCGTGATAGTTCGAATCGCAAAGATAGGCGGCTGCAATCCTTGTCCGGGATGGCCCTGGCGAACCCGCGTTCACACGGATCAACATGGCGCTGACATCTTCTTAACTGACGGTCCGTTGATGGCACTTCACCCGGGCAGGCAAAAGCTGGCAGAAGGAAGTACGCGAGAGAGAGCGGATATGATCGCGCTGAGGCTAGTTGGGCTCAATGGGAGTGGGGCGAACGCCGTTGACTAGTTCTTTCGGGTGGTGCTCGCCTAGTCCTTTCGGAGGATCCTTTCAGAGGACCGTCGAGGGCAGGAATGCACCTGGACATCGGGTCCCCTCCAACATTCATTGGCTCTGCTGCACAGGGTCTTGCGACGTGAGTTCCAGAATCCAGTCCGGGTATCCCCGGCTGTTGAGTTCCGGCGGCTTGAAGACCGTGCGCTCCGCCTTGAAAGGGGAACCTTCAACATCCGTTTCTTCCCCGCTCGCAGGATCGCGCCAGCGGGCGTGGACCGAAGTCGCCGAAAGCCTCGCGAGGTCCACCGTGACGCCGTTGACGGTGGGCATGTAAACGACGGCGTAGGAGCCGTCCTTGGCCATTGCAGCAACCGCCCTCCCCATCTCCTTGCCCATGCCGTCGACAAGCAAGCTGTTCTTGCTGTCGGGTTCGAGCAGCCACCACTTTATCGACGAGATGAAGGCGATGAGCTCTTCCATGCTTTTTGCGCCAGGGCTGTTGAGGGCCTCCTTCCACGGCATGGTCTGCCGCTGGACGCCAGGCCCCCCGAAATGCCATATCGGGTTGTTGCCGTAGAGATGCCCGAAAGCGCCCGAGAGGATCGCCTGGTAAGCCTGAATGCGGATCCGGTATTCGTCGGCGTTGTGTTCGAACTCATAGGCGCTCTCCATCAGGAAGAAGGGCATGCCCCTGCCGATATCGTGCTCCCTGAGCGCGCCCGCATAGACGGGGCCGTCTGTGTAGACGTTGTTCACCTTCAGCCAAGGTTCGTGACCCCAGAATTCGAGCGGCGCCGTTTCGGGAGCGCCATGGACAGTGCTGAGAGCATCGGGGTCCTCTTCCATGATGGCTTTGGCGAGGGTCCTGACCAGATCCTTGTCTGCAGGATTGTAGTCGCCGCCGTTGACCCACATGATGTTGTCGAAGCGTCGGTAGCGACGTCCAACAAAACGACCATAGGCGTCAAGCCTCTCTGCTCCTGCTTCCGCCATTTCCTGATACCAACCTTCATAGCCACCGCCATATCCGAGATAGGCCGGGGCGAGCAGCACCAGGATGCCAAGCTCGCACGCTTTCTGGAGGATGCGATCGGCATGGGCAAAATACGCCTCGTTCGGAACGACGAAATCCTCGTGGTCGGCGAATGGTCTGTCGCCATAGGCGTTTGCAGGCGCATTTCGAGAAAACCGGTGCTCGAGGAGGTTGACCAGAACGGTGTTGAACCCGCGAGCCTTGCGGTCCTCAAGATAGAGGTATGCTTCCTCTTCCTTGAGGTCGGCGATCAGCGACCATGCCGAGTCGCCGTGCATGAAGAATGGACGACCTTCCCTGTCGATCGGATAGTTCTTTCCGGATTCGATCCGCAGCGGGAACTTCGTACCACCGTTGCTTTCGCAGGCCTGGCTTCCCGTCGACATGGCCGCAAAAAGGGCGCCCGCCATGAAAACAAATGCGAGGCGCACTGCCTTGAAACTCCCTTCTGCCAGCTTTCCCGCTTATCCGGGGGCCGGCACCGCGGCGGCTTCGCGGGTGGCGGCGTGCCCGGACCTGAACTCCGATGAATCGACCATGCCGAAGGCCACGTCCTCGCGGGTCATGGTCCCCGCGCGCAGCTGCCGGGCATAGGTTTCAATCCCGTATTCGTCCCCGGGACGGTCCAACAGCAACAGATAGAGGAAACCGATATAAGCACGGTCCGTCAGGCCGATCGTGGCATATCTGGTTTCGAAATCGTCCGTGCGCATCATTTCAATGATCATGCCGGCGAGTTTGCTGTCTCCGCTTTCAAGCGCTGCCGACCAATGATCGACGCTGGACGTGTCGCCCTCGTGGCCAAGCACGAGGCAGTAAGCAAAGCTTGCCTTCCGCACATACACGGACTTGTCTGCTGCCGTGGTCTCCGGGTCGCAGTCCCGATGCGGCTTGGGCAGCGGCTGCGGTCCGCGGGTGAAGTCACGCACCGTCTTGTAGGCAGGCTTCGGCTCGCCGACCCTCCATTTGCCATCCGGTGCGGCGGTGAGCCTCACCAATCCCATGTTGGCTTCGAAGCCGGGGGCCCAGTAGGTCTCGTCGAACAGTTCGTAGATGTGCGCAGCCTCGACCTTGTACTTCTCGTTGAGTTCGCGAAGTCGCGTCATTGTCAGCTTGATTCCGTCGGCCTGCTGACGCTCGCTGCGCTGACTTCCATAAGGATTGTTGAATTCGGTGACCCAGATCGGCTTGCCGTAGCCCGCGATTTCGCGGAAAGCCCATTCCGGGTCGTCGCCGTACATGTGCCACACTGAGATGTCCCAGACGATCCCGTCCTGCTTCATCCGCGCGAACGCTCCGGTGTGGCCCCATCCGGCGGTGCCGATCGCTTTTCTGATGCCCGGATCGACCTCTGTCATGCCCTCGGACAGGCCTTTGAGGACGGCACTCACCTTCACCCAGCGCGGGCCGTAATAGTCGAGCGGCCCCGTTCCCGCCGCGGGTCCCCATGCACACGGATATTTCGAGCCGTCGTCGCGTTTCTCGCAAGGCTTGATGATGGCGTAGGTCTCCATCTCGTTGCCGAGTTCCCAAACGCGAATGTCGTCCTTGAATCTGGTGCCAAGGGTGACCGCCAGCTTCCGGGTCTTCGCGTAGAGCTCTTCTGGGCTATCCTTATCCAGATCGATCCCCGCAGGCGTGATGACGGGCAGTAGCTCGATTCCCCTCGCCTTCCCGGCGTCGACAAGGTCGGCAAGCATATCTGCGTTGTCCTCGCTTGTAACGTTGACCCGGTACGATTTCAGGCCGAGATCCTTTGTAAAATCGAGCTGCCTCTCGACCGGGATGCCCGGATAGGCCGTTATTGGGTGGCCGTTGACGCCCCAGAGGAGATCGGCGGCGGAAGCAGGCACGGCGGCCGCCAGCAGGCAGGCTGCGGTGACTGCGAAACGAAAGGACATGGCAACGGGCCTCCCTGTCGGCTCCAATTCAGGCTGGATAGTCGGGAATGCGGCCGCTGGAAGCAATCTGCCCATACGGGTGAACGGAGCTTTTGCGTACCCCTTTCGGAGGTCGCTACCTACCCGTTGGGAAGCACGCTTCTAGTCCGCGTCTGGCCTGGCAGGCCCGGAAACGCGCGCCATGCAGCCGAGGGATGGAAAGCCGGACTACCCCTTCGGGCCGCTCCTCGGTTCTGCAATTTCATGACCCTGGCGAGCTGAATCACCTCGATTCTAGCTCCGGGCCTCCAGTGCCGGCCGTCCCGATTGGCGTCTCGTGGCCCTGCGAACGAAGTCGAGAGCTGGCCTTTCCACATACAAGTATGTCAGCACACCGATGACTAGACATAAGAACACAATTGCAGGAGCGAAGACAGCTTGTGACATTCCTCCCACAAATGTCGACTTGATCACCCAGCCATAGGCCATCATGACGAAGACGTGTGTCAGATAGAGGGCATAAGATGAATCGCCGAGCAGGACAGCGGCGCCGCCGGCCTTCGATTGCGGTCGCTCTATCTCTAGAAATGCAGCCACTATCAAAGTTGCCGGAAGGCCCCATACGATGACCCGCAAAGCGGGTGAAGCATCGGGATGGGGCACGAAAATCGGGGACACAATTATTATAAGAAACCCAAGCGGGCCGAGAGCTGACGGGACTTTCCATTTCCTCGCAGCAGAAAACAACAGAGCCAACGCGATGCCGAAACAAAACTCCAGAGCGAGGGGACTAGAGATGAAATCAGAGAAAGTCGAATCCTGCATTTCTCGACCGATAAGGATTCCACCAAACATCAGAAAAATCGTCGAAATCGACGTCGGGAGTATCTTTCTGAAATTGAGACATATTGCAAAAACTATATAAAAATATAGCTCGTATGAAAGTGTCCACGCAACGAAAACCAACTTCTCTCCAGGAAGAATAAATATCGAATTCACTACAGTATAGTAATCAATAGGCATATTCTTCAAGAATCCGACCGCACAAATTGCTGCGATGACAGCGCTACAAATCCAATACAATGGAAATATGCGGGTTGCCCGCTTGATGATGAAACGCTTTGGCGAGTCCGGAGACTGACCCGGCGGAAAGCTCACATACACCATAATAAACCCGCTAATTACAAAGAACAGATCTACTCCTGCGGCGCCAGATGTTGTCACCCAGTCGGGACTGAACCGCCCAGCTTCCGATCCATTCGACATCTCAAGGGTATGGCGAACTATGACACCAAAGGCGGCGATAGCGCGAAGTATTTGAAGCCCACCTAGATCGCGATTTTGCGGGTTCATCCCATTTCCACCCATATGAGAAGAAGGTGCCCACCCTAGGGGCCCCCTGCGGTAATACAATTCATCCGTCCGGCGGATGGGGTTGGGGCTCCTTGCGTCCTATTTTATCCAGTCCGATCAATCCTGAACCGGTCAGGAAGTGGTCTGATCACGCGGGCAGTCGCCTCCCTGCTACCGCTTTAGTCGGTGGTCATTCCCTAGCCTATTGGACGTCCTGACCTTCAACTCGGTTTGTCGGACTATCCATCGGGGCGCAGGCGGCAGCGCCGCCGGGAAAGGACACTCATGCTTTCGGTAAAACGCGCACTCATGATGAGCGTGGGTGAACGCTACGTCCTGCTCGTGACGAATTTTGCCACTGCGGCCTTGGTCTCCCGGATATTGACGCCCAAGGAGATCGGCGTGTCGGTGATCGGCATGGCCATCATGGCAACTGCCCTGTCCCTAAGGGAGTTCTCCAGTTCGAGCTTCCTCATCCAGCGCGAGGAACTCAGCCGCGAGGATATACGCAGTGCCTTTACGGTGACGTTCATCCTCACCGGGGTCATCGCCGCCACTCTCGTCGTCACTTCCCCTTTCCTGGCTTCGTTCTACGGCGAGCCGAACCTCGTTCCCTATTTCAGGGTCATCTCGGTGTGCCTGCTCCTCGATGCCTCTTTCACCTTGATAGGCGCTCTCCTGCGCAGGGAAATGTCCTTCGGCAAGATCGCGGCCATCGACATAACGGGAGCGGTGGCGAACTCTGCAGCAACAATCGCGCTGGCATTGGCGGGCTTCAGCTATATGAGCTTCGCCTGGGCCTGGTTGATCGGCAGTGGTCTTGCCGCGAGCCTCGCCCTCACCCTATGCCCTCATTTCTGGATGTTCAGGCCGTCCCTGGCCAATTGGCGCGGAATGATCTCATTCGGCGGATACAACGGCGCCATCACCATGCTTTTCCGCATCTTTGACGCCCTGCCCCTGCTCCTGTTGGGCCGCGTCGTGTCGCCGAATGCAGCAGCCTTGTTCAGCAGGACGCTCTGGATCGGCCAGATACCCGACAAACTGGTCATAGGAGGTGCCGTGGCGGTCGTGCTGCCCGCCTTCTCAGCCGAGGCTAGGCAAGGCAGGGATTTGAAGCGCCCCTATCTAGCCGCCCTTTCCCTCATCACCGCGCTCCATTGGCCCGCGCTCCTTGTGCTGTCGATTCTCGCGTACCCGATCGTGGACATCGTGCTCGGCCACCAGTGGACCGAAGCCGCACCGCTGGTGCAAGTGGTCGCAATCGCGCTGCTCTTTTCCTTCAGCTTCGAACTGAATTACCCCGTAATGGTCGCACTTGGAGCGATCCGCGACTTGTTCATCCGTGCACTGATCGTCTTCCCGCTTTCCGGTATTCTCCTCTCCGCAGCCGTCATCTTCGGCGGATTGCAGGCAGCCGCATGGTGCATGCTGGCGACCGTTCCCTTCCAAGCCTGCATTGCCCTGAGCTTCGTCAGGCGCAGGCTGGGACTGAAACGCAGGGACATCGCCGCAGCGCTATGGAAAAGTGCTGTCGTTGCCTTCGCGAGCGCGGCTCCTCCCCTCGCAGCCATCGGAATCTCCGGTTCAGGCTTCGGCCTCTCCAACATGGAAGCCACTGCGGCGGGATTGTTAGCGTTCGCGGGGTGGTCGGCCGGATTAATCATCACCCGGCATCCCCTGCTTGACGAGATCATCAAGATCTTCCCGGCACTCCGGCGGGCACGGGCTTCGACAGGTTGATCCGTGGCCACTCATCCGCAACCCTGCGCCACCAGATCGCGCCAAGTCGGCTGGCCGGGGTTCCCCAGCGAACGCGGGGGGCCTTGGGCGGTGGTATTTTTCGCCCAGGCAGGGTTCCCCTCCACCCCAGTCATGGCTAGCACATAGTTTTGCAGCGGCTCGGGCTGTGCGGACTCCCCGAGCGCAATCGTCACACGGATCTTGGCAAGGCTGGAGATCCCTGAAAAGCTAGACTAGCCGGCCGACACTGCGGAGGGCATCGAGCGTTTACCTCCCGTTTGTCTCGCGGATTTCCGGGAAAAGCAGCCCGCCATTGCCTGAATGCAGCTATTGACGAAGGACCTCAAACCGCAAGGAACTGGCCAATAAGCCGCGAAATTTTGGTCCGCTCGGCTCTCCTGCGCAATCCATTGGCCCAGTAGGTCAACCCCAGATCTGCAGGGGGAATTTCCAGACCGAGGTCCTCGCAATGACGCGATATGCGGGTGAGCACCGACCGCTCGTTCCTGTCGATGCGATACGCTCTCGCCGGCAGGAACTTCTCCGGCCCAGTATAGTGGCGGATCAATGCCCGATCCCAATAGGCTGTCTGGAATGCCGACTTCTGCACATTGAATTCCAAAGGAAGCGTTTCCCATGCCCGATTGGCGGCGATGTTGAAGGCGCATTGGTCGAGATGGATACATGACCCATCCCAATAGGGACAAAAGTCCGCATGTGCCTTGACGGCGGAATCGTATCGTTCGGGAATTCCCGCCCCATTCCATCGAGAGACATTGATGGCCATCAGACCGGAGTTGAAGTAGCGACGTTCGAGGCCGTGTTTGTCGCAGTTTTCGAAGAATGCGGGATTGTCGAAACCGGTGGATATGGAGAGGTCGGGTACAGCGGCGAGAGGTTGTGTCTTCGGGGCGACAGCTGCCAGATCAAGAGGCCGCATGGCAAGCGTATCATTGTCCAGGTAGCAGACGACATCATATTCGCCCGAAACCGCGGCGATCGCCTCGGCCTTCTCATTTGCCGTGGGCGTTATATGGCCGTGGCCGGATAGGCCCCGGTCGACCGTCGACAGGGTATGGGTCGCCAGCCGATGGCCCCTCGCCTGGAGGACCCTGAGCACCGCCGGCGGGGGCTCCGAGCGGAATCCGGATTGAGCGATATGGATGTCTATTTCCCGCGAATGGCTCAGTCCCAACGACACGGCGCTGACATAAGTCAGGTCGTCGCGCCTGCCGTCAGTCAGGTAAACGACACCGATGCGCCTTTTGGTCATGGGTTATCCCTCCGCGGATGAAGGACGGCATCCGATTCGAAACAACGGCCCCGCACCGGTGGCCACCTGCTGAACGTCGTTCTCAATGCTGGCCCCAGGCCTCCGCCAGACGCGAGCGGATGTGGCTGAGAGGGTTGGGAACATGGACCAAGTAGTCGATCGGCGGAATGTAGGCTAGGCTGGGCGAGAGTTCAGCCGCAAACCTGAGGAGGTCAAGGCCAGCTGCTCTCTGGCCGCGCGCGATGTGTGACAAGCCAGACCAATATGCACGTTTTCCGAGGTTTCGATACACATTCCGCCGCAGTTGTTCCACTCCGGGCACGCCGGCTGCATCGTGCGAAAAGAAACTGTCGAAGGCGATCTTCTTTTCGACCATGTCGCGCTTGGGATCTTGCCAGAATACCGCAGATAGATTCGCGCCGTGTTCCCGCCTTATTCCATGGATCGCGTTCGTCACCGCCACTCTGCGATGCAGCGAGAGCCGTAAAAACATTTCCACGTCTTCGTTGTAGGATATCTCCGACCGGAAATGGCCGACCCGTTTGAGGTCGGAGGTTCTGATCAGCGACGCGCCGAACCCAAAAATAACCCTGCTCGGGAGCGACCGCGCCAAAGCGTACGATTCCATGGACAGAAATCGCCAATCCCCTACGGCCGAATTTTCCACCATTGGAAAGGGCTGCTCCTCCTCGTGCCATGCCAGTTCGGCTCCGCATGCGAAAGAAACATCGGGTGCTCGTTCAAGAACCGACAGGGCGCGGTGAAAACAACCATCGACGAGCAAATCGTCGGCGCAAAGAATCACAACGTACTTGGAACTGGCCCAATCTAGACCCTCGTTCCACGAAGCGTGCAACCCGAGATTTTTTTCACGCGCCACAAGCGTTATACGTTTGTCCTGCCTTGCCAGTTTTTTTGCAACATCGACGCTATCGTCTGTTGAAGCGTTATCTATGATCAAGATCCTGATATCTTCTACCTGCTGCCGCACGATGCTTTCGACAGCCTGAGGCAAGTAGCGCCCGTAGCAGTAGTTTGGAATCAGAACGTCGACCAGAGGCATTGATCAGCCCTCCAAAGTTGTTGAAAGTGGGAGAATTTCTGTTTGTCTGTCGATCCTAATTTCGGTGTCGCTTTCACGGATTCTCTCGTCGTCTATGTCTGCCTCCCCCGACTTCGCGTTAACGAGGTCAGCCAGAGACCGCACGCCGAAGACTTGCGTTCGGAAGAGATCTTCTTGGTTCATTAGTTGTCGCCTGTACCGCAGGACGCCTTCGCGAACTTGCTGCGCGCGCGCTTCCCGCTCCGCAAGGAGCAAGTCGAGCCGCGCCTCAAGCCATTCGACGCTGAACGTCTCTACGTTGGCGCAAAAGGCCGATAGGCCCATGTCTGCGGCAAGCACGTCATGCTTTTCGAGGTATCCAAGAGATATGACAGGCAGACCCACCCGCAGGGCGCAAACAACGTTGTGAAATCGGGTCGCGACGACGACGTCAGTGGTCTGCATCTGGGCCATGACGTCGTGGAGCGATGCAGACCGAGTGTAGATGACCCGGGCCAAGTCAGCTTCAGAAACCATGCCGCGGAGCCGCTCGATGATATCGACGACCGCGACCTCGTCATTGTCCTGGCCCAGGATCAGTCGAACGGCGAAGCCTCGCATCACAGTGCGTGCAACAAACTCCGCGAGCTTGGATATGTACGCGTTGTAAATTGCTTGACTTTCACCCGTGCGGCCGCGGTAGTTCATGACACCCAGGCCAACGACGGTGGTCTCTGAAACCTCACGCTCGACCGTTGGAATTGGAAGACCAAAAGCGAGGTCGGGGAAAATCCGGTCGCTGGCAACATCGACTCCGAGGGATCGGATGAAATCGCGCGAAATTCCGTCACGATACGAACGGTATGACGCGCAACGCGCTGCCCAAGCGAAGAACAGACGAGAGAGGGGGTGGTAAGCAGGCCCGGCCCCGACGCTCGCAAATGCCACGACGCAGCCGCGCAACCTCGCCATCGCTAACCATTTGAGAAAGCCGTAGGGCATTCCCAATGGTGTGTCGCTAAAATCATCGAACGCGCCGGTTCCGGCCACTACGACAGCATGAAAGCCACGAAGTTTGAGGAAGGCCCGAATTGGCCCCCATATCTTGTATGGGACACGACCGAGCATGCGGTTCGCAAGGTCGAGCCAATGCGACTGGATACCCGGCCGCGTCATTTTGATAGCCTTCAAGCCGAAGACCCTCTCGACGGTCTCTGGTCGTGTGCAAATCACGGCAAGTTCGGCCTCCGGGCAGATACGCCTCAGCGCGTCGATCATTGCCTCAAGCGAACCGTCATTGCCGAAGTTTCCGACGCCGAACTGCCCTATCAGGGCAATCCGAAGTCGCCTTGTGCTTCGCGCTACACGCGCAGGGTCGCGGCCCTTCGCCCGTCGTTGCTCTTGGACATGACGTTCAAGCACGGTTTCAACTTGCGTATTTTGGGATTGCATAGCGAACCGTTCGCTCTCGATTTCGGTGAACAGAAATCCGCACTCATTCTCGGATGAAGGTGCAGACACACCCGACGTTGAATGAATGCCAATGACCCTAGTATAGAACCCAGTACTCGTTTCCTCGCTTCAACTTATGGGCAGGACAACACACCTTTTCGGCTGAGGCCGTGCATTTGAGAGGCCTCTTATGTGTCCGGTCTATCGAAGCTTTCCGGCGACGCTTAGAAGAGAGCTCGGCAATGTCGGTCCCTTCAGAAGGCGTCCAGCGGCAGGCTGGCAGGCAGTCAATCGCGGAACTCGCCGAAATCGGCGTCGACCTGAACCATGAGTTCGAGGTATTTCCAGGCGATCCACCGCCAGGAATAACTGCTCGCCCTCGCGTGCCCCTTGGTGATCAACTGCTGCCGCAAGTCTTGGGCGAGCATCAGCAGGCGGACAGCCTCGGCCCACGACTGGACGTCGTCGGGATCGGCATAGAGAGCCGAATCCCCACAGATTTCAGGAAGGCATGGCGAGGTCGAGGCCACCACCGGGCAACCGGATGCCATCGCTTCGACGGCGGGTAGCCCAAAACCCTCGATGCGTGACGGGAACAGGAAGCACAGGGCGCCTTCGAGCGCCTTCTTGAAGTCGTCGTCCCCTATGCGGCCAAGCAGGACGATATTGCCGGGCATTTCCGGGACATAGCGCAGGACCGTGGTCTCATCGACATCGCCTGGCATCCAGAGATCGAGACCCATCTCATCGAGAAGCGGGGCCAGCTTGGCGAGAAGCTCCATGTTCTTGTATTCCTGATCCCGCCTTCCAAGGCAGAGGACGTACGGCCTGCCGCGGTCGACGGCCAGCGACGATCTCGCCGCATCCCACCTCTTCGCATGGTCGCTGCCGTTGTAGGTGACGACGATGTTTTCGTCCGGCGCGATGCCAAAATCTATCAGATGGTCGCGCGAGAGTTGCGAGACGGTGGTGATGCGGGCAGCCCGCCTGCCGAGCGCCGGCAGGATCAGGCGATGCGCCCAGCGGAAACCGAGCCCGTAGCTCGACGGCATCAGCCTGGTGTGCATATCGTGGATGCATGCGATCTGGCGCCGCAGCACGACGGGAGCGAGGTTGCAGAAGCTCAGCAATCCTCCCGGCACGTGCCAGGGCAACTGCGCCTGCACCCAGAATTGCGGCAGTCGCGGTCTGCTGAATTCAGGAACGACCCGGACGGGGATGGCATCGAGGCGGAAAGGTTCCGAAAGCGGGCGCGGCACCACGAGATCGATCTCCAGGTCGCGACCGAGCGGATGCCCTTCCGAAAGGAGGGCGTCGAGGGCCATGGTCACTTCGCGGGCGTAGCGGGCAACGCCGGTCGGCCGAAGCGTCGTGAAGTCTCCGTTTATCGTCCAGCGTCGTCTTGGCGCATCCCGGTCCGACCACGCCCAGGCGGGATGCCCGATCGCGGATTGGGCAGCGTCGGCAGGCGATCTCGCCAGTGGTTTCTCGGCGCGGTGGCCATTCAACCGCCCGGCAGGTCTTGGCGACGCCGCCGCCGCCGTGCCGAACTCGAGCTTGCCCATGTCCACCTCCCCGGTCCTTTCGGCGCCCTGGCGAGACTAGCATCCCGTGCGACACTAAGGTCCTCAGACGTTTGAGGTAGGCACACAGTCCGACCTCGCCTATCCGGATGATTCCCGGTTAACCGGATGACCCGATGGCCATGGTGACCAGGCGTCTTCGCAGCCCCACACTGACGGCCGCAAAGGGGGGCCGCCATGGCACGGCGCTGGACAATCAATGGGCGTTTTCTTTCCCAGCCGACAACAGGCGTCCAGCGCTATGCGCGCGAGGTCGTCCGCGCGCTCGACGCCTTGATAGCGGAACAGGCCCCCCTCGCCCGTGGCCTCGAAGTCGGACTGCACTGTCCCCCCGGCTCCGATAAGATCCCCCTGGCCTTCATCGAGCGCCGCGAGATCGGCCGCACGAGCGGCCATATCTGGGAGCAGACGCAACTTCCGTTGTCGCTCGACGGAGGCGGACTGCTCAGCCTCTGCAACACGGGACCGCTGCTTTCCCGAAAGCATATCGTCTGCATTCATGATGCAAACGTCTGGAATGCGCCCGAAAGCTATTCGCGTGCCTTCAGGAGCTTCTACAGAGCGTTGCTGCCATGCCTCGGCAAGACGGCGTGGCGTGTTTCGACGGTTTCGGATTACTCGCTTGGCGAACTGGTCCACCGCGGCGTCATCCCCGCGCAACGGGCTTTCGTAGCCCCGAACGGCCATGAGCACGCCACGCGATGGACGCCTGAACACTCGGTCAGGACACGAATGGCGGCCTCGCGGGAAACCATCGTCATGATCGGCAGTGCCGCACCCCACAAGAATGTGGAGCTTGTCCTGGACATGGCTGACCGCCTTGCCGAAGCCGGGCTCAGGATCGCCATTGTCGGCATGTCGGATTCGCGCGTTTTCAAGTCAGGACCAACCAGCGCAAAAGCCCAAAACATCCAGTGGCTCGGCCGCATTTCCGATGGCGAGTTGGCTGCTCTCCTCGAGGACTCACTATGCCTGGCTTTCCCCTCGCTCACGGAGGGTTTCGGCCTCCCCGCCCTCGAGGCGATGGCGGTCGGCTGCCCGGTGGTGGTTTCCAACCGGGCCAGCCTGCCTGAAGTTTGCGGGAACGCAGCGCTGTTTGCTCCTCCGGACGACCCGGAGGCATGGTTCGACCGTTTCATGCAGTTGCGCAATTCTGAGACCCTGCGGCTCCAGATGATAGGCAAGGGACGGGCGAGAGCCTCGGCATACAGTTGGAGAGCGACGGCCTTGCGCTATCTCAAGGCGATGGCGGCCGCCGACGGCGTCGACACGGAAACGAAGGTCGTCAGGGCTCGAGAGTTCACATGATCTCGTGCAGTGCCTGGACGGCCCCGAGCGACTCCAGGATGGCGCGGTCGAAGTTCTCTTCGGAAAAACGTTCTGCATTCCTGGCGCAGGCGCGGGGCGTGATGGCATGGCGGTTCTCTTCGAACCGCTCGACTGCCTCCTTGAGGTGATCGACGGTTTGAGCCTTGAACAACACCCCTGTCGGCTCGGGCGATGACCCGAGGCGCCGCACAATGTCGACCGCCCCGCCGCGGCCGAAGGCGATCAGCGGTGTTCCGCAAGCCTGCGCCTCGGCCAGCGCTATGCCAAAATCCTCGCATCCCGCAAAGACCATCGCCTTTGCGCGTGCCAAGGTGTTCACATAGTCTTGCCGGGGCAGATAGCCCGAGAAGGTGACATTCGGGCCGGCAAGTGCCCGCAGGGCGGCTGATTGCTGCCCTTCGCCAACGATGACCAGCCGCCGCGACGGCATCTCGTTGAAGGCCCGGATGACGAGGTCGGTGCGCTTGTAGGGCGCGAGGAAAGATGCCGAGACATAGTAGTCATGCTTGTCCTCGACACAGGGCAGTTCTGCAAGCGCAACCGGCGGGAAAACGACGCGCGCCTCGCGCCCGTAAATGTGCTGGATACGGGAGCGGACATAATTCGAGTTCGCCAGCATCATGTCCGGACCGTGCGCGGTTCGCGTGTCCCACGTCCTCAGGCGATGGAGCATGTACCGGTAGAGCATTCCCTTGGGGCCAAAGCCAAGGTGACCCTGCTGCAGATAGGAAAACTGCTCGTCCCAGGCGTAGCGGACCGGGCTGTGCACATAGCAAAGATGCGGTTGGTCCGGCCTGGTGATCACGCCACGCGAAAATGCTGCCGAAGACGAGATCACCGCATCGTAGCCCGTCACGTCGAACTGCTCGATCAGGAAAGGGCAGAAGAAGAAGAGGGACCGATAGAATTTCTGCACCATCGGAATCCGGTTGGCAGCGGAGGTATGGAATTCCACGTCGCGGAAATATTGCTCCTTCACCTCGGCCGGCAGGAAATCGAAAAGCGTGAAGACTTCGGCATTGGGGAACTGCTTGCAGATTTGCGCCAGAACCCGTTCACCGCCCCGGAAATTCGGGCACCAGTCGTGAACGACCGCTATCTTCGCGTATCGGTCGACGCGAAGCTCCGGCACGGCCGGCAACTCCTCGATGGGCACATCGACCTTGGCCGCGACCGTCAGATCGGAAGAACGTTCGTGGAGCATGGGTCCCCTCGCACCAGCAGACCCGGCAGTCTCCATTCCACGTCATGGTCCCGGCAAGTTGTCCGATCGGCTACAGGCTGCTCCGCACACGCGCCGGCCTAGTACTTCCGGCTGTGTATCGTGCGATGGGAATACTCCAAAAGCCGGTGCCAGGAGGTAGGCAAGCTCATTCCGTCTCCTTTTATGCAGGCTGTTTCGGCCCCCTGGTCGGTCTAGTTTCGGCGGAAACCAAAGCTGGATCGAGCATGAGACTTGCAGTGATCATTCCGACCCTTGGCCGCAGCGGACAAGTCGCGCGCTTGCTCCGGCATTTGGGTGGCCAGACGAGGCTTCCCGACGAGGTCATATTGTCGGCCCCCGACGCCACACATGTCGAACTGCCGGAACGCAGTCCTTTTCCCGTGTCACTCGTTTTCGGACCGAAAGGACTGGCTGCCCAACGCAACAAGGCCCTGGTCCCGTCCCTGGGGCGCTTCGACATCATTACGTTCTTCGACGACGATTTCGTTCCGTCCTCCGAATACCTGGAGCAGGTCGAGCAGGCTTTCGCGGGGAATGACGGATGGGCTGTGGTGATGGGCAGGGTCGTCAGGGACGGGGCAACGAATGCAGGCCTCACCTGGCAAGAAGCCGAAGCCGCCCTGCGGGAGGCCAACGACAAAACGCATTCTGGACCGTCGGTGGTCGATCATGTCGGAGCTTACGGTTGCAACATGTCCGTCCGTTCCTCGCTTGTGGGCGATTTGCGTTTCGACGAGCGCCTCGTCCTCTACGGCTGGCAGGAAGACATCGACTTTACCAGCCAACTGCGGTCCAGAGGCCGCGTGGTCTGCGTGACCTCGATCACGGGCGTCCATCTCGGCATCAAGTCGGCGCGCACCAGCGGAACGCGGCTCGGTTACTCCCAGGTTGCCAACCCGATCTACCTGATCCGGAAGGGCTCCGTTCCGGCCTCCTTCGCGCTGCCCCTGATGTTCAGGAATATTGCGGCCAACCTCGCCAAGAGCCTGTGGTCGGAGCCGTATGTCGACCGAAGAGGCAGGCTCAGGGGCAACATGCTCGCGATCCTGCATGTCGCCAAAGGGCGGATCGAACCCGAATACATCCTGAAAATCTGACGCGGTGAAGACAATGCGGAAATGGTTTGTGACGGTGGCGGCTTCATTGGCGGCGGCGACTATGTGCTCCTTGCCGACGGTGGCTGCCGAGTATCTCCTCGGACCTCAGGACAAGGTCAGGCTCAAGGTTTACGAATGGCGCGCGTCACGCGATGTGATCTTCGAATGGACGGCGCTCAACGACAGTTTCGTTGTCGGCGCCGACGGCACGCTCTTCCTTCCATTTGTCGGCCAGATCCGTGCGCAGGGCACCGCCCCCGGCGACCTCGCTCGCGCGATCGGCGACCGCCTGATGCAGCACATGGGCCTCGGCCGCCAGCCGGATGTCGCCGTCGAGGTCGTCCAGTACAGGCCGTTCTACATAGTCGGCTACGTTACGCAGCCCGGCGAGTTTCCCTACAGGCCCGGCCTGACGGTGCTGCAGGCGTTGGGCATCGCTGGCGGCCTGCGGACACACGAGGAAGACATGTCGAGGCTTGAGCGTGAAGTCATCTCGGGCCAGGGCGACGTGGGCTTGTTGGCGCTGAGCAACGTCGGTCTGCTCGCGCGCAAAGCCCGGTTGGAATCCGAACTGGCTGGCAGCGACGACATCGCGTTCCCTGCGGACCTGAAAGACAGGGCCTCCAACGAAACGGTCGCGCAGGCGATGGAGCAGGAGCGTAAGATCTTCGCCGTCCGAAAGGACGCGATGACGACGCAACTCCGTGCTCTCCACGAACTCAGGGATTTCCTGGAAAAGGAACTAGCTTCGCTCGAGGAGCAGCTGACCTTCCACGACAAGCAAATCGAACTCATCCAGAAGGAACTCGCGGGTGTTTCGACCCTTGTACAGAAAGGTCTGGCGGTTGCGCCACGGGAACTCGCTTTGGAGGGGACGGTCGCACAGATGCAGAGCGACAGGCTGGCTGCCGAGACCTCGCTTTTGCGAGTCAGGCAGGAGATTAGCAGGACCGACATCGAGATCCTCAACCTCGGCAACAACCAGGCCAGTGAAGTCGCCGGGGCCTTGCGCGAGACGCAGCTGCAGCTCAATGAGGTTACCAGCAAAGCCGACACTGCGGTGCAGTTGCTGCACGACACCGAGGTCACCGCCCCTGCACTTCTTGCCCTCAGGGAGCGCTCCCAAAGGGCCAAGCCGATCTTCAAGATCGTGAGGACGACGGACAGCGGCTCGGAAGAACTCACGGCTGAGGAAACGACGCCGATCGAGCCAGGAGATACCGTGAAGATCGAGATCCCGCCGCCGCAGTCGGGCCTGGCTGCCCTACCTGTAAGCGGCGGCATTCAGGCGGCGACGATTCCGGTTCAGGGTACCAATTGATCAAGCTTGCATGGTCCAGCAAGGGCGGCAGATCGCTGCGCTCCATTGGTATGGGTACTGGAACCGCGGCTTCTGGAAGCCGCCAAGCGGACCATCTGTGCAATACCCTTGGCAGCACTTGCCTTGCACTTTGAGGCCGCATATCAGTGAGCACACACACTAGGCCCCTTGGACCCCTGACGGAACCTTCCTGCCGCAGTGAGCCATCAGTCCTGCGGGCGCCACTGGAGATGTCGGTGCTCATGAGCATAATTGCCGTATCGGCAGCAGGCGTGCTGATGGGATTGCGGTTCAAGGTTCCCGCCCTGATAGCGGCGACTGCTGTGCTTCTCGTCGGAAGCTTTACCTGGAATGGCCTTGGCATGCCGGGCCATGTGACCGCCACCAAATTGTTGATCCTGGTATTCGTATTGGCTTGCGCCTACGTCATCGGCCTGTCCCTGTCCGTCCGCCGGAAGCGGGACGAAACCTAGAGCAGCATGATCCCGAAAAGTGGGAACCGGTTTTCGGAAAAGATCATGCTCGAACAAGAAGATGGAGCCCCATCCCGATTCCAGCGGGATGGAACAGGCTCTAGCCCTTCGGGACTTCAGGAAGCCCTGTCGAAGCGCATCACTGCGAAGATAGTCCTGAACAAGATCACGATGTCGAGCCAGACCGACCAATTCCGCACATACTGGCTGTCCAGGGCCACGCGGCTGGCATAGTCCATGCTGCTTCTTCCACTCACCTGCCAAAGCCCGGTTAGTCCCGGCCTTGTCCGAAGGTATTCCCCCAGGTGGTCGCCATAGCGGTTGAGTTCGTCCTTCACGATGGGCCTTGGGCCCACGCAACTCATGTCGCCGCGGATGATGTTGAAGAGCTGGGGGAGTTCGTCGAGGCTCGACTTGCGCAGCATCCACCCAAGGAGCGTGACGCGGGGGTCGTTCCTGATCTTGTGGGTCTCCTCCCACTCCATGCTGAGATCAGGATTGGCTTCGAGATATGCTTTCAGAACTTCTTCCGAATTGGCAACCATCGAGCGGAACTTGTAGCAATTGAACGGCTTTCCGCCGAATCCGACGCGGCTGTGCGAGAACACTGCCGGGCCTCCTGCCGTCATCCTGATCAGCAGGGCAACGACGATCATCACAGGCGCAGCCATGACAAGTGCCGTGGACGCTATGACCAGATCCATGATCCGCTTCAGGAGACCTCCCAGAGGTGGGTTCGTCGTTCCTGCCCTGATGCCAGGCGACATCTCCGTCAACACTGCCCCGGCACTGTTGTGGTCGGCCGCGGGAACAACGTGCAGGACTGCCGTTCGGCCTTCAGCCGCCACGGGCAGAGGTGGCTGAATCCAGATCGGGGTTCCCTGGTGCGACTCGAAGGCGTTCGTTGACATTGTTTCGAATGCTGTTTTGCTGTTTCGAATTGTTCTCGACACTGTTCCAAGGTCGGGGCTTGTCGGCAAGAATGGCAAAGGAGGTAGCGTGACGCTCCGGGGCTATCCCCCTAATCCCAAGGAATGATCCCCCTACACGCTTTTGCGACTTCCAAAGGAGGAGTATCCCGCTCTGTGTTTCATGTTTTGCGGTGCTTGGAGGTCATCGCGCGGACCTTGGTCAGGAGGACGCCAAGTACCGGCGTCCTGCCCGCCCGCAGCGTCCTGACAAGTTCTCGCAGGGTTTCGACATGTGTCTTGCCCCACTCGGCAACGATCACGACGCCATCCAGGACCGATCCGACGATCAGTTCGTCGGCTCCCGAGGCAAGTGTCGGCAGGTCGACGATGACGATGTCGTAGGCGGCAAGCTCGTGGGCGGCAAGGTCGCAATCGGCAAGCTCCGAGAGGAACGCCTCCATATTGCCTGGTGCCAACAGGCGCTTGGCGCCCACGACCGAACTTGGAAGCACGTCGAACGGCCGCCCCGGAGCGCGGACGATGTTGAGCCGAACAGGATCCTGGAAGGTTTTTAGGGTGCCCGGCCATCCAAGCAACCGCGTGGTCATGGTCGGTCGCCGGACGTCGGCGTCAATCACCAGCGTCTTCAGGCCGGACATCGAGTAGAGCGTGGCAAGATTGCTGGCGACGGAACTCTTCGAGCTGTCGTTGGATACAGCGGTCAACCCAAGCAGCTTGATCGGGCGGCTGGTTTCCGCAAGGCTGATTTCGGTTCGCGCGTTCCTGAGGCTGTGGCTGTATCGGGAGTGCGGATATCTTACCACTTCGTCGACGTGGCCGGATTCCCTTCTTCGGCTGGTGGGCGGCAGTTCTCCGACGCATTCGATACCCAGATTATCTCGGATGTGTCGTGGCGACCTTATGGTCCAGTCGAACGTATGCCTCGCGAACGAAAGTCCGACGCCGAGAATGAACCCGGCAACCGCCGCGAAGGCCAGCATCAGCTTCGGCCTTGGAGCGCTCGGATAGAGCGGCGCCGTCGCAGCCGTGATCACCCTTGCGTCGGCAACCGGGTAGGATTGCTGGCTTACCGAGTTGGTGTAGGCCTGCAGGAAGCTCTCATACATCTTCTGGTAGGTTTCGGCAGTCACCTCAAGCTCTTCGAGCGTCGGCACAGAGTTCGCCCCACCTTCCCCATTGGCTTCATCGCCGACGCTATAGTCGTGCCGCGACCGGAACTCCTGCGCTTTCGCCATGGCCTCGTTCATCTGGGTACGGAGCTGCGAAAGGCGCATCTCGAGCCACGCGCCGCCTTCCTTTGCGGCGTCGGCCTTGGTTTCTATCTGCTCGCGCACAAAGGCATCGGCCGTGGCGTTCGCAATCGTGGCTGCGCCCTCGGGATCAAAAGAGGTGAAGGATATGTCTATCGCGTAGGAAACGCCGACCCTGCGGATGTCGAGTCCCTCGCGGAAAATCAGCATGCTGCGCCGGGTCTTTTGGTACTCGGTCAGCGGCGCAGGCGTTTCAGGCGCGCTCAGGCCGAAACGCTCCCAAAGCGAGGTGAACCAGGCGCTTTTCCGGAGCCCGAAAGCGTCAAGCAAAACTGCTCCTATCCTCCTGAACCTCTCCAGCAAAATCGGAGCCTGCGGACGGTTGAATTTGGGGTCGTCGACGAGTTTCAGCTGGTCTAGGACCATCGCAGCGATCTTTTCCGACTGCATCACTGCGATCTGGCTTTCCACTTGGGCGGTATCCAAGGACAGATTTACTTCGCCGCCCTCCTGCAGATGTTGTGGCAATTTCGGCTCGATCAGGATCTGCGCGCTGGCGGTGAAGGTAGGGTCGGTGGTCAAATTGTAGAAGCCGGCCACCAGGAGCGCCGCGGCAAGGCAGGCGATGATGGTTCCGAGATAGCGCCGCAGAAATTCGGTTATGTCGGAGAGGCCGATGAACTCCTGGTCGATGGAAGCCTGCTGATCCGTTGTCAATGGCCATTGATTGGGGAACATGCGGTTCATTCAACGTCTCCTGCAGGCGTGCGGGGAGATCCAGCGCGTACGCCGTCCCCATGCAGGCGGTCCATGGCATTCGGCCGATGTTTTCATTGAAAGCTGAGGCCCCGCGATCCCAGACTGCCGCGAAAGACTACGCCTGCGCCGCGGAAGGTAAATGCCGCCAATTGGCGTATGGGCCCTACGCCCCATGGGAAGGAACAATGCGCAGCAGCCCTTCTCTCGTCCTGTCGACAAATGACATCTGCTGTTCCAGCGAGACCTGCCGTCCCCGGTTGAGCGCCAGGTTCCGCGCGAGCGTATCGACCCGCGCGGACATGCGTTCGGGGCCCTCGCCATTTTCCATCGCCTCCGAGGAGAAAGCCGCGCAGTCCGTCATCCTTTCCACGGACGGACGGAGTTCCGCGGATTCCCTCTCGATTTCCACCTGAATGACCGTGAGAAGCCGAGCCAGGCGACCGAACCGCCTTTCGTCGACATCCTCGCGGAACGAGAACCTGAATGCGGTCAGCGGCATCTTGCAGCCCACCCTTGTCGCCAGCGCCCGACAGGGCGCGCACCCTCCCAGAATACAAGCCCGCCATGCCTGGACGAGACATCCTTTCGGCCATCGGCAGGCATGCTCCTATTGGATGAGGGGGCACGAACCAGGGCGTTGGGGTTACTCGAATTCATGAAGGGGCCCGCGTCCGGCAGCGTGCTACGACTGTTCCCCTCAATTGCAGAGCGGAAAACCGCGACCATGAACATAGTCGGCCAAGCCACGCCAAACACATTCACCTTCGAAACCAGTGCTCTCATCAAAGCCACTGGCTTCCGGGAATACGACGCGCGCTGGTGGTTCGGGCATCCAGGCTCGGAGAAAGAACCCGAACTCAACCTGATGGGCGTGCAGGCGATCGGCATGGGGCTCGGCACCTTGATCCGCCGGATGGGCGTCGGCCCGGACATCGTCACTGGCCACGACTTCCGCAGTTATTCCATGGCCATCAAGATGGCACTGGTCTCCGGCCTGATGGCCGCCGGCGCGCGCGTCAAGGACATCGGTTTGGCACTTTCTCCCACAGCCTACTTCGCCCAGTTCGCACTCGACGTTCCGTCGGTAGCCATGGTGACGGCCTCCCACAACGAGAACGGCTGGACCGGAGTGAAGATGGGCGCGCAAAGGCCCCTGACATTCGGCCCGGAGGAGATGACAGCCTTGAAAGCGCTGGTGCTGGACGGTGATTTCGATCTCATAGGCGGGGGAAGCTATGAACTCGTGCCAGGATTTCGCGAGAGATACATCGAGGACCTGACAGCCGGAAAGAACGTCGGCCGAAAGCTGAGGGTGGTGGCTGCCTGCGGCAACGGCACCGCGGGCGCTTTTGCGCCGCAGGTGCTTGAACGCATCGGCTGCGAAGTGATCCCGCTGGACGTAGAGCTCAACCACACCTTTCCGCACTACAACCCCAATCCCGAAGACATGCAGATGTTGCACGCGATCCGGGACAAGGTTCTGGAGACGGGCGCCGATGTCGGACTCGGCTTCGACGGCGACGGCGACCGCTGCGGCGTAGTCGACAACGAGGGTAACGAGATTTTCGCGGACAAGGTCGGCGTCATGCTGGCGCGAGACATTTCCGGGCTGCATCCGAAATCCGTCTTCGTGGTGGACGTCAAGTCGACAGGACTTTTCATGACGGATCCCGTCCTCGCGCAAAACGGTGCAAGGACGGACTACTGGAAGACCGGCCACTCCTACATCAAGAGGCGCGTTGCCGAACTCAATGCCATAGCTGGTTTCGAGAAGTCGGGGCATTTCTTCTTCAACCCGCCGATCGGACGCGGCTACGACGACGGGCTGCTCACCGCAATCGCCGTCTGCCAGATGCTCGACCGCAACCTGGGCAAGACACTCGCCGACCTTTACCGCGATCTGCCGCTGACCTTCGGCACCCCAACGATGTCGCCCCACTGCCCCGACGAGGTGAAATACGGAGTGGTCGCGAAAGTTGTCGGGGAATTCACAAAAATGAAGGGCGATGGGATCGAGTTCGCCGGCCAGCCGCTGGCCAATCTCGTCACGGTGAATGGAGTGCGTGTCGTTGCCCAGGACGGCACGTGGGGTCTGGTCAGGGCCTCGTCGAACAAACCGGAAATTGTCGTCGTGGTGGAAAGCCCTGTCTCGTCGGAGCGACGTCGCGAGATGTTCGAGGCGCTCGATGCCGTGCTGCGCCACAATCCGGAGGTCGGAGTCTACAATCAGACATTCTGAGAGGAACTGGACCATGCCGGGCCGGATCGTAAGTTTTGTCATGAGCGGGGGCGTCGGCTCACGGCTGTGGCCGCTCTCGCGCGAAGACAATCCCAAGCAGTTCCATGACCTTTCGGGCGACGGCTCCATGCTCGCAAAGACGGTCCGACGCCTCAAGGCGCGGCCGGAAGGTGAAACGCCGATCTACCTGATCGCTTCCGAACGACACGCCGACCGCGTTATCGCGGACATCGGTCCGCTCGGCCTGCACGGCGGCAAACCGATTTTCGAGCCCGTCGGCCGCAATACCGCCGCCGCGGTCGCCATAGCCACCTTGCAGACGATCTCCGAGCATGGCGGCGACGCGCTTGTGCTGGTGGTTCCCTCCGACCATGAGATATCGACCGAAACGCAATTCTGGGAAACCGTCGAGGCTGGCAGGCCTGCCGCCGATTCAGGAAGCATTGTCGTGTTCGGCATCAAGCCGACACATCCCGAGACCGGGTACGGTTACATCGAGGTTTCGGCGAATGGTGGTGGAGTTGCCGCCGTTTCGCGTTTTGTCGAAAAACCCGATGCCGAGACAGCCGGCCAATATGTGTATTCCGGACGATTCTACTGGAATGCCGGCATCTTCCTGTTTCGCGCCGACACGATGCGGCAAGCATTCCTCGACCTCCGACCGGACATCTGGGAAAGCGCGGAACGGGCCTACAAGACCGCACGGGTCGACGTCTCGGGTATTTACCTGCCCCAGGGCTTTTACACGGCTGTCCCTTCAACATCGATCGACTACGCAGTCATGGAGCATGCACGCGGTATCGCGATGGTTACGGCTTCCTTCCGCTGGAACGACCTCGGATCGTGGCAATCGCTGCTCGAAGCCAGCCCGACGGACCGCGACGGTAATGTCGTAATGGGCGACGTCGTCGCCATGGATTGCGCCAGCTCCTACCTCAGAAGTCAGGGCAGGCTGCTGACCGTTATCGGAATGAAGGACGTGGCGGTGGTGGCGACACCGGACGCGGTGTTCGTCGCTCCCGTCAGCCACAGCCAGAACGTGAAGAAAGTCGTCGAACAGTTGGAGAAAAGCGGACGCCTCGAGACGAAGTTCACGGCGTCGGAAGACCGGGTCATCATCAGCGGGTCATGGCGCAAGCGCGTCGAGCACTGGCTCTTCGAGGAGACCCTGCCGCTGTGGTCCACTGCAGGTGTCGACGATGTGTATGGTGGCTTCCACGAGGCTCTCGGTTTCGACGCAAGGCCGTTGGGCAAACCCAAGCGCATGCGGACCATGGCTCGCCAGATCTACGCTTTCGCGGTGGCCAAGGAACGCGGCTGGGACGGACCTGCCGACAAGCTTATCGACCACGGCATCGACTTCATCGCGAAATACGGCCGGACCGACCGCGGCGGCTGGGTGCGCACGCTGAATGCAAACGGCAGCGTGGCCGACCCGGCGGAGGACGCTTACGACCATTCCTGCGTGCTCCTGGCGCTTGCCCATGCTCACCGGTGCGGCCATCAGGAAGCCCTGCGGCTTGCACAAGAGACATTCCAATTCATCGACGCCCATCTTGAAGACGACAGCCTGAATGGTTTCCTCGAAACCCCGGGCTGGAAGGGGGTGCGGTTCTCGAACCCGCACATGCATATGCTGGAATCCTTCCTTGCCTGGCATGGCGTCACCGGCGACCGTGCATATCTGCGTCGAGCGGCACGCGTCATCGATCTCTTCCGGTGCCATTTCTTCGACCAGGAAAGCTGGACGCTTGGGGAACATTTCGATGTCGATTGGCTGCCCTTGCCGGGTGACAAGGGACAGTGGACCGAACCGGGGCACCATTTCGAATGGGCCTCGCTCCTCGTCGATTTCGCGCGGGCGAGCGGGCAAAAGGACTTGGTAGCTTACGCAAGGAAGCTCTATTCCTCGGCGGTCGCCAGCGGATTGAACCGGGCCACGGGTCTGGCATATGCGGCCGTGTCGCGGCAAGGATTGCCCCTCGACCGGCTCTCTCGCAGCTGGCCGCAATGCGAGGCAGTCAAGGCGGCCGTCGCCCTGGACGGCATTGGTGGACCGGATCTGAAACCCGAGATTGAAGCTCGTGTCGCCCGCCTCTTCCGATGGCATATCGATCCGGCACCGCTTGGCTTGTGGGTCGACAGGATTGACGAGCGCGGAAGGTCACTGGCGACGGAGGTCCCCGCGAGCATCTTCTACCACCTGGTGACGGCATTGATGCAGTATCTGGACAAGACTGGAGGACAGGTTGAACCTTTCCCACTGCCTGCTTTGGACAAGGGCGAGACGGTTCCGAAGCAGATCTACGGCTGACCGGAACTGGGCTGCTTTTCTCGACGGCGGAACCCTGCGCCGGCTGTGATCGTGGTGATGCTCCAAGGGGGTAGGGAAGTAGTAGCTACGGCGAATTCGGTATCCCCTGCCCCTGTGTCGCGGCTGCAATCCGGGATAGTATGCTTATAAGAAATGCCTAAAAGAGAGCATCGAACGCCCCCAATCCTGGAACTCTGGTCAACTCGTCGAGGCGTCGTAATTTTGAGCCTGTGAACCTTCTTGTCCGAACGGTTGAGACGCAACTATGGCGAAAAAAAAATCGCGTGCCAGACCCAGCGGTGATCTCCTGAAACTGCTTGCTACAAGGCCGAGAGCGGTTGCGCTTGCTGCGCTGCACGTAAGTGAATCCGTGCTGCTGGAACTCGAGGCATCCCAGCTGTTGTCGGCAGCAGAGATCAGAGGATTGCTCAAGGACGCGTCAACGACGCTACGCAATGCCGCCGATCAAGTGGACAACCGCAGCTGTGCCGTTGCCAGCGAAATAGTCGAGTCCATGCGGGAAAATTTCAAGAGAAACAAAACCTGACCAGCGCCCGGAGCGATTTCGAATCGCGGCTTCGGCAAGCAAGCCGAACTTGTAAACTTCAACGAAAAGTGGCGGTCACGATACCATGCACTCGAAAGTTACCATTGACCGTATACTCATCGCATCAAATCTGATGTACATTCCATCGGAGGGGAAAGGAATTTGGGGCGGGGTTGTAAATGACGTATGCTTCACATCCCCCTTTGCGCGGAAGTGAAAATCGTCCACCGTACGTCGGACTCAACGACGACGATATGGCACTTATCAAGGCACTGGGGTTCACGCCGAAGCGATATCCAGCGGAGACGGTCATCGTCAGTCAGGGCGAGGCCAGCGATCGCGTATTCATTGTCGAGTCGGGCTGGGGTTGCATTTCTCATGAGCTCGCGGGCGGGCAGCGGCAAATTCTGGATTTTGCCCTGAGAGGCGATATCGTCCTGCCTCAGTCATACCCAGGCAGCGCTCTTGAAACGTTTGTGGCTCAAACCGACCTTTTGGTGCTGGTGGCTTCGACCAAGACATTTACCCTTGCTGCCATGAAGTCGCCCCACCTCTTCTCCCTTATTCTCGACACCCTCGTGTATCACGGAGCGGTTATCGCTCAACATCTCACCAATGTGGGACGACGCAGCGCTTTGGCGCGGACGGCGCATCTGTTCCTCGAACTGAGGGCGCGTCTGGAGCGAATCGGCTCTGTCACCCGTAACAGCTATGAATGCCCCCTCACCCAGTACGATCTCGCGGACGCTCTCGGCCTCACTCCGATCCATGTCAATCGAATGCTGCGGGAACTGCGCGAGCGCAAGTTGCTCGAATTCCGCCAAGGCCATGTTCGCGTGCTCGATCAACCGGGCCTGACGAAGTTTGCTGGATTCGAGCACGAATATATCGAAAATTGAGGCATATCGGCCTCGGCGCCCGGCGTTTCTCCAGTAGAGGAAACCGTGTGCTTTACGAATAGCGGCCATTTTTACGCACTCTCTCGCATCGCCATGTACCGGCTAACAACCTTGATGCTTGAGACCTGCCCCCATGCTCTGCCAATGTGCGGGCGAGCCGCAAAAAGCGATTTTTCGCGCCTTCCACAGCCGGCTCTAGAATTTCGATCGCAAATCACGCTATGATGCGCGTGGCATTCGCCGGGACGGCTTCGCGCCCCCTCGAATGCCGGGGAGGACGGGACATGGCCATCGTGCTTGTACTCGTTTTGATCGTCGTGGGCTCGGTGTTGTTCCACTTCATGAGCCCATGGTGGTGGACTCCGATTGCCTCCAATTGGGACTACATCGACAACACCATCATCATCACCTTCTGGATCACCGGCATCGTCTTTTCCGCTGTCGTGCTGTTCATGGCCTATTGCGTGTTCCGCTTCCGTCATCGGGAAGGCAGCCGGGCGGCCTACGAACCGGAGAACAAGCGGCTCGAATGGTGGCTGACGATCGTCACCGGAGCAGGCGTCACCGCCATGCTGGTTCCCGGCCTGTTCGTCTGGAGCCAGTTCGTCAACGTTCCCAGCGACGCAACCATGGTCGAAGTCGTCGGCCAGCAATGGCAGTGGAGTTTCCGCTTGCCTGGCAAGGACGGCAAGCTCGGCACATCCGACACGCGCGACGTCACCGCAGAAAATCCGCTGGGCGTGATCGCCAAGGATCCCAACGGCCAGGACGATGTTGTGGTCGAAGCGGCCGACCTGCATCTGCCGGTCGGCAAGCCGGTCAAGATGCTGCTGCGCTCGATCGATGTGCTGCATGATTTCTACGTACCGGAATTCCGCGCCAAGATGGACATGATCCCGGGCTCGGTCACCTATTTCTGGTTCACCCCGACCAAGACCGGAACCTTCCAGGTCCTGTGCGCCGAGCTTTGCGGGCAGGGTCATCCGATGATGCATGGCGTCGTCATGGTCGACACCGAGCAGGACTATATGGCCTGGCTCGGCCAGCAGCAGACGTTCGCGCAATTGTCGGCACCCCTGCAAACCGGCTCGACACAACCGGCGCCGGGCAACGCGACGGTGTCAGCTCTAGAAGTTGCGGCAAAACTCGAAACTGTCGGGTCCCGCTGAAAAGGGCACGGAGGTGCTCCTATGGTCGATATCACGCCTGCAGATGCCGTACCGCCCGCCGAAGTCGCGGAAATGGAACTCTACCATCCGCACAGTTGGTGGACGAAGTATGTCTTCTCGCAGGACGCCAAGGTCATCGCCATCCAGTATTCGGCAACCGCTACGGCCATCGGCCTGGTGGCGCTGGTGCTGTCCTGGCTGATGCGGCTGCAGCTCGGCTTCCCCGGCACCTTCAACTTCATCACCCCTGAAGCCTACTACCAGTTCATCACCATGCACGGCATGATCATGGTGATCTACCTGCTCACAGCACTCTTCCTCGGCGGCTTCGGCAACTACCTGATCCCGCTGATGGTCGGCGCCCGCGACATGGTCTTTCCCTATGTCAACATGCTGAGCTACTGGATCTATTTGCTCGCCGTGCTGGTTTTGGTGTCGAGCTTCTTTGCGCCCGGTGGACCGACGGGGGCCGGTTGGACGCTCTACCCGCCGCAAGCCATCATGACCGGCACACCTGGTGGCCAGGAGTGGGGCATCATCCTGATGCTCGTGTCGCTGATCCTGTTCATCATCGGCTTCACCATGGGCGGCCTGAACTATGTCGTGACCGTGCTGCAGGGCCGCACGCGCGGCATGACGCTGATGCGCCTGCCGCTGACCGTCTGGGGTATCTTCACCGCCACCGTCATGGCGCTGCTCGCCTTCCCGGCGCTGTTCGTCGCCTGCGTGATGATGCTGCTCGACCGCGCGCTCGGCACCTCCTTCTTCATGCCGGCGGTGGTCGAGATGGGCGAACAATTGCAGCACAATGGCGGCAGCCCGATCCTGTTCCAGCACCTGTTCTGGTTCTTCGGCCACCCCGAGGTCTACATCGTGGCGCTGCCGGCCTTCGGCATCGTCTCCGACCTGATCAGCACCCATGCGCGCAAGAACATTTTCGGCTACCGGATGATGGTCTGGGCCATCGTCGGCATCGGCGCGCTGAGTTTCGTGGTCTGGGCGCACCACATGTATGTCAGCGGCATGCACCCCTATTTCGGCTTCTTCTTCGCCACCACGACGTTGATCATCGCCATCCCGACCGCCATCAAGGTCTATAATTGGGTGCTGACGCTGTGGCGCGGCGACATCCATCTCACCATTCCGATGCTGTTCGCCATGGCCTTCATCGTCACCTTCGTCAATGGCGGGTTGACCGGGTTGTTTCTCGGCAATGTCGTGGTCGACGTTCCGCTGTCGGACACGATGTTCGTCGTCGCCCATTTCCACATGGTCATGGGCGTCGCCCCGATCACCGTGATTTTCGGAGCGATCTATCACTGGTACCCGAAGGTCACCGGCCGGATGCTGAACGAGACGCTGGGCCGGTTCCATTTCTGGGTTACGTTCCTCGGCGCCTATCTGATCTTCTTTCCGATGCACTATCTCGGGCTGATGGGCGTGCCGCGGCGCTACAACGAACTGACCGACATGGCGATCATGACGGAGTCGGCCCATCACCTGAACTCCTTCATCAGCATCATGGCGTTCATGGTCGGCTTTGCTCAGATCGTCTTCCTGTTCAACCTGATCTGGAGCATCCGCCACGGCCGCGATGCCGGCGGCAATCCATGGCGGGCGACCACACTCGAATGGCAGACGCCGCAGACACCGCCGGCGCATGGCAATTTCGGCAAGGACCTGCCGATCGTCTATCGCTGGGCCTATGACTACAGCGTGCCGGGCGCCAAGGAGGACTTCATCCCGCAGAACATGCCGGGCGGTCCCTCGAGGGAGCCGGCATGAGCGTCATCCTGGTCTTCCTGGCTGTGATTTTCGGCATTGCCGGGTGGTGGCTCTCCCACCAGCGGCTGATGGCAAAGCCATGGCTCGAGCAAGGCATGGCAGGCGACTATATCGCCCTCGACCGGTCGGCGCTGCCAACCGCCAAGATCGGCCTCGGCGTCTTCCTCGCCGTCGTCGGCTGCCTGTTTGCGCTGTTCACCAGCGCCTACTTCATGCGCATGGCTCTGTCGGACTGGCAGCCAATGCCATTGCCGCGCCTGCTCTGGCTCAACACCGGTGTGCTGGTCTTGAGCAGCATCGCACTGCAATGCGCCTCGGTTGCGGCGCGCAAGGGCCAACTGGACACGGTCCGGCTCGGCCTCGCCACAGCCGGGCTGACCGCCCTCGCCTTCCTGATCGGACAGCTTATGGCATGGCGGGAGCTGACCGCCGACGGCTATTGGCTGGCCTCCAATCCTGCCAACAGTTTCTTCTATCTGATCACCGGAATGCATGGCCTGCATATCGTGGGCGGACTGGTGGGCCTGAGCAGAACAACCGCGAGTGCCTGGAACGGGGCACGGCCGCAACGGCTGCGTCTCAGCGTCGAACTGTGCGCCATGTACTGGCATTTCCTGCTTTTCGTCTGGTTCGCCATCTTCGTTCTTCTGGCCGGCTGGGCCGCGACGTTCATCGACATTTGCCGACAGTTACTGACCTAGGAGGTCTGGGAGCATGGCAGAGACGACACTGACGCATATCGGCCAGACGGAGCCGCGGCCGGCGGGCTGGCAAGGCATTGCCGCCGACTGGTCCTCGGATCAGCGGGCGTTCAAGAACGTGTCCTGGGGCAAGGCCATGATGTGGATCTTCCTGCTCAGCGACACCTTCATCTTCGGCTGCTTCCTGATCTCCTACATGACCGCGCGTATCTCCACCCGCGTGCCGTGGCCAAATCCCAGCGAGGTCTTCGCGCTGCGCATTGGCGGCCAGGAAATCCCCCTGATCCTCATCGCCATCATGACCTTCGTGCTGATCTCGAGTAGTGGAACGATGGCCATGGCGGTCAATTTCGGCTACCGCCGCGACCGCCGCAAGACGGCGATCCTCATGGTTTTGACCGCAGCACTTGGCGCCACCTTTGTCGGCATGCAGGCCTTCGAATGGACCAAGCTGATCACCGAAGGGGTGCGGCCCTGGGGCAATCCATGGGGTGCCGCACAGTTCGGTTCGTGCTTCTTCATGATCACCGGCTTCCACGGCACCCATGTGACGATCGGGGTGATCTTCCTGCTCATCGTGGCGCGCAAGGTCTGGCGCGGAGACTACGACACCGAGCGGCCCGGCTTCTTCACCAGCCGCAAGGGCCGCTACGAGAATGTCGAGATCATGGGGCTCTACTGGCACTTCGTCGACCTGGTCTGGGTGTTCATTTTCGCATTTTTCTATCTTTGGTGAGAGGACGATATGGCTGAAGCAACCGCAAACGGCCTGGGGCAACACGCTCTTCACCCTGTTCATGACGCGGCAGCGACCGGCGGCGCCCATGCAGAGGTTCACCAGGAACACCCGATCAAGCTCTACATGGTGGTCTGGGCATGGCTGTTCATCCTCAGCACCTGCTCCTATCTGGTCGACTATTTCGGCCTGCACGGCTATCTCAGATGGTCGCTGATCCTGATCTTCATGATCCTCAAGGCCGGGCTGATCGTCGCCGTGTTCATGCACATGGCCTGGGAGCGGCTGGCACTAATGTACGCGATCATCCTGCCGCCGGTTTTCGTGCTGGTGTTCGTGGCACTGATGCTGTTCGAAGCGGATCACACGCTTCTCACCCGTGTGACGTTTTTCGGCGCCGGGCCCTGATACGCAAACTGGATTTGGGGCTTGGTCGACCGGGGCTGCCTGCAGTTGGGGTCGGGCCGTGCTGCCTTGAAACAAGGGGCGCCTGATCCATCTTGCTATTGTCGGAAACGATCGGAGGAGAATGATTGCCTCGTTTCCGATGCGCCGCGAACTCCAGCAGGGAGGCCGAAGATGACGATCGCAAACAGACTGAAGGACTACATCGACGGGAGAGGAATCTCCTACGACACCGTCGCCCACCATCGCACATCGACGAGCAGGCAGTCCGCTATTGCCGCGCATGTGCCCGGCAGCATGATGGCCAAATCGGTGGTCGTTCACCACGAACTCGGCTATGCGCTGGCCGTGGTCCCAAGCACGCACAGAATCGAGCTCGGTACACTGCAGGACGTGATGGACAGGCGTCTTGGGCTCGCCTCCGAAGACGAGGTGGTCTCACTCTTCGGCGATTGCGACACCGGCGCCATTCCGCCGATCGGCGCGGCCTACGATGTCCCGGTGATCCTCGACGACAGCCTCGGCGACGCCGCCGACATCTATTTCGAGGGCGGCGACCACAGGACTCTGGTGCATGTCAGCGGCAAGGATTTCCGCAACCTGACCATGGACGCACGTCACGCCCGCTTCAGCCACGCTGCCTACTGAAAAATCAACCGGCTGCACCGGAACTCTCGCCGGTGCAGCCGAGCCGGATATCGTCAACTCGTCGGCCTGACCGGCGCCGGGGATTCCACGACCTTGCGGTAGACATGCCAGGTGGCGTGACCGAGGATAGGCAACACCACCGCCAGACCCGCGAACACCGGTATCGAGCCGATGATCAGGCAGACGGCGACGATCACCCCCCAGACAGCCATCACAATCGGGTTGGCCAGGACCACGCGCACCGAGGTGTGGATGGCCTCATAGGCGCCCACGTCGCGGTCGAGCAACAGCGGGAAAGCGACGACTGTGGTGCACAACACCACGGCGGCGAAGACGAAGCCGATGGCATGACCCAGGATAATCAGCGTCCAGCCCCGGCCGGTGGCGAATATCTCATTGATGAAACCGGATATCGATGTCGGCGGCGCCGGGCCGAAGAGAGACTGGTAGAACAGCTGCGCCGTCAAAAGCCAGGCGATGAAGATCGCAAACAGCATGATCCCGACCGCCGCGATGGATGGCAGCGCCGGAGAATTCCTGATCTCGAAAGCGTGCTTCCAGGAGGCGTCGATCCCGGCTTCCCGTCTGCGGCTGATTTCATACAGGCCGATCGCCGCGAACGGACCGATCAGCGCAAAACCGGACACCAGCGGAAACAACAACGGCAACGCATTGGCGCCCGACGTCCAGGCAGCCAGCACGACCCCGACCAGCGGATAGATCAGGCAGAGAAAAACGATGTGAGACGGTTTGACCATAAAATCGTCGACGCCGCGCTTGAGCGCATCAAAAAGGTCGGAAACGCCGATTTTTCGAATTTTAGTGTGTTCCAGCGTCTCGCTGGCGCCTGCTATCACGTGAAAACTAGTCATGCCCGTTCCTCCAGATCAGGTCCGGTTAGGTCGCGGTTTCACGGTGCCGCCGTTTTGCATGACTGGCCACGCAAACCGCGACCTGCACCGTGATCAACATACTCTTTTGCATGGGGTTTGTCGCCCTTTTGTCGGAAGGGCCGGCAGGGTCATGCACCGGCTGCAACCGGCATGAAGGCGCGCATGGCGATGGTGTCGGCAAGCAGCATGGCAAAGATCGCGAACAGATAGAAAATCGAATAGGCAAACAGCGCCTTTGCCGGTTTCATGTCCTGGTCGGCAATGACCAGAACCTTCCAGGCCTGCCAGATGAAACCCGCGCCCAAGGCAGCCGAAGCAATCCCGTAGAATCCGCTGGCGAACCCAAGCGCCCAGGGCAGCACGCCAATCGGCGCCAGTACCAATGCATAGGCGAAGATCTGCCTTCGCGTCGAAGCCTGGCCGGCCACATTCGGCATCATCGGGATGCCGGCCGCGGCGTAGTCGCCGGCCTTGAACAGCGCCAGCGCCCAGAAATGCGGTGGCGTCCAGAGGAAAATGATCAGAAACAGGATGAGGCTTTCAATGCCGACGGCGCCGGTGGCCGCCGCCCAGCCGATGACAGGAGGAAGCGCGCCCGCGGCGCCACCGATGACGATGTTCTGCGGCGTCGAGCGTTTCAGCCACATCGAATAGATGACGACGTAGAAGAAGATGGTGAAGGCCAGCAGCGAAGCAGCGAGCCAACCCACCAGCAGGCCGAGCGTCATCACCGAGAATGCGGAAAGCACCAGACCGAAGCCGAGCGCCTCGCCCGGCATGACACGGCCCGACGGAATCGGCCGTTTTGAGGTGCGCGACATCAGAGCGTCGATATCGGCATCGTACCACATATTGAGCGCCCCGGCCGCGCCTGCTCCAACCGCAATGGCGCCGATGGCGATCACGGCGATGACCGGGTTCATCCCGCCCGGCGCCACCATCAGACCGACGAAAGCAGTAAAGATGGCCAGCGCCATGACCCGCGGCTTCAACAGCGCAAAGAAATCACCAGCCGTCGCTTCCGAAAGGCGGACGTCGGTATCCTTGAGGCTTTCCTTGACCGACATTTTGAGACGACCAGCAATGGAAACCGGCAGCCGAGCCGGCCGAAGAGCCAGGCTATTTCGAGAATTGCTTCAGATAGGCGATGACGTTGGCGATGTCCTCGTCCTTCTTGAGGCCGGGAAACGCCATCTTCGTGCCTTTGACCATGGCCTTGGGATCATGAAGGTAGGTCGTCAGCGTCGGTTCATCCCATTTGACCCCGGATGCGCCGGCCGCGATCATGGCCTCGGAGTATTTGAAATCCGGATGCGTGCCGGCTGTCCGGCCAATGACGCCGTGCAACGACGGACCGATCTTGTTCGTGTCCTCTTCTGCAATGTGGCAGACCTTGCATTTGGTGAAGACCTTCTCGCCCGCCGCGGCATCCTGTGCCTGCGATGAATTCGAGATAAGGCTTGCAACGGACATGACGGCTAAGAACGCGATTGCGCGCATGACATCTCCTCACTGATCGCCAATATGCCCAAGACGATCTACGCGCGCCGGCATATGGATGCACCGACATGCGCCTTGCACCACAGAACGGAATATCCGCTCCTCCCTTGTGGCCCTATAGCCCCTCACTACCACAGAATCTCGCCGGCAGATAGAAGATGTCAGCCTTGCGCCGCGATGCCCAGCCTGCCTTCCAGAAGATCGCGTCGCTGTTGCAAGGCGTCAGAGACAAATTTGGTGAAAGCATGCACGCGCGCCGTGCGGCGCAGATCATCATGCACAAGCACCCACAAGGCCGAACCAATCTCCTCGATCAATCCGCCGACCCGCACAAGTCCTGAAGCACTATCCCCGAGATAGCAGGGAAGCACGGCCACCCCCGTTCCGGCGCGAGCTGCATGAGACATCGTCACCAGGGAATCGGCGCGGAAGGCAATTTCGGCATCCGGCAGCGACGAACGCATCCACCGGGCGACGCCTGTATTGGCGAGACTGTCGTCAGGGGCGATCCAGCGCAACAGACCGAATCTGGGCTCTGATGGCAGCGTCTCAACATAAGAGGGCGCCGCGTAGGCGGCGAAGGCCACACCCGAAATGCGCCTGCCGACCAGGATTTCCTGCGGCTGCGACACCGGTCTGATCGCCACGTCCGCATCGCGTTGTGTCAGATTGGCTATGGAATTCTGCGTCGTCACCTCGATCCGGATGCCAGGATGGAGATCTCGAAACGCAGCCAGGATCGGCGGCAGCACCGACACCATCAGCGTGTCCGTGGTGGTAACCCGCAATTTTCCTTCGAACCTGAGGTCCTGCCCCGACAATTTGCGCGCCAGTTCATTGACCGTCTCAGCCATATTGCGCGCCGCGCCGAGCAATTCCTCGCCGCCGGCGGTGAGCGCGTAGCCCGTCGGCAATCTGTCGAAAAGGCGGATGCCAAGCCGCTTCTCGAACGCATTGACGCGCCTCAGCACAGTGGTGTGGTTCACACCAAGAATCCGCGCCGCTGCCGCCAGTGAAGCGCCGTCGGCGACGGCCAGCACCATGCGCAAATCTTCCCAGTCGATATGGTCGCGAGAGCTGTGCATTTCCGCAGAAAGATAGGGAAACGATTGGCAGTTGGCGAGCCAAATGCCGAATAGGCCTCTGCAAAAACGCACAACAGATGGGCAAATCGGCAGATCGATATGCGAATTCGCGCACGCCATATAGGCCATCGCAACTGTCGCGCGACCCAAAATCAAGGGCTGATAAATTGGAAATCCTCTTCATACCCCTGGCGCTAGTCGCCGGTGGCCTGCTCGCCGTGCAGGCCGGCGCCAACGCACAACTTTCAAAGGCCGTCGGCTCGCCCTTTGCCGCAACGCTACTTCAGCTCTCGGTCGGCGCCATCGTGCTGCTGCTGATCACGGTCCTCACCGGAACGATGCCCGCGCTGCTGGCCATTCGCAGGGCCGAATGGTGGCACGCGGTCGGTGGCACGGCCTCGGCTTTCTATGTCGTTTCGACCATCCTGCTCTTCCCTCGCCTCGGCGCCGTCGTGTCTGTCGGCCTGTTCATCGCCGGGCAGATGCTTGCATCGTTTGCCCTCGACACATTTGGCTGGCTCGGACTTCCTGAGGCCGGCCTGCAAGCCGGCCCCTCCCTTGGCATGCTCGTCGTGCTCGCCGGTGCGACCCTCATCGTTCTGGGACAGAAGGGGGCGGCGGACAATCTGGCGCCGTCGAAACCGGGCTGGATCGGACTGGCGCTTCTGGCCGGCGCCGTATTGCCGGTGCAAGGGGCCGTGAATGCCTTGCTGCGGCATGACCTTGGCGGCACGCCGTTCGCAGTCGGCACCATCTCATTCCTGGTGGCGACGCTGGCAATGGCCGCGGTGCTTCTGGCCGCACTTGCATGGACAAAGACTGCTCGCCCTCGCCTCGCAGGCGTTTCCTCGATGCCCTGGTGGGGCTGGCTCGGAGGGTTTGCCGGCGCGACCTATGTCACGACCGTGTTCACCGCCATCCCGGTGATCGGCGCGGCGGCAGCCGTCGGCCTCACGGTGGCCGGCCAGCAGGTCGCAAGCATTTTCGTCGACACGTTCGGCTGGTTTCACCTGCCGCAGCGGCTGGTGTCGGGCATGCGGCTCGCCGGCGTCGTTCTACTGCTAGCCGGGTGCATCATCATCAAGGCGCTCTGATCCCGGTCAGCCATCCTGCCGACTACGAGAAAGGCCGCCCCATGGGGGCGGCCTTTTTGTGATCCTGTCGTCAGGCGCTTATTCGGCGTCCTTGGCGGCCTTTTTCTTCGGCGCGGCCTTCTTCTTGGGCTCTTCCGCGTCGTCAGCCGGCTTGGCGTCAGCCTTCTTGGCAGCGGCTTTCTTCGCCGGCTTTGCCTTGGCGGTCTCGGTCTCTTCGTCGTCGGCCATCAGCTCTTCCTTGCTGACCTTGACGTCGGTGACCGAGATCTGGCCGAGCAGATGGTCGACCACCTTCTCTTCGAACATCGGCGCGCGCAGCGTGTTCAGCGCTTCCGGGTTACTGCGGTAGAACTCAAAGGCTTCCTGCTGCTGGGCGGCCGGGTAGCGGCGCACCTGCTCGAACAGGCCGCGCTGCAATTCCTCGTCCGTCACGGTGACGCCGGCCTTCTCACCGATTTCGGCGAGAACCAGGCCGAGGCGCACGCGGCGCTCGGCAAGCCGCAGATATTCGGCACGGGCCTCTTCTTCGGTCGTCTCTTCGTCGGCGAAACTGCGGCCGGCAGCTTCGAGATCGCGATTGACCTGGGTCCAGATGTTGTTGAACTCGGCATCGACGAGCTTCGACGGTGCCTCGAACGAGTAGGAGGCGTCGAGCTGGTCGAGCAGCTGGCGCTTGACCTTCTGGCGCGTCATCGAACCGAACTGGTTCTCGATCTGGGTACGCACGATTTCACGCAGGCGCTCCAGCGACTCGAGGCCGAGATTCTTGGCCGTCTCGTCATTGATCTCCAGCGCGCCGGGCTTGGACACTTCCTTGACGGTGACGTCGAAGGTGGCTTCCTTGCCGGCCAGATGCGCCGCCTGGTAGTTTTCCGGGAAGGTGACCGTCACCTGCTTCTCGTCGCCGGCCTTGGCGCCGATGAGCTGATCTTCGAAGCCGGGGATGAATTCCTTGGAGCCGAGCACCAGCGGCTGATCCGTACCGGCGCCGCCCGAGAAGGCTTCGCCATCGATCTTGCCGACATAGTCGATCGACACGCGGTCGCCTTCGGCGGCCTTGCCGGTCTTCGGCTCGTAGCTGCGCGCCGATTCGGCAACGCGCTGAACCTGCTCGTCGATCTCGGTATCCGGCACGTCGAACACCTGGCGTGTCACCTTGATGTCGGAGAAATCCTTGATCTCGATCGACGGGATGATCTCGTAATTGATGCTGAACTCGAAGTCGGCGCCGCCGGCCAGGATCTTCTCGGCTTCCTTCTCGTCCTCGGTCATGATCACTTCGGGCTGCATGGCGGCCTTTTCGCCGCGCCCGGTGATGATCGAACGTGTCGAGTCGTTGAGGATCTCGTTGACCACTTCGGCCATGAACGACTTGCCATAGACCTTGCGCAGGTGCTGCACCGGCACCTTGCCGGGACGGAAGCCGTTGATGCGGACCTTGTTGCGGGCGTCCGACAGCCGCGCCATCAGCTTGGCTTCCATGTCACCCGCCGGCACGGTGATCTTGATCTCGCGCTTGAGACCGGAGTTGAGCGTTTCGGTGACCTGCATCGTAAAACCTTTTTTTCACCAATGAGGCTGCAAAACGGCTCCTGCCGTTTACAGCCTGCCGGTATAATCTTGCCGGGAATGGCTTTTGGTACGGAACCTGGCGATTTGACCGCAAAAGCGGCTCAAATTCTCCCAAACTGCGCTCCAAAATGTGAATAAGTCTTTGTTTTTCCTACTTCTTATCACATTCAGCAGAAGCGGATCGTCGCGTCCCGTCACATTTGACACGCCTTTTGTCACAGGCGCGGCTAATTTTCAACCATCTTCGCGTTGCAGCGAACGACCGCCATTTTGGCCCTGACATTGACAGAATGATGGCTACATGGGATTGCCGGGCCACGCGGGTATGGCGGAATTGGTAGACGCACCAGATTTAGGTTCTGGCGTGAAAACGTGGGGGTTCGAGTCCCTCTACCCGCACCACCCTTCGCTCTTCGAGCTTGGGGTGGCAGTCCACCAGAAGCTCGTTGGACGAAGGAGTGTCCTTCGAAGCCTTGGCGTCGGAGGACTGGCGGCGACGCCCTACGCTTCAAACACCTGCCCAGTAAACCACTCTGCCAGCCTCGCCAGTTCAGACCCCAGCACGCGGTCAGTGCCGATTGGCGGCACAAGCGTCGAAAGCTCGGCAAACAGACATCCATTCGTCTAGTAGAGCGGTTCCTCGAACAGCGTCTGATCGCCGTCCATCAGCGCCTTGATCTGCGCGGTGCCGTCGGCCGCGATGGCGGCGCGGATGCCGAACGGCCGCACCCGCATGTCGTTCTGGATCGCCATCCCCTCGCCTTCCGGAAGATAGAAGCGCTCGATGCCATAGTCCGGCCGGATCGTCGCGCCGCTCTCGCGCAGGTCCCAGCCCTCGGCGACATGGCCGACAATATCGACCTCGTCGGGTGCGGCCGACGCCGGCGCTTGCCCGAACCAGGCGGTGGTCGGCTGCCAATAGCCCTCAGCGCCCTTTTTCAGCCTGACCACGATCGAGGTGTCGTCGGTTGAGAATTTGCCGGCCGAAATGTTGGCGATCAGCTTCACCGGTATGCCCGAAATCTCATAGCCGAGGAAAATATAGTCGCCGCGCAGGAGGTCGCGCGGGTCGATCGGCTCGACCTTCAAAAGGACTTCCTTGCCATTGCGCAGGATCGCCGCCCGTCCGGCGATGATCCAGCTCAAAAAGCCGATCTGGACGAGCGCCAGCACCAGCGCCGAGATGATGAGTTTTTTTCCTGATATCATGCGTTCGCTCCCTCAACGCGTGGCGCCTTCATGCGCTTCTCGATGCGGATGATGATCAGCGCAAGGATGCCGAGCAGAACCGCCGCCGCCAGGAAGAAGCCTGCCGTGTCGAGCATCGACTGCAGCATCACGACATAGATGATGGCCAGTTCGAAGGCGAAGCCGGCATAGGCCACCCAGCGCAGGCCCCTGCTCTCGCGGCCACCCAGCATGATGGCGGCGACAATGCCGGCGAGCGCAACGACCGAGGCAAGTGCGAAGCCGCTGCTATGGGTATCCGCCACTTCGAACTGGATCATCGCCAGACCGGTGAGAAAGCCGATCAAGGCGTTCAAGGGCAGCCGGCCGCCAAGCTGCACGATCCTGTCGACGGGTTCGGCGAAGAAGGTCGCCGCCGCGAAAAGCAGCGCCGAGGCGACCACCAGCGGAATGGCGACCTGCAGCGTATCGTAGTCCATGACAAACAGCACAAGGTAGAAGAGTACCGACAGGATGATCAAATGCCGCGCTGCCTGGCTGCGCGTCCAGTACGAGATGGCGAACAGCACCAGCGCCATGACGACGAAGAAATGCGGAAATTCCGTCTTGCGGAAATAGTCGAACCCTTTGAGGAACAGCCAGGCATCGGCAATGCCGACGGCAGCGACGGTCAGCGGGTTCGAACGTAGCGCGATTGCGGCCAGCGCCGTACCGGCGCCCCAGGTGATCAGGGCCGACGCCTCGTCGCCGGACAAATGATACATCTGGCCGATCAGCGCGATCGAGCCGCCGAACGCCGCCGCGGCCACGATCCACAGCGCCTCGCCGATCGCTGCATGGTCGCGCGTTTTCATGACAGCACCACCGACATAGCCGGCGAGAATGATGGCAAACAGCGCCAGGACGCGCGCCAGCCGGGGAATGGCTTCCCAATTGGCGGCGACGAAAATCAGGATCGCGGCGCCGAACAACAGCGCCGCCATCATCGCCAGGATCGAACCGAAGCTCAGCGACTTGCGCTCGTTTGCTTCGACGTCGCGCGCCAGCGCATCGGCCGTCGAAGCGTCGATCAGGCCGCCCTCTCGCCACCGCGCGATATCCGCCCTGACCCGTGACGAATAGCTCGCCATACCCATCTCCCCCAAGCCTGGTCTTTTTTCAACCGATCCGGCCAAACCGTTGACGCGACGGCATTTTCCGATTCGGGTTTCTTTGTGTCGAAGCCGTGAACGCGCGTTAATGTTGCATTGCACAATTTGCATTGCTGCCATGCACCAATAGCGCTTTTAAATCGTTTTTAGCCCACCTATCTTCAGGTCGTACTGAAAGACGGAATGATCCGAAAGAAAGACGAAACGAGAAATACCATGAACCTGATCCGCAACTACCGCAACTGGCGCCGCTACCGGGAAACCGTTTCCGAGCTGAGCCGCCTGAGCAACCGTGAACTGAACGACCTCGGCATCGGCCGCAGCGACATCCACTACGTCGCCCGCAAGGCGGTCTAATCCTTCGGACCGTAAATGGTCCGAACCAGTTTAAGAGAGAACGACAATGAACCTGATCCGCAACTATCGTAACTGGCGCGTCTACCGCGACACCGTGAACGAACTGGGTCGCCTTTCGAACCGCCAGCTCCATGATCTCGGCATCGTCCGCGACGAGATCAAGCACGTCGCCCGCAAGGCGATCTGAAGTTAAGGAATTTCGCCAGGGTCGACCTCCTCCCCGACCCTGACGGATACGGTCAGCCTTCACCTCCTCCCGAGGGTTGACCACCAAAACGGCGCCCGCCGCACCTCCTCCCGCGGCGGGCGCTGTTTCCAAAGCGAACGTAGTTCGTCTTTCAAAGCGAACGTAGCTCGTCTTCCAGGGGTTTCGCCCCCTCTAAAAAGGCGAAAGAGATTTCGTCAAGCCGACCTCCTCCCCGGCGATGACGAATACGGTCGATCTTCACCTCCTCCCGAGGATCGACCCCAAAAACGACACCCGCCGGACCTCCTCCCCCGGCGGGTGTTGTTGTTTTCAGGGGCAGGCGTTCCCCTCACCGCTCTGTCGCACGGCAATTGCAATCGCCGCTGCAAGCGATTATTCCGGCGCTCATGAGCAAAAATCCCATTCACATCATCGGCGGCGGCCTCGCCGGATCCGAAGCCGCCTGGCAGGCGGCAGAAGCCGGCGTACCGGTCGTGCTACATGAAATGCGCCCGGTGCGCGGCACCGATGCGCACAAGACGGACGGCCTGGCCGAGCTCGTGTGCTCCAATTCCTTCCGCTCGGACGACGCCGAAAACAACGCCGTCGGCCTGTTGCACGCCGAAATGCGGCTGGCCGGCTCGCTGATCATGAGCGCCGGTGACGCACACCAGGTGCCGGCCGGCGGCGCACTCGCCGTCGACCGCGACGGATTTTCGCAAGCCGTGACCAAAAGGCTCGAGGCGCATCCGCTCATTACCATTGAGCGCGAAGAAGTACCCGGCCTGCCGCCGGCGGACTGGGACCAGGCGATCATCGCCACCGGCCCACTGACCGCGCCTTCGCTCGCCCAGTCGATTGCCGAGACGACCGGCGCCGATGCGCTCGCCTTCTTCGACGCCATCGCGCCGATCATCCATTTCGACACCATCGACATGGACATTTGCTGGTTCCAGTCTCGCTACGACAAGGTCGGCCCCGGCGGCACTGGCAAGGATTACATCAACTGCCCCATGGACAAGGAGCAGTATCTTGCCTTCGTCCAGGCCTTGGTCGACGGCCAGAAAACCGAATTCAAACAATGGGAAGGCACGCCCTATTTCGACGGCTGCCTGCCGATCGAGATCATGGCCGAACGCGGCGTCGAGACGCTGCGCTATGGACCGATGAAGCCGATGGGGCTGACCAATGCCCACAATCCGACGGTCAAGGCCTATGCGGTCGTGCAGCTGCGCCAGGACAATGCTCTGGGCACGCTCTACAACATGGTCGGTTTCCAGACAAAGCTGAAGCATGCCGAGCAGGTGCGCGTGTTCCGCACCATTCCGGGGCTCGAAAATGCCGATTTCGCTCGCCTCGGCGGCCTGCACCGCAACACCTATATCAATTCGCCGACCTTGCTCGACGCCTCGCTGCAGCTGAAATCGCGGCCCGGCCTGCGCTTCGCCGGCCAGATCACCGGCTGCGAGGGCTATGTCGAAAGCGCTGCCATCGGCCTGCTCGCCGGCCGCTTCGCCGCCGCCGAACGGCTCGGCCATGCACCCTCGCTGCCGCCGCTGACCACAGCTTTCGGCGCCTTGCTCAACCACATCACCGGCGGCCACATCGTTTCCGACGACGAGCCGGGAAAGCGCTCTTTTCAGCCGATGAACGTCAATTTCGGCCTGTTCCCACCGGTGGAGGCGCCGAAGACCGAGGGCAAACGCATGCGCGGCAAGGACAAGACGGTTGCCAAAAGGCACGCCATCACATCGCGCGCTCGCGCCGATTGCCGGCAATGGTTGGGGCTGCCGGCGCAAGCGGAAACAGCCGAAGCGGCGGAGTAAGGTTCGCTACTCCGCAGCCTTGATGCTGGCCACAGCTTGAAGAATTCCAGCTACGATTGACGTCTGGCTGACCAGCCTTGCGACGCGCGGCGCAACAACAGCCAATGCCGGCGCAACGCCGAAAGCCGCGCCACGCCGTTGAGCGGTGAATGGCTTTCCATCTTGCCGAGATAGGCGTGCGTCAGCGTCAGCGGCAGGAATGCCGGGCGCAGCGAGACCGGCAAGGCGGATGCTCCCCGCTCGAAGGCGGAAAGATGCTCCCGCGCCAGCGCGATCATTGCAGCCACGGCGCGTTTCGCGCCCTGCCCGCCATCGCCGGCAATAAATTCTTCCGGCGACGATCCCGCTGACGCCAGAATATCGGCCGGAACAAAACACTGCCCACGCTTGCGGTGCAGCGGCAGCAGAAGCAGCAGGCCGGTCATCGCTTGCGCGCAACCCGCCCTGCCCGCAAGCTCGGCAATGCGCGGCGCCTCGACGGGGTCGAGCACCATCGCCGCGAACTGGATGAGGGCGGCTGCCGTCTCGCCGCAATAGCCTTCGAGATCGGTGCGCGACGGCATCGGGTCGTCATAGAGATCGAAGATGCGGGCTTCGAGCATATTGTCGAATGCCGGCTTCGGCAGGCGGTGGGCAGCAATCGCCGCCTTCAAGGCGTCGGCGACAGGATGGCCAACGCCATCATCGTCGGCGGCGATGACATCGCGCCACCATTGCAGCCGCACCTCGCCCGGCAACGCCTCGTGGATGCGGTCGCGAATGCCTGCAATCTCGGCGTTGAAGGCATAGAGTGAAAACAGCGCGTCGCGTCTGGCCGCCGGCGCATAGAGCGCTGTGAGATAGCGGTCGTGGTCGGCGGCGCGCACCGCGTCCATGACGATCTTGCCGGCATCAGCCATTTCAGTCGACGGCGATCAGCGCGGCGGCCACGGCGCGGTCTTCCGCCAAAAGCACGTTATAGGTGCGCACAGCTGCTCCGGTCGACATCGGATCGGATGAAATGCCCGCCGCTTTCAGTGCCGCGCGCAGCGCTGCCGGTAACGGCCTGAGATCCTTGCCGCAGCCGACCAGCAGGATCTCGACCGTGCCGGCCTCGGCCAGCAACTTTTCGAAATCCGCCGCCGTCAGCGCCAAGGGGTCGGCCGGCTCCCAGCCGTAAATGCCTGAGGGCAGGCACAGCAGGGAGCCCCGATGCGACATGTCGGCGAAGCGGAACCCGCCATTGCCGTAGGCCTCGATCGGCGCGCGGCCGGGGAAATGCGCCTCGCGAATGACGATGCCCTTTGCCACGAGCGCAGCGTTCGTCAGGTCGCCACGGCTTTGCCGTTGCCGACCGGCTTCTCGTCGTCAGCCGTCGTGGCCTGTGGCCGCAACTTGAACAGGATCAGCAACGGCGCGGCGATGAAGATCGACGAATAGGTGCCGAAGACAACGCCGAACAGCATCGCCATCGTGAACGAGCGGATCACCTCGCCGCCGAACAACACCAGCGCCAGCAGCGCCAGGATCGTCGTCACCGAGGTCAGCGTCGTTCGCGACAGCGTCTCGTTGATGGCGTTGTTCAACAATTGCGGCAGCGGCATGCGTTTGTATTTTCGCAGATCCTCGCGAACACGGTCATAGACGACGATCGTGTCGTTCAGCGAATAGCCGATGATGGTCAGGATCGCCGCCAGCGATGACTGGTTGAATTCAAGCCCGGTGATGACGAAGAAGCCGAGCGTCATGACCACATCGTGGACCGTCGCGACGATGGCGCCGACCGCAAACTGCCATTCGAAACGGAACCAGACATAGACAAGGATGCCGAGCAGCGCGACCAGCATGGCGATCGTGCCTTGCTTGGCCAGTTCGCCCGAGACAGTCGGCCCGACCACTTCGACGCGGCGGAAGTCGTACTGGTCCTGCAACTCGCCGCGCACCTTGTCGATGACGGTCTGCTCGGCGTTCTCGCCGCCGTCCTGCGTGCCGACGCGGATAAGCACGTCGTTCGGCTCTCCGAACTGCTGCACCTGAACTTCGCCGATGTTGAGTTCCGTCAGCCTGCCGCGGATATCGGCAAGATCGGCATTGCCGGTCTTGGCCTGCACCTCGATCAGCGAGCCGCCCTTGAAGTCGATGCCGTAGTTGATGTCGACGGTCAGGAACAGCACGACCGAGAGAATCGAAAGCGCGCTCGACAGTGCGAATGTCCAGCGTCGAATGCCCATGAACGGAATCTTCGTGCCGGCCGGAATGAACGTGACCGGCGCCCGCGGCAACTCCTTCGGACGCGCCCGGCGCAGCCAGATCGACACCAGCAGACGGGTGAAGGTGAAGGCGGTGAAGACCGTGGTCAGGATGCCGATGGCATAGGTGATGGCAAAGCCCTTCACCGGCCCGGTGCCGAGATAGAACAGCACCACGGTAGCAATCAGCGAGGTGATGTTGGAATCGACGATGGTCGCCAGCGCCTTGGTGAAGCCGGTGTCGATCGCCTGGATTACAGAGCGGCCGTTTCGCCGCTCCTCGCGAATACGCTCATAGATCAGAACGTTGGAATCGACCGCCATGCCGATGGTCAGCACGATACCGGCAATGCCGGGCAAGGTCAGTGTCGCGCCAAGCAGCGACAACAGTCCGACGATCATCGCCACGTGCACCGCCAGCGCGATGTTGGCCAGGAAGCCAAGGAAGCCGTAGGCCACGAACATGAAGGCGACGACGAGGATCGAACCGATGATGCCGGCAACCTTGCCGGCATGGATGGAATCCTGACCAAGGCCCGGACCAACCGTGCGCTCTTCGATCACCGTCAGCTTGGCCGGCAGCGCGCCGGCGCGCAGCAGCACGGCGAGGTTGTTGGCGGTCTCGGCGGTAAAACTGCCTGAAATCTGACCAGTGCCGCCGAGGATCGGTTCGCGGATCTGCGGCGCCGAAATAACCTGGTCGTCGAGCACGATGGCGAACAGCTTGCCGACATTCTGCGACGTCGCCTGGCCGAAGCGCGCCGAGCCTTTGGAGTCGAAGCGGAACGAAACCACCGGCTCGTTGGTCTGGGAATTGTATGTCGCCTGCGCGTCGACGAGGCTTTCGCCCGAAACGATGACGCGGTTCTCGATCAGATAGGGAACCGGCGGATCGTCCTGCGAGTAAAGGATCGAGGAGCCTGCCGGCGGACGACCGTTGAGCGCGTCCTGCACCGACATCGAGGGGTCGACCATCTGGAAGTTCAGCTTGGCGACGGTGCCAAGCATGTCCTTCAGCTTCTGCGGATCCTGCAGGCCTGGCACCTGGACCAGGATACGGTCATCGCCTTGCCGCTGCACGATCGGTTCTGTCGTGCCCAGCGCGTTGACGCGGCGTTCGACGACCTCGATCGACTGCGCCAGCGCCGTCGCCGTGCGGTATTTGATGCCGGCGTCGGTGACGGTGAATTTGAGCAGGCCGGGCTCGCTGTCGTCCAGCGTCATTTCCTGGATGGAGCCGCCGCTGAACAGGCCCGCGGCAACAGGATCGGTCAAGGACTTCAACGCCGTCTTGGCGGCTTCCACCTGCGCGGGATCGGTGATGCGGACCTGCACGGTCCGGCCCGATCCGGCAAGGCCGGTATAGCCGAGCTTGGCATCGCGCAGCAGCGTCCGGATTTCGTCTCGCGTCGTCTCCAGCCGGTCCTTGATCAGATCGTTCGGATCCATCCGGAGCAGGATGTGCGAACCGCCCTGCAGATCGAGACCGAGCGTCATCTGCCGCTTCGGCACCCAGTTGGGCAGTTGGGCCAGCGTGCTGGCGGGGAAGAGATTGGGCGCCGCGAGAAGCACTGTGATGGCCACGGCCACCCAGATCAGGATCATCTTGAAGCGCGAAAAATATAACATTGTCTATCGTCCGTTCAGGCGTACAAGCGGCTGCGTTCCGCCTACAATTCGGTTATTTCTTGGCGTTCTGGTTCGCGACCGGCTCGCCCTTGACCCGCACATCGACGATCGTCGAGCGCAGCGCCGTCACCTTGGTTCCGCCGCCGAGATCGACTTCGAGCTCATGGTCATCGATCACCTTGGTCACCTTGCCGATAAAGCCACCGCCGGTGACGACCGTGTCGCCACGGCGAACCGCCGCCAGCATGTCGGCGCGCTTTTTCAATTGCGCGCGCTGCGGCCGGATGATCAGAAAATACAAGATCGCGAAAATCGGGATAAACGGCACGATGAGGTCGAACATCGGGCCGAGCGGGGTCAGCGAGGGTGCCGCAGCCTGGGCGAATGCCGGTGTGACGAACATCAAGAACTCCTGAATACGGAAAAAAGGCCACAAAGCGGCCCCGCCAAATTTGGCCGGAATATAGTCGGTAAAGTTGCCAATGCAACTGCGCGAGCCGGCAAATCGGCTGCTTTTCCGACCGGTTGACCCGTGTTAGAGCTTTAGCCCGAACAGTGGTGTCAGGTTTCCGGAAAAGAACACGCACAAACAAAAGGTTGGAGCCGGTTTTTACGCCGCCGACATCGACCGGATTTCCGCCTCGCACGCTCCTGAATGCAAAAACAAAGACGCAAAAATGACCGACAGCACCATCGACGCCCTGAACGACAAGCTCGATCGCCTGATCGAGGCGGTCTCTCGCCTCGCCCCGCCGCCGGTGCCGAAAACCGACCTTGCCGAAGCCGATTGCTTCGTCTGGCAGGCCGATCCCGGCTATCTCGAGCCGGTGCTCAAGGTCAATCGCGTCGACATTGGCCTGATCCGCGGCGTCGACCGCGTCCGCGACATCCTTGTCGACAACACAGAGCGCTTCGCCGCCGGCTATGCCGCCAACAACGTCTTGTTGTGGGGCGCGCGCGGCATGGGCAAGTCCTCGCTGGTCAAGGCAGTGCACGCCGCGATCAACGCGTCTTCGAAACTCGATCTGCCGCTCAAGCTCATCGAGATCCATCGCGAGGATATCGACACGCTGCCCAAGCTGATGGGTCTGCTGAAGGCGGCGCCCTTTCGCATCATCCTGTTTTGCGACGATCTGTCATTCGACCATGACGACACCTCCTACAAATCGCTGAAAGCAGCGCTCGAAGGCGGCGTCGAGGGCCGGCCGGCCAATGTCATCTTCTATGCCACTTCGAACCGGCGCCATCTGTTGCCGCGCGACATGATCGACAATGAGCGTTCGACCGCCATCAACCCGTCAGAGGCGGTCGAGGAAAAGGTGTCGCTCTCCGACCGTTTCGGCCTCTGGCTCGGCTTCCACAAATGTTCGCAGGATGAGTATCTCGACATGATCGACGGCTATGTCCGCCATCACGGTCTGGCCATCGACCCCGAAACGTTGCGCGCCGACGCGCTGGAATGGGCAACGACGCGCGGCAGCCGCTCCGGCCGCGTCGCCTGGCAGTTCACCCAGGATCTGGCGGGACGGCTCGGCAAGCCGCTCAACAACTGAGCCAGACCACGATCCAGAAAAGTGGAAGCCGGTTTTCGGATAGGATCATGGTCGAAACAAAACCACTGAAAAAGCCCGCTCCTAGCGGAGCGGGCTGAGCCGGCGGGCCGGACTGGAGGTCAGACGGCCTGCAAATGCTTTTTTTCTTCTATTCGAGATAGCCAGACGGGTCGACCGGGGCCGAGTTCTTGCGCACTTCGAAGTGCAGTTTCGGCGAGTCGGTGGTGCCGCTCATGCCGGACAGCGCGATCTCCTGGCCGCGCTTGACCTTCTGGCCGCGCTGCACCTCGATCGAACTGGTGTGGCCGTAGACGGTGACCAGCCCGTTTTCATGGCGCACCAGCACGGTGTTGCCGAATTCCTTGAGACCGTCGCCGGCATAGATGACGACGCCGTTCTCGGCCGCCTTCACCGGCGTTCCCTCCGGCACGGCGATATCGACGCCGTCCTTGCCGCCGCCAAAATTGGAGATCACGCGGCCGCGCACCGGCCAGCGCATCTTGCCGATGCCAGTGGCGTCAGGTGCCACCGCATCGTCGTCCTCAGCCTGCTGGATAACCTTGGAGTCCTTCTTTGGCGGCGTGTAGGAGGCGAGCGTTTCCGTCGGTTTGGCCGCCGGCTGGGTGGTGGCCGTCGTCACCGGGTCAACTTTGGCCGGCTTGGCGCTGGCAACCGTCGCGGTACCGCCGGCCGGAACCTTCAGCGTCTGGCCGATCTTGAGCAGTCCGTCCTGCATGCCGTTCGCCTGCTTCAGCGCAACGGTGCTGACGCCTGTCTTCCTGGCGATGGCCGAGAGCGTGTCACCCGACTGAACCGTATAGGTACCGGCTCCTGCCTTGGGCGCGGCCGAAGCCATCTGTGCTGCGGGCTTGCCATCCTTCGGCTTTGCCGCGGACGCATCCACCTGTGCGACGGCTTTGCCGTCCTTGACCTTTGGCTGCTGCGGCAGCACGGCCACCTTGTCCGGCGCAGTGGCCGGCTGGTCGTGCTTGCCATTTGCAGGCTTGGCGTCGGCAGTCTTTGGTGCCGAAGCCGGGTCCTTGCTCGAATAGGCATAGGCCGGGATGACCAGCTTCTGGCCGGTCTTCAGCCCCTTGGTGGCGCTTAAGCCGTTGACCTTCATGATGACATCCGACGGCACGTGATAGCGGTGCGCTATGCCGTTAATGGTCTCGCCGTCCTTGACAATGATCTCGGTAGCATGCGGCGTTCCTGCCGTCGTCGCCATTTTCGGCGCATCGGGCTGCGCGTTCTTGAACGGCTTTGCCGCCGGAGCGATGGTGCCGGTCGCGGTCTTGTCGAGATGCCTGGGCGCCAAGGCCGGAGCGGTGGCAGTGCGGACCGGATTGGCGGCAGGCGCCATTGCCGGCTGCGACTGGGCGACAGGCGGCAGTTGCTGAACTGTAACCGGTTCCAGGCTGGAACGGCTGACCGACTGGTTGTGGCTGCCATCGACCGGCGCAGCCGCGACATCGCCCGGATAGGGCTGGGCGGCATCCTGCTTGTCGATGATGGCGCGCTGATTGTTGGTTGAGGAGGTGAAGACGTCGTCGACACCGTTGAACCGCGCGACCTGGGAGCTGCACCCTGCTGCGGCGCCTGCGACCATGAGGACGGCGCAGCCACGCGCCAGATTACGCCCGTTTGCCTTCAAAACACTGAATTGCATCGCACTAACCCGCACATACCTGGTACAAACTAGGCATGATTAAAGCGCGTTAATGTTACTGGTCGGTTAACCCCTTAGAATCAGACGCAATTTTTCTTAAAATATTTCGGGTGGGCTCAAATGACCGCCGCGACGCTGCGCAGGATCGGCTGCAGGCGCACGCTGCCGATGTCCTTGCGCTCGAAACGGCTGCCGACCTTGGTCAGCTTGGCCAGCACCTGCTCATCCTCCTCGGGGCCGATCGGCGCAATGACAATGCCGCCGCTCGATAATTGGTCGAGCAGGAAACGCGGCAGGCTGTCGAACGCCGCCCAGGCGACGATACGGTCGAACGGTCCCTCATTGGCGAGCCCGTTGGAACCGTCCGCTTGGCGAACGATGACATTGCCGATGGCGAGCGCCTCGAAACGTTGCCTCGCCTGCTCGGCCAGCGTCTTGTAGCGGTCGATGGTGACGACCCGCGATGCCAGCCGCGACATCACCGCCGCCGTATAGCCGGACCCGGTGCCGATCTCAAGCACGCGGTTGCCCGGCTCGATGGCAAGGGCTGCGATCACCGCCGCCTGCAGGTCGGCACCTTCGATCGCTTCGCCGCATTCGATCGGCAGCATGCCGTCCGACCAGGCGAGCGAGTGGAACTGTCCGGAGATGAAGCCGCGCCGCGGCGTCGCTTCGAAAGCGGCGATCAGCGCCTTCGGCACAGCACCCTGGCCACGTAAGCGCAGCAGGAAGGCGGCAAAACCTTCGCGGTCATCGACAGCCATAGTCATGACAGTGCCTTGGTCAGTTGGTCGCGGATTTCATGGGCGGTGAGGTCGAGCTGCAGCGGCGTCACCGACACCAGCCTGTTGTGCAACGCATAAAGGTCGGTGCCCTGCTTGCCCTCGACCGGCTCGCGACCGAAGCGCAGCCAGTAGTAAGGCAGGCCGCGGCCGTCGCGGCGCTCGTCGACCCACAGGCTGTGAACCAGCTTGCCTTGCGAGGTCACCACGGTGCCGGCGATCTCGTCCGGCAGGCAATTCGGGAAATTGACATTGAGCAGCACACCATCCGGCAGCGGCATGGCGACAAGCTTTTTGAGCAGCGCCGGCGCCAGCGCCTCCGTGGTCTCATATGGAACGACGCGATCCTCGCCAAGATAGGAGTAGGCCTGGCTGAGCGCGATCGATCGGATACCGAGCAGCGCGCCCTCCATGGCGCCGGCGACGGTGCCCGAATAGGTGACATCGTCGGCGATGTTGGCGCCTGAATTGACGCCGGACAGGATCAGGTCGGGGGCGCCGGGCAGGATCTTCTTCACACCCATGATGACGCAGTCGGTCGGCGTGCCGCGCACGGCAAAATGCTTCTCGCCGATCTTGCGCAGGCGCAGAGGCTCCGAGATCGACAGCGAATGCGCATAGCCGGACTGGTCCTGCTCCGGCGCCACCACCCAGACATTGTCCGACAGCGTGCGGGCAATGCGTTCGAGCGACGCCAGGCCCTCGGCATGGATGCCGTCATCATTGGTCAGCAGAATGCGCATTATTTCGCTTCGATCTTCGTCAGACCGCCCATGTAAGACCGCAGCGCTTCAGGAATGGTTACGCTGCCATCCTCATTCTGGTAGTTTTCGATCACAGCGATAAGCGCGCGGCCAACGGCGGTGCCGGAGCCGTTGAGCGTATGAACGAAGCGGTTGCCCTTGCCGTCTCTGTCCTTGTAGCGGGCATCCATGCGCCGTGCCTGAAAATCGCCGCACACCGAACAGGACGAAATCTCGCGATAGGCGTTCTGGCCCGGCAGCCAGACCTCGATGTCGTAGGTCTTGCGCGCGCCAAAACCCATGTCGCCGGTGCACAGCGTCATGGTGCGGAACGGCAACTCCAGCCGCTTCAGCACTTCCTCGGCGCACTCAGTCATCCGCTCGTGTTCGGCGAGCGAGGAGTCCTGGTCGGTGATCGAAACCAGCTCGACCTTGTAGAACTGGTGCTGGCGCAGCATGCCGCGCGTGTCGCGCCCGGCCGAGCCCGCCTCCGAGCGGAAACACGGCGTCAGCGCCGTGTAGCGCAGCGGCAGTTTTTCGTGAGCGGTGATTTCCTCGCGGACAAGGTTGGTCAGCGGCACTTCGGCGGTGGGGATCAAGCCAAGCCGGCCATCGCCATGCTGGACAAAAAACAGATCCTCCTCGAACTTCGGCAGCTGATTGGTGCCGAACAGCACCTCATCGCGCACCATCAGCGGCGGGATGACTTCTTCATAGCCATGCTCGGTCGTGTGCAGGTCGAGCATGAACTGGCCAAGCGCGCGTTCCATGCGCGCCAGCCCGCTCTTCAACACGGTGAAGCGCGATCCGGACAGCTTTGCCGCCCGCTCGAAATCCATCATGCCGAGCGCTTCGCCGATCTCAAAGTGCTCCTTCACCCAATTCGGCCGCGTCGGCAGCTTGCCGACGATGTGCTTGACGACATTGTCGTGCTCGTCCTTGCCGACCGGCACATCGTCGAACGGTACGTTGGGCAGCACCGCCAGCGCGTCGTTCAGCGCCTTGTCGAGTTCGCGTTCGCGCGCCTCGCCATTCTGGATGAAGGTTTTGATCTCGCCGACTTCGGCCTTGAGCTTTTCCGCAAGCGCTGCATCGCCGGAGCGCATGGCGTTGCCGATCTCTTTCGAGGCGGCATTGCGGCGCTCCTGCCTAGTCTGCAGTTCGGTCACATGCTCGCGCCGCGCTTCGTCGCTTGCGATCAAATCATCGACCGTGGACTGCGCAGCCTCGGCCGACCACGAACGCTTCTGCAGCGCTTCGACAAGGGCCTTCGGGTTGTCGCGAATCCATTTGATGTCAAGCATGGTTTGAACGCTCCTGGGTAGCATGTCGCCCAAAAGTGCGCAGCGGTTTTGGGGCAACGACATGCTTCAAACAAAACTGAAACGCATCGCTCTGATGGCGATGCGTTTCAGCCAGAGGGCGTAAACCGCATCCTTGATCGATGCAAGATCGGGCTTGGCGACCGTCGCTATTTTCCGCTGGCGCGAACGCCGTGGCCTACGAAGGCGCCTGCGTCGGAGGCGTGTCCGCCTTCTCCGCCGCTTCGTCCGCGGCGTCCTTCTTTTCGCGCGCCAGCTTCTGCTTGTCCTGGTCGCGCTCGATCAGCCGGGCCGCCCAGATCGAAACCTCGTAGAGCAGGATGGTCGGAATGGCCAAACCGATCTGGCTCATCGGATCGGGCGGCGTCAGCACCGCCGCCACCACGAAGGCGATGACGATCGCCCATTTGCGCTTTTCGGCCAGCGCCTTCGACGACAGCATGCCGACCCGCGTCATCAGGCTGGTCACCACCGGCAGCTGGAACACCAGGCCGAAAGAGAAGATCAGCGTCATGATCAGGCTGAGATATTCCGACACTTTCGGCAGCAGCGAAATCTGCACCTGATCGTCGGTGCCGGCCTGCTGCATGGCGAGGAAGAACCACATCACCATCGGCGTGAAGAAGAAATAGACCAGCGACGCGCCCATCAGGAACAGGATCGGCGAGGCGATCAGGAACGGCAGGAAGGCGTTGCGCTCATTCTTGTAGAGACCCGGCGCGATGAATTTGTAGATCTGCGTGGCGATCAGCGGAAAGGCAATGACCATGCCGCCGAACATGGCGAGCTTGACCTGGGTGAAAAAGAATTCCTGTGGCGCCGTGTAGATCAGCTCGACCTTGTGCGGATCGAGCCCTGCCCATTTGGTCGCCCATTTGAACGGGATGACCAACAGGTTGAACAGACGCTTGGCGAAGAAGAAGCAGACCAGGAAGGCAACGAAGAAGCCGCCGATCGACCAGATCAGCCGCCGGCGCAACTCGATCAGATGCTCCATCAGCGGCGCTGACGACTTTTCGATCTCGTCCTTTTCCGTATCCGAAACGCTCACTTGGCGGCTCCCGCCGTCTTCTTGGCTGCAGGCTTTTTCGCCGCTGCCGGCGCAGGCTTCAGTTCAGCCTTTTTGACTGCGGCCTTGGTCGCGGCGGGCTTGGTCGCCTTTGCCGGGACTGTCGCCGCCTTGGCTGGCGCCTTCGCGACGGGCGCAGCCTTTGCCGGTGTGACCTTCGTCGAAGCAGCGACCGTGGCTTTGGTTGCCTTGGGTGCAGCTGGCTTGGGTGCAGCTGGTTTGGCGGTTTTCCTGGCCGCCGACACTTTCTGCGGCGCGGCCGGTGACGTAACCGAACTATCGGTCATCGCTGGAAAGATCGGCGTGGTCGGCAACGCGTCCGCTGCGTTGACACCCGGCATATCCGTGGCGCCGTTCTTCAGCGGCTCGGCCGGCTGCGGCGTGTCTGCAGCAGGCGTGGCCGGATCGGCGGCCGGCTTCGGCTTCATCGCCGCGTCGACGCCGGAACGAACGTCAGCTGCGGCCTGCTCGAACGGATTGAGCTGTTTACGGATTTCCGCCGCCGGATTGAGGCTTCTGAGCGAATCGACCGACTTCTTGACGTCGTCGAGTTCGGCTTCTTTCAGCGCCTCGTTGAACTGTTTCTGGAAGTCGGCTGCCATGGCGCGCAGCTTCGCCGTCGTGCGGCCGAAGGTGCGCAGCATATTGGGCAAATCCTTGGGTCCGACGACCACGATCATGACGACCGCGATCACCAGCATTTCGGTCCAGCCGACTTCAAACATGGCACTCTGTTCCGACTAGAACCTTGGGCTCAGCTCTTGCTGGCCTTTTCCTTCACCGCCGAGACGGTCTCGTCGGCGCGGTGCTCGACGGTGCGCTTGTCTTCGGCAACGTCGTCGTCGGCCATACCCTTCTTGAAGCTCTTGATACCCTTGGCCATGTCGCCCATCAGCTCGGGAATCTTGCCACGGCCGAACACCAGAAGCACGATCACCAGCACGATCATCCAGTGCCAAATCGAAAATGAACCCATTGTAACTCTCTCTCGAATGTTTTCCCTGGCGATGATCTATGCGTTTTCGCGTTGGGATTCAAACACAACCGCGACAAAGTTTATGAAGGCGCGGCAGATGTCACGCATTTTCAGCGATGCGGTCCGCTACCAATCGGCGCATCTACAGCCGCAAACAGCTTTTTGACAGTGCCCAGCGGTCAATCTTCCGTGACGCGCGGCGTCAACAGGCCGAGTTCCTCGAGGTCGATGTCGGTCAGCGGATCCTCGTCGTCGGTCAGCGCATCCGGATCGGACGGCGGCATCGGAATGGAGAAATTCGACGGCATGCGGCCGGAAAGCAGCCCGGCGCCCTTCAACTCGTCCATCCCGGGAAGATCGCGGATCTCCTCCAGCGCGAAATGATCGAGGAAGGTGTCGGTGGTGCCGTAGGTGACCGGGCGGCCCGGCGTGCGGCGGCGGCCGCGCATGCGCACCCATTCCGTCTCCATCAGCGTGTCCAGCGTGCCCTTCGAGGTCTCGACGCCGCGGATGTCCTCGATTTCGGCGCGCGTCACTGGCTGGTGATAGGCGATGATCGCCAGCACTTCGAGAGCGGCACGCGATAGCTTCTTTTGTTGAACGGTGTCGCGGCTCATCAGGAAGGCAAGGTCGCCTGCGGTGCGAAACGCCCAGGCATCGCCGACGCGCACCAGATTGACGCCCCGGCGCGCATAAATCTGCTGCAGCTCGGCCATGGCGGCGGCAATGTTGATGCCGTCGGGCAGCCGCGCGGCAAGCTGCTTTTCGCTGACCGGCTCGGCGCTGGCAAAGACGATCGCCTCGGCCATGCGCACGGCTTCCGCCATATGCAGCCGCTCGCCAGGATTCTGGGTCACAGTCTCAGCCAAATCCTGGGCAACGGCGCCCTCCTCGGTTTCTTCGTCGACCTTGAACGGAATGACCGATGCGTTGGCGCGCTCGCTCATGATGCCACCTCGACTGCCCTGATGCCCGGCGCGCGGCCGCGCAGATAGAGCGGCGCGAACACCTCGTCCTGCCGCATTTCGATGCTGCCTTCGCGCACCAGTTCCAGCGACGCCGCAAACGAGCTGGCAATCGCGGTGCGCCGCTCTTCCGGGCTGGTCAGATAGTTGATCAGAAAACTGTCGAGCGCCGTCCAGTCGCGCAGCGAGCCGATCAGCCTGGTCAGAATATCGCGCGCATCCTTGAGCGACCACACACCGCGCCTGGCGATCGTCACATTGGTGATGGCCTGCTTCTGGCGCTGCTGGGCATAGGCGGTCAAAAGGTCATAGAGCGAGGCCGAATAGGCATTACGCTTCTCGACGATGACCATTTCCGGCATGCCGCGCGCAAACACGTCGCGGCCGAGCCGATTGCGGTTGACCAGCCTTGCCGAGGCGTCGCGCATAGCTTCCAGCCGCTTCAGCCGGAACTGCAGCACCGCCGCCAGTTCCTCGCCGCTCTCGCCATCGTCACCGGGTTGCTTGGGGATCAAAAGCTTCGATTTGAGGAAGGCGAGCCACGCCGCCATCACCAGATAGTCGGCGGCAAGCTCGAGCCTCAGCGCCCTCGCCGTCTCGACAAAGGTCAGATATTGCTCGACCAGCGCCAGGATCGAGATACGTGACAGATCGACTTTCTGGTTGCGGGCAAGATGCAGCAGCAGATCGAGCGGGCCTTCGAAGCCGGCCACGTCGACAACCAGCGACGGATCGCCGGTGACGCGTGAATCGTCATTTTCGGCCCACAGACGGTCCATCGGTGCAGCCTTCCCGGCTTTGCTTTCCAATGTCTCCGCCACTTGCCCTTTTTCCCTCTTGGTCTAGGCCACCGCGTCGAAATAGGTGGCAAATTCAGCACGTATCTCTGTTTCGTCAGCCCGATCGCGGTTCTTTATATAGGTCAGCGCCCGCTTTGCACGCTCGAGCGACTTGCCTTCAAGCCCGGTGGTCCGCGATGCGATGCCGGCCATCTCCTCGAAAACACCATTGCAGTGAAGGACCAGATCGCAGCCGGCCGCAAGGATCGAGGCCGCCTTTGTCGGGAAATCCCCAGAAAGTGCCTTCATCGAGGTGTCGTCGCTCATCAACAGCCCGTCAAAGCCGATCTCGCGGCGGATGATCTCGTCAATGACCTTGCCCGAGGTGGTCGCGGGGTTCTTCGGGTCGATGGCGCTGTAGACGACATGCGCCGTCATCGCCATCGGCAGATGGTTGAGCTCCCGGAACGGGGCGAAATCATGCCGCTGCAGCTCGCTCATCGAGGCATCGACGGTCGGCAGCTCGAAATGGGTGTCGGCAAAGGCCCGTCCATGCCCGGGAATGTGCTTCATGACTGGCAGCACGCCGCCCGACATCAGCCCCTCGGCCGCGGCGCGGCCGAGTTCGATGACCGGACGAGGCTCCTTGCCATAGGCGCGCGCGCCGATGACGTCGCTGGCGCCTTCGATCGGTACGTCGAGCACCGGCAGGCAATCCGCCGTGATGCCATAGCGCAGCAGGTCGAAGGCATGCAGCCGCGCCATCAGCCACGCGGCGCGGGTGCCGGCATCGTGGTCGTCGCGCCACAGCGCGCCAAGCGCACCGCCGGCGGGATAGTTCGGCGCCAGCGGCGGCCGCAGACGCTGCACGCGGCCACCTTCCTGGTCGATGAACACCGGCGCGTCCGGGCGTCCGATGCAGTCGCGCATCGAGGCCACCAGATCGCGGATCTGCTCGGTCTCGCCGATGTTGCGCGCAAACAGAATGAAGCCCCACGGGCATTCGTTGCGATAGAAACGGATTTCGTCGCGAGTAAGCGATTTCCCGGCGCAGCCGAGGATCATGGATTTTGATTCGGTCATGGACAGGAGTTTAGAGCTTCACGGCGACAAAGGGAATCGTGTCGAGCCGCAAGCCTTGCAAGGCCAAGTCCCATTCCAAATAAAAAAACCAGCGCGGTCTGGGACCGCGCCGGTTTTGATTGGTTGGACCAGACTTTAGCGCGACACGAAGCAGTTGCCGCCGGCGGCCTTGTAGCTGGTGCACAGATTGATCGCATCGTTGCGCGACTGCGCCGGCACCCGGACACGGTAGAAGGTGCCCTTGCCGGCGATCTCGGCCTTGACGATGTTGGCGGTGCGACCGGCCAGCACGCTGCCATAGCGGCGTTGCAGGTCCGCATAGTTGGCCTGGGCGCTTTCGACCGTCGGCTGCGACGCGATCTGCATCGACCATGAGCCACCGGCAGCGGTGGAAGCCGCCGCAGGAATGGAAGCAACCTGGTCGGGCTTGACCTCGCCAACCACGTCGACCGGCTGGTCGGACGGGCGTTGCGGTGCAAGCGGAACCGACGCCGGCGTGTTGGCGGACTGGGCTTTGGCTTCCGCCTTTGGCGCGACTGCCGGCTTGACCGGCTTGGCGGTCTCGGCCTGATCGGCACTTGCCTGATCATCGCTGGCCGGGTCGGCCGCGGGCGGCACCGTACCGGTCTGCTCTGCGTCGGCCTGGCCGGCTGGGGCCACATGCTGCGGGGCCGGATCGGCCGGCTCAGCGACCGCCACCGGTGCAGGTGCCGGATCCTCGCGTGCAACCAATGAACCGTCGGGCTTGACCACCATGGTTTTCACCTTGCGCGGCGCAATGGCGACAACGTCGGAGTTCGTGCCCTTGTCGGCTTCCTGCAGAACCTGCGCTATGCGGTCCTCGGATTTGGGTGCGGGTGCCGCGGCGGTGTTGCCGGCGGCATCGCTGCCAGCGGCAGCGTCGGTGTCGTCGGGTGAAAGATCGACAACACGGCTCTGCGGCTCCTTGGCGGTCACATCCACCGGCTCTTCGGTGTTGGTGACCAGCTTCTCCTGAACGGGCTCGGCCGGCTTCGTGCCCTTGACCACCGCGTCATAAACCTTGTTGTCCTGGTTCGGCACCACGGCGCCGCCCGGATTTTCCGGCTTGACCTTGATCGGTGCGTTGTCGGCCTTGACGATCACCGGCGCATCGCTGCCGCCCTTGCCGCCAACGGACAAGGCAAAGGCGCCAATGCCGCCGGCAATGGCTACCGCACCGACAACCGCGGCAATCAGCAGGCCGCTTCGGCGCGGCTGCCTTGCAGTATCCTGCCCGGCCAGGCCCGGCACCGCCATCGCTTCGTCCAGCTCAGGATCGTAGTCGAGTTCGTCGACAGCGAAATCGTCGGCCTGTGAAACCGGCTGGCTGCCGGGCAGATCGTCGATGTCGAAGCCGTTTGCGGCGTCGGCATAAGCACCGGCCGCTGCCTTGGCAGGCACTTCCGCCGGCCGCGCCGCATAGGCGCGCTGATCGTTGCGCTCATAGCCCGGCTTGAAACCGGCGCTGTAGGAATCATCGTCATAGGCCGCGTTGCGCTGAGGCGCCGCAGCCACTTCCGTCGCGTTCATATCGGTGAGCAGGCTGGAGAACTCGGCGTCGAGATCGTCATAGGCCGTTGCTGCCGGCTCGTCCTCATCGAAGTTGAGTTCCGGAATATCGAGGTCGTCCGCCAGCGCGACGACGCGCTCGGGGACATCGACCGTCTCGACATCCGGCATCTCGTCGTAGCGCTGAGACTGTTCGGGCGGTGCCGGTGCAGGCTCCGCATAGGCAGGGACGTTTTCGACCGGCTGCTGCCGATAGGACGGCACTGCCGCGACCGGCGGCAGCGAAGCCATCGGCTGGGCTGCAAACGACGGCTGCGACTGGGCGACCGGCGTCATCCGGCTCCACGAACGGGCTGGCTCCGGCGGCGTCGAGCGCGCCGTCATCCAATCGCCGGCCGGCGCTTGCCCGGAAGCGGCCTGCGCAACCGTGCCGGCGGCTACGCCAGCACCCAGATCGATACCCTTGGCAAAAGCAGCATCGAACGCATCGTCATCGAAATGAATGTCGGCGGCAGCCTGGGTCGCGGGTGCTGCTGCATCAGCCTCGAAATCCTGACCTTTGAGCTCGTCGAGCAGAAGATTGTCGAGACCAGCATCGGCTGCCTGGGTCGCTTCGGCGTGAAGCGGCTGCCCAGGCTGGTGCTCGTCGAGGTCCCAATCCAGATCAGCGACAGTATCCGTCGGCTGACCGGCGGTGCTTTGCGCCGGTGCAACTGGCTGCTGAACCATGGCAGGCTCCTTGACCACAGGAGCGGCCCGCGCCTTCATCGTGCCTAGCAGCGCGTTCAGCTCGTCTTCCAATGTCCGTTCATCTGCCGCGGCGACTGGAGCTTCTGCCCGCTCGACCACAACCGCTGGAGCCGCGATCGGCTCGGCCGGATCGGCGGCGGTCTGCGCAACAGGCGCTTCGATTTCATCGGCAAGCGCATCGTCAAAGGTCAGGTCGAAATCGTCAAATGCTTCTTGTGCTTCATGAGGAGCGACGTCGTGGGTTACTTGCGGAGCGACGTCTTGTGCCTCTTGCGAAGCGGTGTCGTAGGCGTGGTCCTCTGCATAGATGGACTCGGCGGCCGGCGTTTCGTCCGTCAACGGTGCATCGACCGCGACCGGCTGATCGGAGCGAACCGCGAAGTCCATGTCGACATCGGCCATCGCATCGTCGAAATGGCCGGCGAAATCCTCGTTGGAAGCCCCTTGATCCGCATCGGCGGCGGCCTCGACCGGTGCGGCCTGATATGCGGCATTCTCGGCGGCGACAGGACCGGCACGGTGGTCGTCGTCAGGTGAATGGCTGTCGAGCGTCAGCTCGTCTTCGAGCGACATCGAGACGGCATTGTCGAAATCGTCATGGTCGAAATCATCGTCGACTGCAGCCCCCGTGACCGGGGCGGAAACCTCAGCGGTAGCGACGCCGTGCTCGTTGTCATCAGTCGCATCGTCATCGAGCAGGAACCCTTGCTCAAGCGACGCGGCGAGTTCGTCGTCCATCGGCAAATCGTCTTCGAACGGCGACACATCTTCCAGCGAACTGGCGACGGCATTGTCGAAATCATCATCGAAAGCAGCTTCAACGGCCGGCGCCGGAACCTCGGGGGCAGCAGCTAGACCGTGAACGGCCTCGTTGGCCGCATCGTCGTCAAGCAGGAAATCCTGTTCGAGCGAAGCGGCAAGTGCATCGTCCATTGCATCAGCGGCTGCATCAGCGGCTTCGAAAGCCGGCGCTTGAACCTCGGCGACAGGTTGCTGAACCTCGGCAACAGCGCTTACGTCGTCGTTGCCGAATTCGCCCATCAATTCCTTCTCGAGGTCGATGTCGAAATCGCCCTCGTCCGCGGCTTGATCGGCGGGTGCGGCCTTCTGCTCAGCTGGCGCCTGCGGCTTGACCGGCTGACGCGGATCGAAACCCATGATCCTGGTCAGTTCCGCGAACGGATCATCGTCGGAGATGTCGCTGTGGTCGGCTGCTTTCAGCTGGGTTCTGTCTGCCATTATTGTTCCCGAACTCGCACTCATTCGGACGCCATGGACGTCGCGTAGGGTTGGCCCTTACCAGCGCAATGTGGGCAAAAGGTGACAGGTTATTTAGTCAAACCTAACGCATTTCGGTGGGCGCATCAGCTCCGATCAACGTCAGGCCGGACGTCAAAACGTCCGAAACAGCCTGCACCAGCCCTAGTCTGGCATGCGTCAATTGTCGGTCGTTAACCTTAACAAAACGTAAGTCGGGGTTATCAGTGCCCCGGTTCCAGTGTCCGTGGAAGCTGGAAGCAAGATCGTAGAGGTAGAATGCCAGCCGATGCGGCTCCAGCGCAAGGGCCGCCGATTCAACCAGCCGCGGATATTCCGCCAGCTTCCGGATCAGCCCGATCTCGCCCTCATCGGTCAAAGCCGCCACCCCGGCCGCAAGCCTGTTGCGGTCGAAATTGGCCTCCCCTAGCTGCTCGCTGGCCTGCCGGAACACCGAATGGCAGCGCGCCGACGCGTACTGCACGTAGAACACCGGATTGTCCTTCGACTGCTCGGTCACCTTGGCGAAGTCGAAATCGAGCGGAGCGTCGCTCTTGCGGTAGAGCATCATGAAGCGGATCGGATCGCGGCCGACCTCCTCCACCACTTCGCGCAGCGTCACGAATTCGCCCGACCGCTTCGACATGCGCACCGGCTCGCCATCACGAAAAAGCTTGACCAGATTGCACAGCAGCACGGTGAGCTTGACCTCGTCGCCGGCAACCGCGCGCGCCAGCGCTTCCAGCCGCTTGACGTAGCCGCCATGGTCAGCACCGAGCACATAGATCAGGTCGACGAAGCCGCGATCGACCTTGTCCTTGAGGTAGGCGACGTCGGCGGCGAAGTAAGTGAAGGTGCCGTCCGATTTGACCAGCGCCCGGTCCATGTCGTCGCCAACCGCGGTCGAACGGAACAGCGTCTGCTCGCGATCTTCCCAATCCTCCGGCTTCTCGCCCTTCGGCGGCGGCAGCTTGCCCTTGTAGATATGGCCTTTCAACGTCAGATCGTTGATCGCCGAGCGGATCTTCTTGGCATTGTCGGCATGCAGCGTGCGTTCCGAGAAGAACACGTCGTGATGCACGTTGAGCAGCGCCAGATCCGCACGGATCATCACCATCATCGCATCGATGGTCCGGTCCTTGACGATGGCCAGTGCCTCGTCGTCCGGCATCTGCAGCAGCTTGCGGCCGAACTCCTTGACCAGCGCCTGGCCGACCGGGACCAGATAGTCGCCCGGATAAAGCCCGGCCGGTATCTCGCCGATGTCCTCGCCCAGCGCCTCACGGTAGCGCAGCAAGGCCGAACGCCCGAGCACATCGATCTGCGAGCCGGCATCGTTGATGACATATTCCTTGGTCACGTCGTAGCCGGCGAAGGCCATCAGGTTGGCGAGCGCATCACCGACCACGGCACCCCGGCAATGGCCGACATGCATCGGGCCGGTCGGGTTGGCCGAGACATATTCGACATTGGCCTTCCTGCCGCCGCCAACCGTCGAGCGGCCGTAGTTGCGGCCCTCGCCGAGCAGCGCGGTCAGATGCGCCTGCCAGAACCCGTCCTTGAGCCTGAGATTGACGAAACCCGGACCGGCCACGTCCACGGCGGCGACATCGGCATCGGTGCGCAGCGCCTGCGCCAGCTTTTCGGCCAACGCGCGCGGATTCTGTCCGGTCGGCTTGGCCAGCACCATCGCCGCATTGGTCGCCAGATCGCCATGGCTGGCGTCGCGCGGCGGCTCTACGGCGATGCGCGACAGATCGGGCGAAACGCCATCACTGTCTTTCAAATCAAGCGCTTCGACGGCTTTTATGATTCGCGCGTTGAAATCGGCGAAGATGTTCATGTCTGACTCTGGGGTCTGGCTCTGGCGGCTTTTAAGGGAATCCGGCTCGTTGGCCGGCAAAATCGAGCCCGCCCTAGCTCAAATCGGGCGTGTGGTCAAACAAACGCCTGTGCTCCTTGAGTGCGTAGGTGTCGGTCATACCGGCGAGGAAATCGGCGACGCTGCGCGCCTTGATGCGGTCTTCGGCCCGGTCGAGCCCCTCCCGCCAGCCATCGGGCATGGCGCGCGGATCGGCGAAATAGGCGTCGAACAGGTCGCGGACGATCTGCTCGGCGTCGGTGCGCACCCGCATGACCTCGCTGTGCCGGTAGAGATGCTTGTAGAGAAAGGCCTTCAATTCCTTCTCGGCCGCGGCCATCTCGGTGGAAAAAGTCACCAGCGTCTCGCCAGCCGCCCGTACCGCATCGGCGCTTTCCGGCTTGATACGCGCCAAATTGGCGGTGGTGGAGATAATGACGTCTTCGACCATCAGGGTGATCTGCCGGCGCAGCAGTTCGTGACCGGTGCGCACGGCATCGAGCGCCGGATAGCGCGCGCGCACGCCTTGGAGGATCGACCCCGGCAGCGCCACCTTTTCCAGCATCTCCAGTGTGAGGAAGCCGGAACGCAGGCCATCGTCGATGTCATGCGTGTTGTAGGCGATATCGTCGGCAATCGCCGCGCACTGCGCCTCGATGCCGGCGAAACGGTAGAGTTCGAGGTCATGCAACTCGGAATAATCGCGGATCGCCTGCGGCACCGGGCCTTTCAGGCCCTTGCCGCTGGCGTCGGTCAGCGGTCCATTGTGCTTGACCAGCCCTTCCAGCGTTTCCCAGGTCAGGTTCAGCCCGTCGAACTCGGCATAGCGGCGTTCCAACCGCGTCACCACGCGCAGCGACTGCGCGTTGTGATCGAAACCACCCCACGCCGCCATCTTCTCGTTCAGCGCCTCCTCGCCTGTATGGCCGAAGGGCGTGTGGCCGAAATCGTGCACCAGCGCGACCGCCTCGGCCAAATCCTCGTCGCCGCGCAGCGCCCGCGCCAAAGCGCGCGCGATCTGCGCCACCTCGATCGAATGCGTCAGCCTTGTGCGGTAGTGGTCGCCCTCATGCGCGACGAACACTTGCGTCTTGTGCTTCAGCCGGCGGAATGCCGTCGAATGGATGATGCGGTCGCGATCGCGCTGGAACGGCGTGCGGGTCGGGCTCTCCATCTCGTCGAACAGCCGTCCGCGCGAGAGCGCCGGATCGCTGGCATAGGCCGCGCGCGGCCGATAGCCGAATCCGATGTCGCCAAGCTCATTTGTCATGGCCGATGCCGCCGCAGTTGACTTGCCCCTTCCCGCTTCATACCTATCATGTGAAACCGAAAGCAAGGTGACGCCCATGGGCGCAGATGCCAAGACTGCCATGAAAGTCGAGATGACCGACTCCGCCGCCAAGCGGATCGCGAAAATCGTTTCGGGGCAAGCCGGCAAGACGGCGCTGCGCGTCTCGGTCGAAGGTGGCGGCTGTTCGGGCTTTTCGTACAAGTTCGACCTGGTTGACACCCGCAACGACGATGACGTCGCCATCGAGAAGGACGGCGCCACCGTGCTGATCGACGATCTCTCCCTGGTCTATATGGGCGGCTCGGTGATCGATTTCGTCGACGACTTGATGGGCCAGTCGTTCCAGATCAGGAACCCGAATGCGGTCGCCTCCTGCGGCTGCGGCACCAGCTTCTCCGTATAGCCATGCCTGCCATCGGCGCGGTCCGTCAGGTCGCGCTCTCGGCCGGGCGCGATCTTGATATGACGCTGGCGTTCTGGCGCGACGTGCTCGGCCTGGGCGTTCACGCCCGCTATGATCCGCCGGGCATCGCCTTCATCATGGCCGGCGACGTGCGTCTGTTCTTCACCGACGGCGTGCCGGCCGGCACCGTCTATCTCGACATATCCGGTCTCAAAACCTTCCACGCCGCGGCGAAAGCCGACGGTGTTCCCTTCACCGCGCCGCCAACGCTGGTGCACAACGATACCGAAGGCCAGTTCGGTCCAGCGGGGGAAAGCGAATGGATGGCCTTCCTAAAGGACCCGGCAGGCAATACGGTCGGCCTCGTCGAACGTCTAGCGCCGGAAGATCATTGAGGCCGTCATGAAAATCGTCACCTGGAACATCAACGGCGTCCGCGCCCGCATCGGCAACCTCACCCATTGGCTGAGCGAAAGCGACCCTGACATCGTCTGCCTGCAGGAGATCAAGACAGTCGACGAGCAGTTCCCGCGCGCCGAGATCGAGGCGTTGGGCTACAACGTCGAAACCCATGGCCAGAAGGGTTTCAACGGCGTCGCCATCCTGTCGAAATTACGCTTCGACGAGGTCAATCGCGGCCTGCCGGGCGACGACACCGACGAGCAGGCGCGTTTCATCGAGGGCGTGTTCTCGACCGACAAAGGCGCGCTGCGCGTCGCCTCGCTCTATCTGCCCAACGGCAACCCGATCGATGACGAGAAGAAGTTTCCCTACAAGCTGTCGTGGATGGCGCGGCTCGAGCGCTGGGCCGAGCAGCGGCTCTTGCTGGAAGAGGCGCTGGTCCTGGCCGGCGACTACAATGTCATCCCCGAGCCGATCGACGCAAAATTTCCGGAGAATTGGCTGGGCGATGCGCTCTTCCAGCCGCAGACCCGGCAAGCCTTCCGCCGGCTGAAGAATCTCGGCTTCACCGAAGCGGTGCGCTCCGTCACCGACGCCGCCGGTGTCTATACCTTCTGGGACTATCAGGCCGGCGCCTGGCAGAAGGACAATGGCATCCGCATCGATCATCTGCTTTTGTCGCCGGAAGCCGCCAACCGCTTTTCCTCGGCGTCGATCGAAAAGCATGTCCGCGCCTGGGAAAAACCCTCCGACCACGTGCCGGTGGCGATAGATCTGGCGCTGCAGCCGGCTTGATCGGGTCAAGCCCGGCGCCTGAATCCTGATATCGCCACAAATCGCGCGTTTAATCGCGCGATTATCATGGCGGCTGGGGTTCCCATGACTATCCGTAATGCTCTCTGCCCGATCGGCTGCGCGCTGGCGATGGCTGCCGCGACGCCGGCTTTTGCCGCGCAAGAATGCCTTGCCAACGGGAAATCGTTTCAGCTCGGCCAGGTCGCCTGCCTGACGATCGCCGGTCAGAGTCACCTCGCCCGCTGCGACATGGTGCTCAACAACACATCATGGACGAAGATCCAGGACGGTTGTCCCGAAAACACCCTGGCGCCACACCTGCAAAGCACGCCGATCTCGACGCCGGCGCCAACCCTGCCCTTGGCCGAACCAAGCGAGCCGACCGCTAACTGATTTCTCGAAAGCTGATCTCCCCCCTTGTTGTGGGGGAGATCGGCGGTTCGACTTACTGGTCGCCGCCGCCCTTGGTGAGGATGTCGTCGGCCAGCGAAATCGCGGTGCGGCGGTCGGCTTCGCCGGCAGCGGCAAACGCCTCTTCCTGCATGCCGCGGATCCACGGCTGGTCGGCCGGCGAGGCGCGTTCGAGCGCCGCGGTCATCATCGCCAGTCCGCGAACGATCTTGCCGCTCTGGAACAGCAGGTTGCCGAGCGTCGCCTGCGCGCCGGCATGGCCCTTTTCGGCGGCGAGCTGGAACCAGCGTCCGGCCTGCTTGACGCTGGCCTTGACGCCGCCCTCGCCCTTCAGGAACATCTGGCCCATTTCGAACTGGGCATTCGGATTGCGGTAGTTGGCGGCGGCGCGCATGTAATATTCCTGCGCCGCGACCTCGTTTTCCTCGACCGGGCTACCGGGAATGCCCGTCCTCAGATAATCGCCCAGCGCCACCAGCGCGTCGGAAACATAGCTTTCCTCCGGCGAGCCGGGTTCGACATCCTGGTCGACGATCTCCGAGAAGAACTTGAAGGCCTCATAGTCGTCGCGCGCCACGCCGTCGCCCTCGGCATACATGCGCGCGAGCTTCCAGGTGGCACCGATCTGGCCGTTCTCGGCGGCATATTTGTAGGCCTCGGCCGCCTGTTCCTTGTGGCCGCTCTTGTAGGCGGAAAAGCCGAACTGGAACACCGCCCAAGGGCTGGACTGCGGCTTCACGCCAGTCTTGTCGTCGAACACCTTGTCGTCGAAGGCCATGGCCTGGCCCACGGCGCCCAAGGTCGCAACCGCGACCAGTGCCGAAAACACAGACGACCTCAACACCTCAGATATCCGCATAACAATGTGTTTCTTTCGCACCACCCGGATGGGTGACCGCGCCATCGCGGGCAGGCCCTACCGTCTGTGCATATTTCCATATCGCGCCCGACTGATAGTCTGTCGTGCGCGCCTTCCATCCCTTCGCCCTCACCGCCAGTTCGGTGTCGGACAGCGCCACCTCGATCGTGCCGTTCACCGCATCGATCGAGATCACGTCGCCGTCTTTCAGCAGCCCGATCGGGCCGCCAACAGCTGCCTCCGGCCCGACATGGCCGATGCAGAAACCGCGCGTCGCACCGGAAAAGCGACCGTCGGTGATGAGGGCCACCTTGCCGCCCATGCCCTGGCCGTAGAGAGCCGCCGTCGTCGACAGCATTTCCCGCATGCCCGGGCCGCCACGCGGACCTTCGTAGCGAATGACGAGAACCTCGCCTTCCCTGTAGTTGCGGTGCGTAACCGCTTCAAAACATTCCTCTTCCGAATCGAAGCAGCGCGCCGGGCCTGAGAATTTCAGCTCCGACATGCCGGCGATCTTCACGATCGCGCCTTCGGGGGCAAGGTTTCCCTTCAAGCCCACAACACCGCCGGTTTGGGTGATAGGTCGGTTGGCGGGACGGACCACATCCTGATATTCATTCCAGACAACGTGTTCCATATTTTCGGCCAAAGTGCGGCCGGTCACCGTCAGGCAATCGCCATGCAGATAGCCGTGGTCGAGCAAGGTTTTCATCAGCAGCGGAATGCCGCCGGCCTCGAACATATCCTTGGCGACATATTTGCCGCCCGGCTTCAAATCGGCAATGTAAGGCGTCTTCTCAAAAATCTTGGCGACGTCGAAGAGATCGAACTTTATCCCGGCCTCGTGCGCGATGGCCGGCAGGTGCAGCGCCGCGTTGGTCGAGCCGCCGGTCGCCGAAACCACGGTCGCGGCATTCTCCAGCGCCTTCAGCGTGACGATGTCGCGCGGCCGGATGTTCTTTGCGATCAATTCCATGATTTTTTCGCCCGAGGCGAAATTGAAACGGTCGCGCATCTCGTAAGGCGCCGGAGCGCCGCAGGAATAGGGCAGCGCCAAGCCGATCGCCTCGGCGACGGTGGCCATGGTGTTGGCGGTGAACTGGGCGCCGCAGGAGCCGGCCGACGGACAGGCGACCTGTTCGATCTCGAGCAGTTCAGCGTCGCTGATCGTGCCGACAGAATGCTGGCCGACCGCCTCGAACACGTCCTGCACGGTGATCTGCCGGCCGCGATAGCTGCCGGGCAGGATCGAACCGCCATAGATGAAGATCGACGGCACGTTGAGCCGCACCATGGCCATCATCATGCCGGGCAGCGACTTGTCGCAGCCGGCGAGGCCGACCAGTGCGTCGTAGCAATGGCCGCGCATCGTGAGCTCGACCGAATCGGCGATGACATCGCGCGACACCAGCGACGACTTCATGCCCTGGTGGCCCATGGCGATGCCGTCGGTGACGGTGATGGTGCAGAATTCGCGCGGCGTGCCGTTGGCGGCCGCCACGCCCTTCTTGACCACCTGCGCCTGGCGCATCAGCGAAATGTTGCAAGGTGCTGCTTCATTCCAGCAGCTGGCGACGCCAACCAGAGGCTGCGCGATCTCGGCCGCCGACAGCCCCATCGCATAGAGATAGGAACGGTGCGGCGCACGCGCCGGACCAACGGTCACATGGCGGCTGGGCAGCTTGGCCTTGGAAACGACTCTGGCGTCCATACTCTTCCTTGCCGCGGGCGGTGCGGCCTGCCTCATCGCCGAGCCTTCTGGCGCGTGTCCCGAGACAGGTTTGAGGTGCGCCGGGTTTATGGCGGGAAATAGGCAATTCCCCTGAGTCACTTTGCGGCGCGAGGGTTGTTCAGAAACTGTTGCCAAAACATCACAATCGTAAGAGGCGACGGTTGTGCTGGGGATTTGCAAAGCAGGCGCCTGGCGGCTTGGCACGACGCTGCCACTGCAAAAGAAAAAGGCCGGGCAATGCCCGGCCTTTTGATCGCATTTTCAGAGGCTTAGAACTTGATCTTGATGCCACCCGAAATCGCCGTGACCATATCGTTGCCGAAGTCGTAGCTGACATCGGTGCCGGCCACATAGCCGTTCTCATCGGTCAGGGTCCCGGAATGGCCGCTGGTCAGCACGCCGATCGCGCCGGCCAGACGAATTTCGACGTTCGGGCTCGGCGAATAGGCAACGCCACCGCCCAAGGTCCAGGTATCGGTCTGGCTTCCATAACCGTGTGAGGTGCCGCGATCCCACGAAATCTGGCCAGCTGCGCTCCACCGATCGTTGAATTTGTGGCCGATGCCGGTAGTGACCGTCCAGCCGTCACGATACATCAAGTCGAGCGAAGTCATCCGGATACCGAAGGGGGAAACCGTGGTGCAAGCCAAAGGTTTGGAAGCCACAGAGCAGATTGGAATGCTCTGCAGCACGCTCCAGTTGACCCATTTGATTGAGCCGAATGCTAGCCAGCCAGGCGCAATACCCGACTGAAGCTTGAATTCCACCGAATCCGGCATCGACGCTTCGCCATAGATCGGGATGACGGTCCCGCCGACATTCGTCAGGTCGAGCGTGCCCGAAATGTTGTCGAGCTTCACTTGCGAATTATAAACGAGGCTGGCGCGCAGGGCGATCTCGGGGATTTCATAAGCAAGGCCGGCCCGCCAGCCCCAGCCGCTGCTGTCCAGATCGACACGGCCCGTGCCGCCGAAATTGGGGACCAGCGGCGATACAAGGCTTTCCTTGAAACCGTAAACTTCCTGATAGAAGACGCCGCCGATGAAGCGAATTTGGCCCTTGCCGGCATCCATCTTGTAGGAGCAGGTAGCGGCGTAGTTGTTGCTCTTGATTTCGGTTTCCATGTTGGACTGGGCGCCATTCCACTGACCGGGTGCGGTATGCGCCCCCCACGGCTGGGAATAATCCACCATGCAGTCTACGCCCTGGACGATCTGGGCCTTGGCGCCGATGCGTGGCACCCAATAGCTCTCGCTATCTTTGGCCGTACTCAGACCCGTCAACGTTCCATCTGACGGGTCGGTATCCACCGCGTTCTTGAGCTTGCGGTCCGGCATCACAAAGGTCGCTTCGGCCTCCGTGGCGAAGGGCGCCGGGTCGAACAGAAGATCGATGTCGTAGCCGCCGCGCTCGATACCGCCGGCATGCGCCGGGTGCATGGCCGAGCCGATCATCGCAAGCGAAAAGCACCCCGCCCCCAGCAGTGCCTTCAGTCGCAAATTGCGCATGGATTCTTTCCCCCGAAATACCAATTCACCAAGCTAGAACCAATTCGGCTGAACGGCGCAACAACGAATTTGTGGGGCGTACACGTACACGTTGGCCGCGCATTTTTCGACAGAGGGCCGGCCAAAGCCCTCGGGCCGAAAAAACACCCGCCTGAGCGCAATCGATCGGCAAAAATCTGCAAGAACTGCTTGAAAGGGCTAAAAAATGATGGTTTTGCAGGGCAATCGGCGTCCTTGTTACATTATGGCAACAATGGGGCAAAAACTTCCGTTTACGTCAAGATCAACACAACGGAAATGGCTGTTTCAATACCGCCGGCCGTTGAGGCACCGGAAAGTCCAGGCAAACAAAAAGGCCGGGCAATGCCCGGCCTTTTTGTCGTTCAATTCGAATTGGTTACCACTTCACCTTCACCGACGCCGAAAGAGCGGTGATCAGGTCGTTGCCGAACGAGTATGAAACGTCGGTTCCGTGTGGAATGCCACTTGAGTCAAGCACCACGCCCGACGAACCGCTGGTCAGGACGCCAACCGCGCCACCGAAACGGACCTCGACGTTTTTGCTGGGCGTGTAGGCTGCACCGGCCGACACCGTCCATGTGTCGCTCTGCGTTCCTAGTCCCGTGCTCGTCCCGCGATCCCAAGTAAGGGTCGCCGCGCCGCTCCATTGGTCATTGAACTTGTGGCCGACACCACCGGACACAGTCCAGCCGTCACGATACAGCAAATCGAGGGATGTTACGAAACCGACGCCGCCGCCAAGGTTTCCGTAGGTACAGGGGCCTGGGGCTCCGACCTGGCAGAAATTGACGATTTGCAGCGTGCTCCAATCGACCCATTTTACCGAACCGAAAGCGAGCCAACCGGGCGCGACGCCGGACTGCACCTTGAATTCAACGGACGCTGGCATCGACGCGGTGCCGACGACAGGAACTATGGCTCCATTGACCTGTGTGAGATTCACGTTGCCGGTGATGTCGCCGAGATTGACAGCACTGTTGTAAACCAAGCTGGCGCGAAGCGCGATTTCCGGAATTTCATAGGCGGCGCCAATACGCCAGCCGACTCCATCGCCCTTTAGGTCGATACGACCGACACCGGTGCCAAGCGCAAATGGCGGGAACTGCACCATGCGTTCCTTGAACCCGTCGACTTCCTGGTAAAAAACACCGCCGATAAAGCGAAGCTGCCCTTTGCCGACATCCATTTTGTAGGAGCAAGTGGCGGCGTAGTTATCGCTGTTGATCTTGGTTTCTATGTTGCTGTTGGCGCCCGCCCAGTTAGCTCCGGGGTTGGTGTGCGCACCCCAAGGCTGTGAGTAGTCCGCCATGCAATCGATCTGTTGGCCAACGGCCGCCTTGAACCCGATCCGCGGAACGAAATAGCTTTCCGTATCGTGAGCCGAATTTGGAAGGCTGTTACCATTGCCGCCCCCCGGACTGCCATTGGCAGGTGATGTGTCGACTGCGTTCTTCAATTTCCGCTCGGGCATCACATAGGTGCCGGAAAATTCCCCAGCGACCGGCGCCGGATCGAACAGAAGATCGATGTTGTAGCCGCCACGCTCCAGACCGCCGGCATGCGCAGTCCCGATCAAAGCCAGCGAAAAGCACCCCGCCCCCAGCAGCGCTTTCATTCGCAAATTGTTCATGATTGTCCTCCCCGAAATACTAGTGGACCAAGCTAGAACCAATTCGGGTTAACGGTGCAATAACGAATTCAATAGGCGTACATGTACGCCTCTGCTGAACGTATTTTCGACAAAGTGCCGACCAGAGCGGTAGCACGCGAAAATGGCCATCTGGCCGACAATCAGCAGAAAAAATCAGGAAATCGCGCCGAAAGGGCCCAAAAAACAGCGTTTTTGGCGGTATTCGGCCCCATTGTTACATTATGGCAACAATGGGGCGGAAACTTTCCGTTTACGTCAATATTAACGCTACGGAATGCCTGTTTTTGAGGCAAAACGACGTCGTCGTCGGCAGGTCCAGCCTCACGAATCCGACCGCTCAGCCGGCCTCCCGCACCCGGGTCAGCGCCACCGAAAGCTTCTCCTGAGCATCGCTGTATTCGGCGAGTTTCTCGCGCTCGGCGTCCACGATCTCGGCCGGCGCGCTGGCGACGAACTTCTCGTTGGACAGCTTCTTGTGCAGGCGCGCGATTTCCTCGGTCACCTTGGCCAGTTCCTTCTGCAGCCGAGCCGCCTCCGTTGCGACGTCGATCAGACTGCCGAGCGGCAGGCAAATCGTCGCTTCGTTGAGCACGATCTGGGCGGAGCCCTTGGGTGCCGCGTCGACCAGCGAAATGTCACCGACCCGCGCCAGCCGCTTGATCGCCGACGCCTGACGTTCGAGCCGCTCGTGCGTCACCTTGTTGGCGCCGATCACCATCAGCGGCGCGATCGCCGCCGGCGGCACGTTCATTTCCGAGCGCACCGAGCGGATGCCGGAGACGAGGTCGACCAGCCAGTTGATGTCGGCCGCCGCTTCCGCGTCCTCGAAATCAGGCGACGGCCACCTGGCGTGGCACAGCAGCGACGGGCGCTCCTTGCCCTCGCCGGTGGTCTGCGCCCACAGCTCTTCGGTCATGAACGGCATCATCGGATGCAGCAGTTTGTAGATCTCGTCGAGCACGAAGGCGACGCAGGCGCGGCTCTCGGCCTTGGCGGCCTCGTCCGTGCCCATGAACACCGGCTTTAATAGTTCCAGGTACCAGTCGCAGAACAGGTTCCAGACAAAGCGGTAGGCAGCCCCCGCCGCCTCGTTGAAGCGATAGCTGGTGATGCCGTCGGTTATTTCCCGCGCGGCCCGCGTCAGCTCGGTCAGGATCCAGCGATTGACCGCCAGCTTGGCATCGTTCAGCCAGAAACCGTCGTTGCGCGCGACTTCGTTCATCTCGGCAAAACGCGTCGCGTTCCACAGCTTGGTGCCAAAGTTGCGATAGCCGGCGATGCGCGCCGGATCGAGCTTCACGTCACGCCCTTGCGCCGCCATCACCGTCAAGGTGAAGCGCAGCGCGTCGGCGCCGTATTCGTCGATGAGATCGAGCGGATCGATGACGTTGCCTTTCGACTTCGACATCTTCTGCCCGTTCTTGTCGCGCACCAGCGCGTGGACATAGACGGTGTGAAACGGCTCCTCATCCATGAAATGCAGGCCCATCATCATCATGCGGGCGACCCAGAAGAAGATGATGTCGAAGCCGGTCACCAGCACGTCGGTCTGGTAATAGGTCTTCAGCTCCGGCGTCTGGTCGGGCCAGCCCAGCGTGGAGAACGGCCACAGCGCCGAAGAAAACCAGGTGTCGAGCACATCCTCGTCGCGGGTCAGGATCTCGCCTGGCTTGAAGTTCTCAAGCTTGTCCTCGACCCAGGCTTTCCACGGCCCTTCCAGGGCCAGATAGTATTCAACCGCGGCGCCCAGCGCCTCTTCCTCGGTCTTCTCGACGAAGACGCGCCCGTCGGGGCCGTACCAGGCCGGTATCTGGTGACCCCACCACAGCTGGCGCGAGATGCACCAGGGCTGGATGTTCTCCATCCAGTCGAAATAGGTCTTTTCCCAGTTCTTCGGCACGAAGTTGGTACGACCCTCGCGCACCGAGGCGATCGCCGGCTTGGCCAGTTCCGCCGCGTTGGCATACCACTGCTCGGTCAGGAACGGCTCGATCGGCACGCCGCCGCGATCGCCATGCGGCACGGCATGCCGATGCGGCTCGACCTTTTCCAGGAAGCCGCCGGCTTCCATCAGCTCGACGACCTTCTTGCGCGCAACGAAACGGTCGAGCCCGTTGAGCTCGTCCCAGATCGCCTGGCGCTCCGGCGTCACCTCGAGGCCGGCGAGAAAATCCTCATTATCCCTGAGGCTTACCGCCGCCTCGATGGTCAGGATGTTGATCGCCGGCAATTTATGGCGCTTGCCGACCTCGAAGTCGTTGAAGTCGTGCGCCGGCGTGATCTTGACCGCGCCCGAGCCTTTTTCCGGATCGGAATACTCATCCGCCACCACTGGGATCTTGCGGCCAACGATCGGCAGCACAATGTTCTTGCCGACCAGACGCCGGAAGCGCTCGTCATCCGGGTGCACGGCGACTGCCGTGTCGCCCAGCATCGTCTCGGGCCGCGTCGTCGCCACGGTGATGAACGTCTTCGGGTTTTCCGGGTCGAAGACCTCGCCCTCGATCGGATAGCGGAAGTGCCAGAGATTGCCGTTGACCTCCTGCTGCTCGACCTCGAGATCGGAGATCGCCGTCAACAGCTTCGGGTCCCAGTTCACAAGGCGCTTGTCCTTGTAGATCAGCCCTTCCTTGTAGAGCGTCACGAAGACTTCGAGCACTGCCTTGGACAGGCCCTCGTCCATGGTGAAGCGTTCTCTGCTCCAGTCGGCCGAGGCGCCGAGCCGCTTCAGCTGGTTGAAGATGGCGCCGCCGGATTCGGCCTTCCACTCCCACACCTTGTCGATGAACTCTTCCCGCGTCAGGTCGCGGCGATGGATCTGCTTTTCCATCAGCTGGCGTTCGACCACCATCTGCGTGGCGATGCCGGCATGGTCCATGCCCGGCTGCCACAGCACGTTCTTGCCGCGCATGCGCTCGAAGCGCACCAATATGTCCTGCAGCGTGTTGTTGAGCGCGTGCCCCATATGCAGCGAGCCGGTGACGTTGGGCGGCGGGATGACGATGGTGAAGGCTTCAGCCCCCTCCTCGGCGCCTGCACCGGCACGAAACGCATCGGCCTCTTCCCAGATTTTGGCGATCTTGGGCTCGACGGTTTTGGCGTCGTAGGTTTTTTCGAGCATGGGAAACGGTCCGCACTGTCGGGAGTTTGTTGGGTCCGGTGTAAATCGGAAGGTTTTGGCCAAGTCAACCACAAGGGCCGTCCTGGTTCATCACAGGCAAATAAGCGTGGTCCTGGTCATTACAACGGAAGGCCGTGTCCACACTCGGCGCAAAACTTCGCCCTCGGCGTCCGGTATGGCTTTCCGCATGCCGGGCAGTCGGGGCCGTAGTCGGAACGGCGGACATAGAAGACGTCGTACACGGTCCATAGTTTGAAGCCGGTGAGTTTTCGATCTGCCGAGGGATTGGGCAGTGCTTTTCGCGCCTCTTCCAAGGATGCCCCGGTTTTGGCGCGATAGGCCATCACTGCGTCTATCGTGTTATGCGCATCACGCACGACATCTGCATGCTCCTTATCGGTGAGCATGGGGACCTCTGCTCTCAGCCTGTAACTGTAGGTCCGCTCGCGATCCATCGATCAACGGTAGCAGTATCCTATTGCTTAGGAAAAGGCGCAGCGCCCGCACCTTCAGCGATATTGAAGGCAACCTGATCGCCTTCGCCACGTCGGCGGAGAGCGGTTGAATCCGGAAGCAAAAAAGCGCCGCCCGCAGGCCGCGCTCTTCATCCCCGATTGATCCGCGAAATTACTGCCCGCCGCGCGCCACGCGCTCGATTTCCTCGCGCACCAGCCGTTCGACCAGCGTCGGCAGATTGTTGTCCAGCCAGTCCTGCAGCATCGGCCTCAGCATCTCTTCGGCCATCTCGTCGAAGGTTTTCTTGCTGCGGCTGGCAAACGCATCGGAAAGCTCGCCGAAGGCCGCAGCAACCTGCCGGCCAGCGCGTTCCGAAAGGATTGCCGCACGTGCGGACGGTGGATCGCCGGCGGCCTGGCGCGCCAACTCACCGCGCGGAAGCGTCGGCTCGCCGCGCGTATGCGTCGGCTCGCCGCGTGCAGGCGTCGGCTCATCGCGCGAAGACGTCGGCTCGAAAGCGGACTCGGCTGCCAGCTCTTCCGAAAAAAACTCGACCTCCGGTTCGACATCGGGCATTGGCGTCTCCACCTTGTCCTGCCTGGCCACGGTCACGGTTTTTTGCTCGCCCACGGCGGCGATCTCGCGCCGCCAATCGGTGACGATGCTGTCACTCGTTTCCGCAACCCTTGCTGTCGCGGGCGCCTCTGCGCTTGCTGCCGGGGCGAACTCGGCGGCGATCCTGGCGCTCACCTCGGCCAAGGTCGTGGGGGCAACGGTCGCAGCAGCAGGAGTGTTGGGGGCAAGCATCTCCGGCGCCTTCGCCGGGGCAAGGTCGAAGCGCACCGGTGTTTCCATGCGCGCGATCACCGGCTCGCCCAGTTGCGCCTGCACCTCCGCCAGCGTAGCCGGCTTCCTGGTAGCGGTTTCGGCATGCAGCTCGCTGCGGAATGTATCCACATCCGATGCCGGCCCGGCCGACGGCGCCGGCTCGAGATCCTGGCGCAATTCCTCTGCTTCACCCGGCTGCTTGCGGCCAGAGTCGCTGTCTTCGATGATCCGCCTGATGGAAGCCAGTATCTCTTCCATGGAAGGTTCGCGCTGTGCGCTGCTTGCCGTCGCCATCGTCACATCCGCCGCCCTTGTGACCCGTTGCAGATTTCCTGTTCGGCAAAGCCGGACACGAATCATGGCGACAGGGTAACCGACGGATCGCCATCGGAGAATCCCCAATCTGGGGAGATGTTGGATTTCAACAGATTAGAGCGCCGGCGTCTTCACGACGCACAGCGCTCTAACACTTTGAATCCGGGGCAGGATTTGAACAGGCTTGGGATCAGCGACCGTCCGGCGTACGCAGGCCGGTCCACTTGTCCTTGACTGCCTTGTAGTGCTCTTCAGGCTTGTACTTCGTCACCTGCAAAGCGAGACGATCGACCGACAGGCGGCCCATGGCCGAAAGGATGGCATAGCTCGCCACCACCACATCGCGCTCGGACGTCGCAAGGTTGATCTTGGCGCTGATGACATCGTTCTGGGCGTTCAACACGTCGAGCGTGGTGCGCTGGCCGACATTGCGCTCTTCGATGACGCCGTTCAGAGCCAGCTGCGCGGCGGCGATGACCTGCCGGTTGGCCGCGACGCTCTCTTGCGCGGCGGTGTATTGCGTCCATGCCGAAGTCACGGCCTGACGCACCTGGTCGCGGCTGACATCGACTTCGATCCGGGCCTGGCCAAGCGATTCCTTCGACTGGCGAACCAATGCCTCGGTGCGGCCGCCCGAATAGATCGGTATGGTCAGCGTCGCCCCGATGCTTGCCGAATTGGTCGTGCCGTCCTGCGTGCTCAGGGCGCCGGGAACGGTGTTGCGATAGGCGCTGGAAACGCCGGCACTGGCGGAAAGCTGCGGCAGCAGGGCACCCTCTTGCGACTTCACTGAAAACGCCGCCGCGTCGACAAGGTGCTGGGTGGAGAGGATGGCCGGATGCTCGGCCGCCGCGATCGAGATCGCCGCGTCGAGGCTCCTCGGCAAAAGCTTCGCCAGTGGCGAAGCGCCTTTGAGCTTGCCCGGCTCATCGCCGACGATCTGGTGGTAGGTCGCCGCACTTGCCAGTGCCTGGGCACGGGCGGCGCTCAACTGCGCCACCGCGGCCGAACGCGAGGCGTCGGCCTGGGCGACGTCGGTGCGCGTGCCTTCGCCGACCTCGAAACGCGAGCGTGCCGCACGCGCCTGCTCGGTCAGGAACTGCAGGTTCTGTTCGGTCAGCACAGCCACCTGCCGGTCACGAATCACGTCCATGTAGGCGCTTGCCGCGTTGAACAGGATGTTCTCTTCAGTGTTGCGCAGGCTCTCGACCGAGGCGCTGACCCGTGCTTCGGCGGCGGCGACGTTGTTCCTGGTCTGAAATCCGTCGAACAGCGTCTGATTGATCTGGACGCCAAAATTGCCGGTGGTCAACCGCGCGCTCGAGTTCGTGCCGTTGACGTGGCTGCTCGAGTAGTCGATTGACGCAGACCCATTGATGGTCGGGCGCCAGCCCGACTTGGCGATGGCCACGCCTTCGTCGGTGACACGCACGCCGGCGCGGGCGGAGTTCAGCTGCGAATTGTACTGGTAGGCCTTTGAAAGCGCGCCGGTGATGGTTTCCGCGGAAGCAGCCAACGGCGAAAGCACGGTCGCGGAAAGGAGAAAGGCGGTAAAAAGGCTCTTTCGAAAGGACGGCACGTTATTTCCCTCATTCGTTTTGCATGGGAACTGCGCCACGCCAGCCTCTCTTACGATCAGCCGGCGCCGCGCATTTATCATCTATCGTTCCCCCGCCGATAGCCCCCGGAATGCCCGGTGATGCAAATCAGCAACGATGGTTCAAATGCAAGCGAACATGACAGCGCTTTTGCTGCAAGGCAAAATCGCTCAGAATTCGAACGCGCGAACACGTTCAAATCCAGGTAGTGGCTTAATTGCCGCATTAAATGCCCGTCTTCCGGTTGCAACCCCCCCGTTTTTGAAAAACAGCCGGGCCACGCCCGCATTGCCCTGCCCCTCTACGGCGACCAGACGGCCGCCTTCGGCGAGTTGGTCGAGCAGCGCCGCCGGCACGTCCTCGACACTGCCGCCAATGAGAATCACATTGTAGGGCGCCTTGGCGGCATGACCTTGCGGCAGCGGCCCGGTGACCACGGTTGCGTTGTCGCAGCCCTGCGCCGAAAGCGTCGCTCCGGCGGCTTCCGCCAGCGCCGGGTCGCTCTCCAGCCCGACCACGGACCTTGCCAGCCGCGACAGCAAAGCGGTGGAATAACCGGTCCCGCAGCCGACATCGAGCGCCGAATCGCTGGCGTCGATTTCGGCCAGCTGCAGCAGCTTGGCAAGCGGCGAAGCCTCCATCAGGTAGCGCGCACCGCCACCATCGGCGCCGTCGGATATGCGGATGTCTTCGTCGATATAGGCGAGATCGCGTTGGCCGGCGCCGACAAAGGCCTCGCGCGGCACCGAAAGCATGGCGTCCAGCAGTGGCGCGTTGGTCACGTCGGTTGTGCGCACCTGGCCGTCGACCATCTTCACCCGGCGTTCGGAGAAATCAGCGCTCATGTCCCAACCAATCCGCTTGCCGCGCCAACACCGCGGTTCATTTCGACCGGAACTTCAAGCTCCCGGCGCTGACGCGCGGGAGCTCGGGCATTTGGAGGCCTCGCCCGGAATCGAACCGGGGTGCAAGGATTTGCAGTCCTCTGCGTAACCACTCCGCCACGAGGCCTCGTTGCTCCCGGCGTTCCACCCGGTTCCAATAGGTTGCGGCGAAAATGCCGTCAAGCGGCCACGGCGCATTCCGTGTCTCGAATTGTCGCCGCGCCGGCCGCGACCGCCACTTTAGGCAATTGTTAAACATGCAAGGCATGGTCTGCGGTTGCTAAGAAACTCGAAACCGCAATCTTGCGTTAGGTAAACAGGAGGGAGTCGCCATGCGTCGGGCCGTGGCAGACCGGGAAACGACCGCATCGCGCAGATTGGCGCTGCTGCGATGCGAGGAGCTTGCGCGTCACGCCATCGACCGCCTCAGCATCGAAGGCGCGAGCCGCCTTTCGCCGCACGATCGCGCGCGCCTGGCTTCAGTCGCGGCTGTTCTCAAGGACATCTGCGAGGGCCTGGAAAAGCGCTCGGGCCACTAAACTCTCAGTTCGGCCGCCGCCGCCGCTCCCACCATACGACGAACCGGCGCCGCTGGCGGCGCACCAGGGCGAACTCGTAGGAAAGCACCAGCAGGCCGAGCGGGATCATCCAGAAGCCCAGGATCGGCAGGAAGCCGAGAATGCCGAAGAAGACCAGCACGACGCCGATCGCGATTCGGAGGCCACGCGAACGCGGCATGGTGAACTCACGGCCGAACACCGTGATTTTCCGCGCCGGTGCCTGGTTGTCGCCTGCTGCAGTCATGTCGAAAGTTGATCCGTTTCCCAAGGAATAAAAGTCATCTGCGGGTAAGGCTGCAATCGCCTTTTCGGTTCCGTGCCCCTGCCAAGACGGCTAATATGAGGGCAGCAGTCGACGATTGCGAGAAACCGCCGGGCGAAAAAGCCGCGAAAAAATGCGAAATGCTGCTTTGCAAAGCCGAAAAGGGCAGCTATAGGCTGCGCCACTCACATGAGAGCTCTGTTCCCCGGTAGCTCAGTGGTAGAGCAACCGGCTGTTAACCGGTTGGTCGCTGGTTCGAATCCGGCCCGGGGAGCCAATCTTTTCAAAGGCTTAGACGATCCTAAAAAACGCCGGAAAACGGCTGATCTACAGCATATCTACAAAATCTGGTTTCGCTACGGACCTGTTCTGATGATTGCCGCGATCAGCGTGACGGAAGGCACCGCCCGGCGCCCTTTCACGGCGGTAACAGGGGTTCGATTCCCCCTTGGGCGTACCAGCAATTTCAAGCACTTAGTGTGCCCTTACCTCGATAGGTCGAATGTGCATCGAATATACGCCCGCGAACACAGGCGGACGCTGGGCGTTGATTCCGTCTGTTTTGCCAAAAATGACCGTGGCTAGAGTGGCTCTCCGATCGGATTTCGTAGTCGCTCCCGGTGCTGCCTGGCACAAGCGCTCGCGCGGAGGCTACCGGTTGCCGGGCAGTCTGCTTCCTACTCTAGTGAACGGATTCATAGGATTGAGGCACCGGTCTTGAAATTCGGTTGCCGATGTCCCTCCCCTTCCTGTTCGATACTATTAAATCCTTGTCTGTCAACGGGTTGCGCCTCTTGCGCGGGCCTACCGTGCTAGGCTGTCCCGTCTCATACCGTAGCGTTGCGTTGCAAAAGCGTAGCAACTCGTTCACCGGCTGTTCTGCTCGCTATTCCGGGGATTTCCTGCGACTATTGGTAAGTCTGTGCGACCTTGGATGTGACAGCAGTGATCGACGGCTGACGACAAATCGAAGCGGGGCAAGCAGGATCGAGCCTTCACTTGCATTTCGAACTGGCGAAGGAGAACATGGCAGCAGGGGCAGGATCTCCAACACAAGGGCGCTCAGATGATACGTCTCCTGGTGACAGCATTGATGTATTTGATGGGGACGCTTTCAGCTTCTGCTGGTGATAATTGTAGCAGTCTGATGGGCCCGACTAATGTTCCGCAGGTGAAGGACTGCGCATCGGCGAAAGAGAATTTGCGATATTGGATAAATGATCGAGAGTCTAATAATCGTTTCAACCAATGCTGGAATTCTCATTACGCCAACAGCAAATATAACCAGCAACCAATGAGGGAGTCTCCTCAGGCCAAGGAACTAATTCGTATCGGTGAGGGCATGGTGAAGACGTATTGCCAGACTGCCGCAGCAAGCCCATCTGGAGAATCAAAACGATCGGCTGCGAAATGCACAGACGCGGCCGCGTCATATGTCTCTTGGAGACGCGGCCGAAAGGGCGATGGTCTAGGGGGCAGCGGTTACGTGCTAGAAAACAGTTGCAAGTCGTCTGCTATCAGGGCGCACTACATCACCCTGACGGCAGGCGCGTGCCGCGAAGAAGCGAATTCTGCCAAGGTGTCCGCCGGAAGTGACCTAGGTGACTATAGTTATTGCAAGGCTCCTCCCCGGATCACGGGAGCGGAGTTTGTAAGGTAGGCGAGAGTGTAGAGCCGGGTTTGCATTTCCCTCCCTTCATCGATCAAGGGGCCCGCCACCGTGAGGCAGCGGGCTTGGCGGTGGGTGCCGGCGGCTAGGAATTCTTATCACCGTTTGGATTTGGTGCCGGCGCCTCTCCGCACGTCTCGCGGGAGCAGCGGCAACGGCCGACGCCATATCAGGGCAAAGTAGCGCCCCGCCTGCGCGCGTTTCCGCCAGCCGCTGTCCCCTACAGCGCCGAAGCGAAAGCTATTGTGATCGACCTCTCTGCGAAAACAGCTCGGCAGTGATTTTGTCTCTGTCCCCACTATGCCTAGCGATCAAAGCGAGCGCTTCCTGGCGGCCAATGTTGCCGAGCTTCATGAGGTACGGAAGCTCAAACGTTCTCTTGTTGAAGCGCCATTCTGGCACGTACCGTGTTGCCACTTTTCGCGCTGTCGTTCCATCTTGACGCATCATTTGGCTCCTCTCCCTGATATGATGATGGAGTCGCAAATTCCGTGCCTCTTGCTGCCGCGCTCGACGATATCTGGACTCTCTCGCGCAACGGAAGCATTCTCCCTGAGGGGAGCGAGGGGCGTGGGCAAGGTCGATCGGGCAAACAATCGCTATAACCGTCGAAAGTACCGGCATTTCGGCGATCATTGGAGTTCTGGCCCTGCAGTTCGGCCCTGCGCTCTTAGACTGTGACGCCCGCTATAGCACGTCACCGCGCGTCGGTGGTCAGTCTCTCATGCGCCGGCTGGTGGATGGAAGACGCTTGTTTTGCTGAGCGATATGTCGCCACGGATGAAATTGAAGCTGGCGGCGATCGTGGCCGTCTTCCTAGCTAGGAAAAAGTGACGACACCGCGCCGCTGCTCTCCTTGCTCTCAACCTCGGCTGGAGTCATATTGTGCCCGCGTCCGAATGAGCGTGAAGGGGAGCAGCCTGATGAACACTCTAATTGGCATCGCCAACCAATTCCGCGACGATGAAACCGGCGCGGCCATGGTCGAGTACTCGATCCTTATCGGCATCATCGCCGCAGCATCGATCCTGGTGATCATTGCTATCGGCGCTTGGGTCGGCGGTCAGTTCACCGGCCTTTGCGCCACGCTCAACGGCCAGGGCTTTGTCGGGCACACAACTTGCGCGGCTGCGACCTGACCAGCCACTTAGACGGACGACCTCGAAAAGGCGACCGACGGAATATTCGCCTTTTCAAAGTGATGCTTCCGCGTGATCGCCCACCGCCTTGATCCGCCGCCGGCGCTTGGCGTTCTCGCGCCCTTGCGCGCGATCTCGACGCGCTTCTGATCCGCCGCCTCTTCCCCGGCCGACATCTTCGGAATGATCCTGTCAGGGTTCGCCAGCAGCCACAGCAGCGCCACCGTCATCGCCTCGGTGGTAGAGCAGAGTTTCGGGTGCGGCGATTCGGCCCTAGTTGAACTGAGACTAAAGGCTCACTGAACCATGTCGAACTTCTCCAGACTGCTATTCTGACACGTTGCCATCGCGACCCCGGTGCCTGGCGTTTGCTGCACCAGGCAGAGCGTCGGATTGTTGGTGGACTTCAACACAACGTGATTCAAGAGACCTGCGTTGGGAAGGCTTCTCACTTTTTCCTGAAGTGCCTTCACCGTATCAGCGTCAATAGTTACTTGTGCCTGGAGATCATCTACCTTTTTTTGCAATGCAGTTAGCTGGCATTGTACGTTGCAAGTTTTTGCCGAGGCCGATACGGAAATAGAGCAGGCCAATGCCAACACTGCTGCCCCACAGAAATTTCGACTTACGATAAATATTACTCTCACGATTCCCTCCCATTAAGATTTGACCAAGGCCGCACGGGCGTTGCCGGAAACATGACCAAGTTGTCGGACTTCGCGGCCAGCGGCGGCGCCGGTTAACCCGACCCTATCAAATATATCAAGAGGCCCACAACGGCAGCGAGTGACGCGCCGCCTATGATAGACCTTCTGCGGCTTCCTAGGTTTCAGCATCCCTATGCCCCATCTCCAGCGAGACATATTAGCAATCCCTTGCTTTTGGAAAAGAGCAGGACCATCCTTAGCGCACGGCGTGAGGAGGCCACCAAGGGTAACGGTGGAACGTCATGGAATCTGTTTGCTTCGATCCTGGAGGGATGATCTGCATTCCGTCTGTCTTCCTGGCCGTCACGTTCGCCTTCCTGGCCATGACGCCGTTTGCCGCCGCGCGGCTGCTCGTGCTGAGGATGCGCGCACATTCCGGCCGATCAAGCGAGGATGCTGTGGCATCGTTTGGGATGCTCCAGCCCGCGTAAGGGGTCGGACGTGAAACTCGATATTGGTGCCGACCAGGCTGATCGTTGGCGAAAAGGCCTTCGACATAAAAAGCTCCGTCGACGGTGGTTCTATCTAGCAAAGGTCGTCGCCGGCATCGCGGTGATTGTCGGCCTCCTGGCCTTTCAGATCTACCCCGCGCTCGTGGACTGCAACGCCAGCTACAACTCCCGACAACGCTTCCTGATCAACCTGTTGAAGGACGGAGAGCGGTGGTTCTGTAGCACGGCCGATGCGGCCGGCTGGCGAAAAGCGGGGCATTGATGGCGTTTTGGCGACGGGTTTCCGAAAATAAGCTATTGCTCCTCCTGGCGGCAGCGGTGGCCGCTTTTGTAACGCAACTCGTGCTGCACCAATTCGAACGCCATCAGCCTGACCCAAAACCCCAAGGCTTTGTGAACCGTTCCTGCGAGCCCGTGCTGGCCTGCTCACAGATGTATTCGTGTGAAGATGCTGCCTGGCACCTCAAGAACTGCCCGTGGGGTCCAGATCATCTGGATGGCGATGGCAACGGGCTGGCCTGCGAGACGATTTGCCGGATCCCGTCCTAAATCCCGTTCTGGGATTGATACTTGTTTCGAGTATCAACGGCCAGTTGATATAAGAGGATATGTCAGCGCTTGACCTGTCACAAGCATTTGCATGGAATGGTTAAGCTGGCCAAGAAAGCCAGCATTATCAATCCCTTATATTAGGAAACGATACGACAAAGAGACGTCGTCGGAAGGTCAAATGTTAACAATGACTTAACGGATTATTGACTCACTGCACCATCCCGGCACAGGATATTCATCGGGACCGGGTGGTTGAGCTTGCGAGCACCCCCTGTCCGGATAAAATCGGTAACAGGGGGAAGTCAAATGAAGAAGCTCATGACGATGGCCCGGCAGTTCCGCGACGATGAAAACGGGGCTGCCATGGTCGAGTACTCTATCCTTATCGGCATTATCGCCGCGGCGTCGATCCTTGTGATCATCGCCATCGGTGTTTGGGTGGGCGGTCAGTTCACCGGCCTTTGCGCCACGCTCAATGGTCATGGTGCGGTCGGCCATACCGTTTGCGCTGCCGCGACCTGATTCGTCGCCTAGAGTGCGTTCGGGCCTCTGAACTTTGGAAGTTTGGGCCGATCCAAGTACGGCAACGTGGGGCTGGTGCTACGTCGCGCCAGCCCCAGTCGGCGAACAGGACCGATCAGACCTTTGCGTCATAATCTAAGACCTTGGCCCTACCAGCTAAGGTAGGGCGCCTCGCCAGCGCGCGTTTCTGCCGGCCGCGCTCGCGTGCTCGCCTGCAGACCTCGGGTAGCAGTTGCCAGTCGGCGCTGCCCGCGAACTAATCGCCGCCAGCGAACTCCCTCTCAAACGGCTAAGCTTACAGCTTGTGGCGATCGTGCTACCGCTACGCGGTCAGTGACGGGGTGCGACATGGACGGCACGCATGCGATTGCAGACGCTGCTCAGGAGATCATGGATCAGCTTGATGCCACGCTGCGGGCACTTCTTGCCACAGGCATACCGGACGACACGAAGTTGGCGGTCGGCCAGCATATCAGCTATGCGACGCTGTCCCTTGAGGACCTGCACGACCCTCTCGATCCCAAACCGGACGAGATTCTCTGATCCTTGATCCCTGGCCCGGGCACGGCTGCGGCGGTGGCGGTGGCGGTGGCGAGGTCGGCCTCGACGCTAGCTTCGCACAAGGTGGCGCCCGGGTTGCAGCGTGTTCCCGAGCATGAATGTCGGCTCTCTGTCAAATGCAGGCCGATAAAATTGGGACCTCGATAGCCGCGGCGCCAACCTCGCCGATCCAAATCCCGTCGGATTGAAAAAAGCCGCATCCGCTGCGAACGGGCAGCTGCGCCCGAAACAAAAAGGCAACCTTCCAACCGCGGGCCAATTGTTCACTCCCCACGAAATGCGGCCTCGACGTGGGACGGCTGCCCCTCTGAACCGTTAAACGCGCCGATTGGTCTCGCAATGAGTTAACACTGGCGCGGCGCGACGTTGGAACCACTTCGCGAATTGAGCGTTGCGAGCGGATGATCAGACGATTTGCTTACGCCCTCATCCTCGTCCAGGTATCCATGGCGACTGCGCTGGCTACGCAGGTGTTCCTATCGACGGCCGACGAAGCCCGTAACTCAGAACTCTCGCTTGCTCCGGCGCCAGTCGCGAACGAGGGATGCGCCAAAGCGACGTGGCCCAATATTCCGGAACGATGTCTGCAACGAGTCGAGCCGAAGGTGGTGACGCTCGTGCTCAGCCAAAACAACTAAGGGCTGCGCTATCCACAAATGGCTCTTGCGTGATTTGCAGGCAGCCATGAGCAGTCGGCTGCACTGCCGCAGCAGCACCCACGCTCCGTTAATCCTCGCGCAACCTCTGCAATCTATCTTGAATGCCAGATCGTCGAGGGTGACATGAAGCGCAAGTCGACAATGCTCTTTGCCTTCCCAGCTCTGATCCTGCTGATTCTGGCAGGGGAGCGCATGGCGACTTTCTTGTTGGGAGCCTATCCGGCCAGTCCGACAATGTGGCGGATTTGGCTTGAACTAAGGCCCCTGTCGACGATGTTCTGGCAACAGATCGATCTCTATCTGGGGGCGTCGATGGTCCTTGATGCCTCGATGCTGGCCGCCGCATCGATCGTCTGCTGGATGGCGTGCCGCACAAAAAGGTCGGCTGCCTTCTTCTTCCTTGCCAATCACGTCGCCCTGCTTTTCGCCGGGTTGATGATCGCTGTCACCAGCCATTCCGAAACAGCGAGCACGATCGCTTCATTCACGGTACCCGGTGGTCTTCCATTCTCACTAATGGTCGATTTCACCTTGAAGAACAGCCTTGTGCTGTTTCTGGGTGTGACAGCATGCGCCTACTGTCATGTCGCCTTCCTCAGCGAAACCCGACAGCGGTCCGAAGCGCTGGCCGCGCGGCTTGTTGCCCTGCAGCGAGATCTCTAGAGCCTGTTCCATCCCGATGGAATCGGAATGGGGCTCTATGTCTTTGTTTAAGCATGATCTTTTCCGAAAGCCGGTTCCCACTTTTCGGGATCATGCTCTGGGCAGCCCCACGGTTTCCAGCGCTAGTTGATCTTTCGGTAGTAAACCTTGCCGTCGGCCTGCTGTATGCGCTGGTAGTCGGGGCTTGGGGCAGGCGCTGCGGCTGCGATCCTCCTTTTGGGCTGACGCGGCGCATCGACACCGCTGGGGTCGGTTGCGTCTTCACCATCGATAACGGTGGGTGCCTCCGCCACGGCGCTGGTCGCGACCATCGAAGGTTCCGCTGCGCTCGACATGACTTCGTCGCCGGCAACTGGCTGGTTCTGTTCCAGCCTGGCTATGCTCCGGTTGATTTCACCGAAGCTGCTCTGCAGTTGACTGTCCAGTTTTTCAAATCGGCTCTGAAAACCGTTGTTGACCGTATCCAGCCGGCCCCCGATTCGTTGTTCGAACGTCCCGAGTTGCTCCAGGCGCCCTTCCAAAAAGCGCATATCGCTGATGCCGCGGTAGAGATAAACCGCGGCTATTATGTTCACCAAGGTGATCAGGGACGTGCCGATGACGACAGCGCCGATCAGGCTTCTGTCACTCGGTTTCCCAACGGCAGCCTGCTCTTCAATGTGGGTTGCCGCCCCAATCTCGATTGCCGGCATGTCCGGCTCGCTGATCATCGTCATTGGACCACCACCTTTGCGCCGACCGCGACGCGCTTGAAGAGATCGATCACATCGGTGTTGGTAAGGCGAAAACACCCCGATGTTCCGTCGAAGCCGACACCTTTGGGATCGTTGGTGCCATGGATGCGGTAGAGCGTGTCACGCCCGTCCCGAAGCAGATAGAGGGCTCTCGCGCCGAGTGGATTGTAGGGACCGGCAGGCACCATTTCCGGCAGCTCCGGCTGGCGGGCGCGCATTTCCCGGGGCGGTCGCCATTCCGGCCATTCGGTCTTCGCGCCCACCTTGACGACTCCGGTCCAGCCAAATCCGTCGCGTCCGACGCTGATCTGATAGCGAAGCGCCTGGCCTTGCCGGGTCACCAGATAGAGCGCTTTCTCGCCCTTGCGGATAACGATCGTTCCGGGTTGTTCCGTGGTTTCGAAGGCGACAGTCTTGCGCAGGCTGGGGCCCATTGCCGGCAGTGGCGGCCGATCCGAAAGTGCCGATCGCGCGCAGGCGAAGTCCTGGACGGACATCGCCAGCGCCACGCCCATGACGCAGGCGCCGGCCAATCCTTGGACGATCCGATACTTACTTGGCAGCGTCATCGAGCCGCTCTTTGAACATCCGCTTCAGATCCTTGTTGAAGCGTGCACGCCCATCCACCTCCGCGGGCAGGATAGCACGGTTCAAGGCATCAGCCAGAAGTGCATTGTCCAGCGCGACCGACTTGATGTGCGGCGCCTTGAAAATCTTTTCGAGTTCGCTGCGCGAAAAGTGATTCCCGAACCATTTGCGCTTGTGCTTGTTGGCGACCAGCGTGATGCTGACCGCATTGCCACGCAACTCACGGATCTTCTTATAGAGCCGCTTGCCTTGCCGCAGCGAGGCGACGTTGAGCTCAAAGACTATGAAGATCTCATCGCTCGTCGACAGCACCGAATTGTGCCAGGGCGTCTCGATGTTCGGCAGATCGATGACGATGTCGTCGAACCGGTAGGCGACGAGGTCCAGCAGCCGAAACACGAAATCGGCGCCCTGCGGCTCGAAAGGCAGTTGCGGCCTTTCGAAGGAATAGAGCGTCAGCCCGGACGGGCGCGACAGCTTGATGACATCCATCAGCTCGACGTCGAGTCGTTCCGGCTGGCCGATGATGCCGCCAAGGTCGAATTGGTTGAACTGGTTGAGATAGGCGCCGCAATTGGCGCTCTGGAAATCGAGGTCGACCAGGCAGGTGGAAGCCCCCCGCTCTGTCGATTTCGATGCCAGGAATTCGGCTGCGGAAAGAGCGAGCGTTGTCGCGCCGGCGCCGCCGCTGGCGCCGATGAAGGTGATGATCCGGCTCTTGGTGCCCTGGTTGCCGGTGTCGTGGAAGGTGACTGCGTTGAGCAGTTCCTTGCCATCGAGCGGCTTGTGCAGCCAATCCGAGGCGTTCATGCGCACCAGCACCCGCGTCTGCTCCGGCGTCAACTCGTCGGAGACCGCGATCAGCGGCACGGTAGCCCATTTGGAGCGCGCCTCGACGATGCCGGGCTGGCCGAGCAATTCGCCATGACCAAGGTCGAGGATGACGATGCCAGGCCGCGTGTCGGCCGGCGGCCCCTTGAGGAAGTCGCCCGTCTCGGAAACCCTGACGTCGTAGATTGCCAGAGCATCGAGCCGCGTCGCCACATCGCGCTTGAAATTCGGATCCGACGAGAACAGCGCCACCTGCTTTCGTTTGGTCGGCAGAACCTTGGTGTTGATGGCATTCATGGTGAGCTACTCTTCATGTCTTCGCCCGTAACCGTGCTCAGCATGGAGGGCATGGTCATATTGTCGAACCCGAGCAGTCCGCCCAGGAAGAAGAAGTGGTAGGTCACGTTCTGCAGGCTGACGGTGATTGTCGGCACGGGGCCACCCAGCCGGGTCTGATAGCCAAGGCCGGTGGCCGTGTAGTGAATGACGACGTTCGCAGGTTGCAGAAACGGGAAGAAATGACACATCCCTGGCCGCTGTCCCGCCGCAAGTCCGGGGCAGGTGCCTGCGCCAGTTGCATCACCTTGAAAGATTCGATTGAAGTTGGCTGCTGACCATACGCCCGCCACACAATTGGCTCCGGTGCAGCTGCAGGTCGAGCTTGCGCCGTCGCAAAGATAGTCAAAAGAGCCGGCGACCACGGGGGCTCCTGGCGTCGTGGTTGCACCGGCTGTCGAAATCTGTGGTGCGACGGGGTCGGAAATTGAGGCCAATCGTGCGCCGGCCTGTACGGCCTTGGTCGCTGAGTTCCACTGATAGAGCGCATAGCCGAAGTCAACGAAGCCGAGCGTAAGTGTGAGCAGCAGCGTCATTGCGATGGCCATTTCGACCATCGTCGTGCCGTCCTCCAATGTCACGAACCGCTTTAGCATCATCAAAACCGGATCAACCGCTCCTGATGAGTGCCGCCGAGGGTGATGGAGCCAACGCCAACGAGCGACAGCATGCCCAAGTCCTGATAGTGGAAGCTGGTGGACGCCGTTACGATGCAGACCTGCGATGTCGTGGAAAGGTATAGAACGGTGCCGTCGTTGGCGATCGCGTTTTGGCAGGTGCTGGCGTTTACAGTTACATCCGACGCCAGCCAGCCATCGACACGCGGCGTATCAGCTATCGTTCCTCCCACTTTTCCATAGACGGCTATGCTTGCAGCAATGGCGGAGCAGTTGATAGCAGAAAGCCCGGCATCCGTGTAGAGCTGGCTGTTGCAGCGCGCGGCGAAGCGAGCGGCATCGCTAAGGCCGGCTTCCATCAGAAATTTGTCGTGGATGAACCTGCCAAACTCGAACACGCCAGCAGACAGCAGCACCATCAGCGGTGCGACCAGCGCCATCTCGATAAGAACCGTGCCGCGCTGGTCCAGGCGAAAGCGTCTTAGACATAGGGAAAGGATTTTTGTCATGGCCGTCACCGGTAGAGCTGCGCTTCGTCGCGCAGGAAATTGTCCAGCGTTCCCTGTCCGCCACGGCCTGTAATATCGCCGAGTTCGACAAAAACCGACCCTCCGGCCGAGGCACCTGGAACGGGTTCCGTCATAAAGAAACTTGCGAAGGCTTCTACGGGAAGGTTGGTGCTGTTGCCGCTCAAATTGTTGCCGGCGGCCTGAAGGGCGTTGCAGTTAAGGAGCGCGCCGTAGAGCAAGCGACGATCGACGGAAGTCACCGGAGGCTGGCAGGAGCTCGGCGGAGTTCCCACCTCGCCGCCTGTAGACGCGGTCCCAACCAGGCCGTTTGCAATCTCGTATTTATAGACCTGGTATCGAGTCGGCTTGGTCGTGTTCCAGGCAGAGGGGTAGCTGGTGGAGCCGAAATTGGTGCTCCAGTAACCGGACAGATTCCAGTCTCCGTCGCCCATGCGCCCGCCTATGTAGGGCGTGGTGGCATCCCGGGGCAGGCCCATGTTGCCGGTCCCGTTGAACGTCAACTGATTGTAGGAAGGGCATTGGTTTCCGTTGCCGTTGCCGTTGCCATTGCCATTACCGCCCGTTGATGCGCCCTTGCGGACATTCGCAGCCGGACCATATTCCGGGCTGTTGAAGGCATTGCCGCTGGCGTTGATCCCGAAGCGAACGTTGAACGCATCCTGGACCGGGCCGTTGTTCTGGCCGGTCTTTGTGCTGACGCCTTGTGCTGAATAACAGCCAAGTGGTGTCGACGTGGCAATCGTCTGGGCAAGCGCCTGCGCACCATTGCCGACACCGTCCGGCGGCTGCAGGAAGCCGAAATTGCCGGGCCCATAGGCGGCATTGTTCCCTACCATCCGAAGTTCGATGAGCCGGCGATGAACTGCCGGATCCGTCACGGCTTGTTCGAGCGTCGCTCCACCCGCCGAATTGGTGCCGTTCACCATTTCATACGGGTTGCACATGAAGACCGGTGTGTAATTGCACACGCCTGATGTGAAGCCCGCTACCGAAACCGCTCCAAAGCTGAAGCCGCTGGCAGCTGAGTTCCCGGAAAGAAAAGAGATCGGGAAGATCGTTGTCATAGTTTCCGGCTGGGCTTCCACCATGATGAACCGGGTAACGGCTGCCGAGGCCGCATAGTTTGCTGACGTAATCAGAGTGGCATCGCTTGCCGGTATGCTTGACAGGAAACACCAGGAGATCTGTCCCCTCGAGCGGCAAGCCGAGTAGGTCGTATCGACGGTGGTTGCACCGCTGCCGGGCAGAGTGACAATACCGCCGTCCGAGAATGTGGTGTCATTTGAGATCAGATTCCCAAGGGCGTTCTGGGCGCGAGTCCATGCATCGGACCTGCCGTTTAGCTCGGCTGCGGCGGCAAGCGCCAGGGCGTCAGTGCCCTTCTGGATATCGTTGTGCAGGTTGTTGACCCGGCTCATGTCGATCGCCAGCAGGGAAAAGCCGACGATTGCCGGCAGCATGATGCTGAACAGTATCAGCGCTATTCCCCTTTGATCGTGCCAGAACGCGCGAATGGTTCGCAACATGGCCTTACTCTTAGCTCCCCTGACGCCAGGACCCCTCGTTTGGCCTGCCGCGCTGAAATCGCATCCTTCTGTTCAATTCGTGTTGCCGACATTGACCGTAATCGCCGGCGGCGGTGGTGGTGGCGGTGGAAATTTGTAGTTGTGGGCAACAAGCGCAGCCCGCGTGCCGTCGCCTTCGATATGTGTGTTCTTCGAGTTCGGATTGAGCGGATCGACCGTCTGCAGCAGCGAATTGAATTTCTGCGTGTCGCCGGCGGCGAGCGTCACCGTGTCGTAGTGATTGAGATAGTCGGCGGCACAGCCCGTAAGCGCGCCAGCGCACAAGAGGAGAATCAGGACGCTATTTCTTGACATAAAGCATCTTGTCCTTCGATTTGAAGTCCAGCATGTGGCCATAGGGGCCTGTGACGCCGTCGCCCGTTTCATATTTTCGGATCATGTCCTTGTTCACTTCGAGCTGACCGAGGATGAAGAATTCCGGGTCGTTGGCGGGTCGCGTCTTGTCGAACGGCGTCGCCAGCTGCTCGCCGGGCTTGACCGGCCGCACGATATGCGGCGTGACGATGACGACGAGTTCAGTCTCTTCCTTCTGGTTGCTCGAATTCCGGAACAGCGAGCCGATGACCGGCACCTGTCCGAGCCACGGCACCTGGTTCTGCAGCTTGGTGGTCTTGCTGGACAACAACCCGCCGACCGCGAAACTCTGGCCGTCGCGCAGTTCGACGACGGTCTCCAACTTACGGTTGGTGAAGATCGGGTCGCCGGCGGTGGTGAAACCGGTGAGGTCGCTCACTTCCGGCGCCAGCTTCATATGGATCTTGCCGTCGTCGAGTACGACCGGCGTGAACAGCAGATTGACGCCGAATTGCTTGTACGTGATGGTTATCTGGCCATCATTGCCGACGACACGGATAGGCACTTCGCCGCCGGCGTTGAAGCTGGCTGGCTCGCCCGAAAGCGTGGTGAGATTGGGTTCAGCCAGCGTGCGCACGACGCCCTTGGCCTCGAGCGCTTCAATGATCAGGTCTACCTTGATGTTGCTGTCAATGACGCGCGTAATCAGCGCCGCGAAGGGATTGCTGGTCGACAGTAGGCCGCTGAGCAGATCGCCCGGGCCGAGCACTACATTATCTTTGTCGGCGGCCGCGATGCCCGTCCCTGTACGGGTTGTGCCGCTGCCATTCGTGCTCCTGATCGACACGCCAAGATCGCGGCCGGCGTTGCGCTTGGCCTCAAGCACACGCACTTCCAGATTCACCTGCTGGCTATCGTCGACAATGACGGAGTTGATGATGGCGTCGGGGCCATACTGCTGCGCCACCTCAAGGATCGACGCCAGCGTAGCGCCATCCTTGACGTGACCGCCAAGCCGGACCTTGCCGTTGATCGAACCGATCTCGATGCGCGCCCTGGGCGCCACCTGGCGGATCGCCTGCGCCATGTCGCTGACGTCGACGCCGACTTCGATCTGGATGACGCCGAGCGAGCGCTTTTCCGGGGAGAAGAGATTGACCGTGGTGGTGCCGGCGCTCTTGCCGATGACATAAAGCGTCCGGTCGGTCATCGGCTGGGCATCGGCGATCTTCTCGTCGCCGACGACGATATCGCCGAGATTGGCGCTCACCTGGAGGGTCACCGACTGTGACATGGGCAGGAAGATTCGATGGACGCTGGGGTTGGAGACATCAATGAAGCGGTCGGCAGCGTCGGCGGCAAGACCCCACGTCAGCAGCACCGCCATACAGGACAGCGCGGCCGCCGCCATCCTCACCCAAAACCCCCGCATACTCGTCTCCCTAAAATGCTGCCTTGGCAGCCCTCAATTTACCGCAGCCTGTTGTTTTTGTCGCGGCACTTCATAGGATTCGAGCTTCACGCCCCGAAACACGCCGACTGTAACATTCTTCGGCGGTTCCGGCTCCACATACTTGATAACTTCCTTGACGATTTCCTGCGGTGCGGGTGCCGCAACAACGACCGGAGCCGGCTTGACCTTGCCCAACTGGTCTAGTTTGCTTCCAACCTGTTCGACAGCCTGGGCCAACCCAGCGATCTTGTCGTCGGCACGCTTGCGCTCCGCGGCGGCCTCGGCTTCTGCCGCTGCCTTCCTGTCGAGTTCGGCCTGCCTGGCGGCTACGTCGGCCGGTGTTTCTCCGGACAAGTCTGAAAGCGTGACGCGTTCGGTCGTCTCGCCCTTGCTGGCGGCGGCCTGGCGAAGTGCCAGCGACAGCTGGCCCGCGCCGGCGGCCAGGGTAAGCTTCTGAGCGTCCTTGGTGCTGACTTCGAGCGTCACCGCTTTCACCACGGTCGGGCTGTCCTTGCTCTCATCGGCGACCTGGTCGACGGCGAGTACCTTCATGCTTTGCAGCAGCACGTCGACAAAACTTTGATCCGCACCATCGGCATTGTGCACCGTGCGCGTCAGCAGCACATCGACACGATCACCAGGGAAGACGAAGCCCGCAACGCCGAGCACGTCGTTGACCCTGATGGAAACGGCTTTCATACCGTCGCCGAGGACAGCAGAAAGCGTAGCGCGCTGGCCGGGGCCGGTGATCTTGGTTGCGATAATTGGCTCGTTGGCGCCGATCGCCTGCAGCGCCTGCTTTGTGCCTTCGCCTGCCAGCAAGTCTTTCGTCGTCTTGAAGGCGCCGGTTGGAACCGCGCCCGCGGGCCAGGCGATTTCGCGCAGCTTGTCGGACGTCAGCGTGTCGCCGAACTTCAGCGCCACTGCCGCTACCACCACCGTGTCGCGCTGGACGTCATCAGTCCGCGCCATGGCGCCGCGCTGGCTGGCCAGCCATATATTGGCGAGCACGACCGCCAGCACACCAAATACGCCGGCGAGAACAATCATGATAAGTGTGTTGGCGCGCATGGATCCAAACCCCAAAACCCAAATGCGGGAGCTTACCCGCCGATAACGGGCTCAGGCCCGGATCCACGACCCGGGCCTGAGTTCAAAAATCAAGTGGCGGCGGCGCAAACAGTGTGGCCGACCGCGCCATGACCATTGAGCGTGGCGCAAAGGCCGGTGAACTGGCCACCAACCCACGCGCCGATCGCGATGATCACAAGGATCGATGCCGCAGCGATAATGCCGATAAGGATAGAGTACTCGACCATGGCAGCCCCGTTTTCATCGTCGCGGAACTGCCGGGCCATCGTCATGAGCTTCTTCATGCCAATTTCTCCCTTTGGAGGTTGAACCCGACGAGACAGAGCACGGGATGAAATCCATACCCAAGCATCCCCCGTCATCTCAATCCTAAGTCTCGCGAAAAAGCAGAGTCAAACGGATTAACAGTTCCTTAACCCTCCAATACCAGGTCAGACGACATTTCAATTCTACCAAGAGCTTGATTCGATTAATTTTTCAAGCGCCCTTAACCATTCGTTCACAATTCTGCCGCACCTACGTCCAACGGATGACCATATTAGCCATACTGCATAATCGTTTATATCTAAGGGTTTATGGCCAATTGCCGGCTGTCTACCATTTTGTTGCGACGCGAAACGTTCCGTGAAGACTCGAAATGCGAGAGACGGACGAATCCTCGGTCAAAATAAAACGATTTTTTTCGAACGCCCTTTAACTATGTTGCAAGTATTGTCCGCGCGTCGCCCCTCTGGGCGCTTGTGCCACCCGTGGTTAACGCTTAGTTTCACGCTCGGGATCGCAACGGGGACGCAACATCATGTTAGGCCGATTCATCAAGGGGCCAAACGAGCCGCGGGGCGAGCCAGCGCTCCAGTCGAGGGCGGCCGTGGTGCCAATGGCTCCGGTGCTTTCTCCTGCGGCCGACACGGAATCTCATGGCGACGATTTCCTGACGCTCAAGGTCGAGCTCCATCGTCACCTCATCGACCGGTTCAATCTCGCCACGCTTGAAACGGCATCGAAGGATGAGATCCTGAACGAGATCCGACCGATCGTGCGCGAGTTCGTACGCGCTCGCAACGTGCCGCTGAATGCGCGCGAGCTCGATCAGTTGACCGGCGACACCGCCGACGAGATGCTCGGTCTCGGGCCGATCGAGCCACTGCTCAAGGATGAGTCGATTTCCGACATCCTGATCAACACCCACAAGCGCGTCTTCGTCGAACGGCGGGGTGTCATTGAGGAAACCTCGATCCGCTTCCGCGACGAGGCGCATTTGCTGCGAATCGTCAACAAGATCGTTTCGGCCATCGGCAGGCGCGTCGACGAATCGGCGCCAATGGTCGATGCGCGACTGGAAGACGGCTCGCGCGTCAACATAGCGGTGCGGCCGATATCGGTGGATGGCCCGCTGGTTTCGATCCGCAAATTCTCGAAGAACCCCTATTCGCTCGAACGCCTGATGGCGTTCAATTCGATTCGCCAGCCAATGGTCGATCTGCTGCGAATCGCGGTGCAGGCGCGCAAGTCGATCCTGGTTTCAGGCGGCACCGGCAGTGGCAAGACGACCTTGCTCAACGCCTTGTCGAGCTACATTCCGGCCACCGAGCGCCTGATCACCATAGAAGATGCGGCGGAACTGCAATTGCAGCAGCCGCATGTTGGCCGTTTGGAAACACGCCCGCCCAATGTCGAGGGCAAGGGCGAGGTTCGACAACGCGAACTGCTGAAGAACGCGCTTCGCATGCGGCCGGATCGCATCATCGTCGGCGAGGTTCGCGGCGAGGAAGCCTTCGACATGCTGCAGGCGATGAACACCGGCCATGAAGGCTCGATGACCACCATCCATGCCAACACACCGCGCGATGCGTTGTCTCGCCTGGAACAGATGGTCGGCATGGCCGGCATGCCGATGACAAATGATTCGATACGGGCGCAGATCGCGTCCGCTGTGGACATCGTCGTTCAGACGCAGCGCCTGTCCGACGGTGGAAGGCGGGTTATCTCCATATCGGAACTGACCGGCATGGAAGGTAATGTCGTCCAGCTCCAGGAACTTTATCATTTCGTTCGCCGCGAGGTGGCGGCGGACGGCAAGATCATCGGTGATTTTCGTGCCACCGGCATTCGTCCGCGTTTTGCCCAGGAGGCGGCGACGCTCGGCCTTCACTTCGGGAAGGATGCCTTCAATCCGCAGGTTTCACTTTGATGCCTACCGGTCAGACGCTACTCTATTTCATCTATGTGCTGGCGGCAGCATCTGTGATCCTTGCCGCCGAGTCCCTTTACGTGTCGTATGCTGGGCGGCGTGTCAGAATTGGCACGATCAATCGGCGGCTCAAACGCTTGGCAGAGGAGGCCCCGGCCGAGAAGACGCTGCAAGGCCTCTTGCGCGAACGTGGATTGACGGACAAGGGCGACTTCATTTTCGGCGCGATTACGCTGAACCGGCTGTATACACAATCTGGCGTCACCGGCAATCCGCTCGCTTTCGCAGCCATGTTCCTCCTTGCCGGACTGGTATTGGCGTTGGTCCTTTCATTACTTCTCGGCTTATCCAGTGTCATAGCGGTGATTGCTTTTCTGCTGGTAGGTTTTGCCCTGCCGATTCTTGTCCTTCGGCGTGCCCGCAACAAACGTATCCAAAAATTTGCCAAGCAGCTGCCCGACGCGCTCGACATGATCGTCCGTTCCCTGCGCGCCGGCCATCCGGCTTCCGTCGCAATTAATCTCGTCGCCCGTGAAATGCCCGATCCGCTCGGAACCGAATTCGGCATCGTTTCCGACGAAATCACTTTCGGCCTCAGCCTTGAAAACGCGGTGCGCAAACTTTCGCAACGCGTTGGGTTCGAAGGCCTGCATCTGCTTTCGGTATCACTCTCCATCCAAGCCAAGACAGGCGGCAATCTGACCGAAATTCTCCACAATCTGTCGCAGGTGTTGCGCGAGAGGCAAAAGCTTCGGATGAAGATCAGGGCGCTTTCGGCCGAGGGCCGCGTATCCGCGTGGGTTATCTCGCTGTTCCCGGTTGTAATGTTCTTGATCCTTCAGATCACCGCCCCGAGCTATTATGGCGGCATCTGGCACAACCCGCTCGTCTATCCTGTGTTTGTGATTTTCGGGACATGGGCACTCTTGGGCGACTTCATCATGTATCGAATGGTCAATTTCGACTTTTGACAGGAGCAAGCCATCAACCTTTTTTCGAACCCACCGGATCTGAGCCTTCTCGTCTCGATTGCTGTCTTCCTGGCGGCAGTGGCGCTTTTCCTGTTCGGCGCTCTTCTCATCCTGCCAGTGCTGCAGACGCGAAGGCTGGTCGTACAAAGCCTTATGGCGGAGGGGATTGCCGATCGTCGTTCGCTTGCCGGTCAGGAGCAACTCGCCAGAATCTCGGCGCAGCGACCGATTGATGCCTATTTTCGCACGGTCGAGAAAGAGCGAGGGGAGCCAAACGCGCTTGAGGCCAAGCTGTTTCGCTCAGGGTTCTATCATTCCAGCGCGCCCCTAATCTATACCTTGTCGCGCATCTGTGCAGTCGCCGTCGGCTTTTTAGCCACCTATGCGGTCCTGTCACGGGTATTGCCGCCGCAGTTGCCCGGCCTTTTCGCATTGGCCGGCGCTGCCTTACTCGGGCTCGCATGTCTGGTTATTCCGAGCATCATGCTCGATCGGTTTGAGAATACCCAGAAGCAGGTCTATCGCCGCGGCTTTCCCGATTTCATGGACATGATGATCACTTGCGCCGACGCTGGCATGAGCCTGGAAGCGGCGGTCGAGCGCGTCAGCAACGAACTGGCCGGCACACACAAATGGCTCGGTATCCAGCTTACGATCATGAATCTGCAATTGCGCGCCGGCAAGCCGTTGCGCGAAGCTCTGCGCGAGCTTGCGGACCGCATCGGCCTTGACGAGGCGCGGGCCCTGGCGGTGTTGTTCCGGCAATCGGAAGAGCTCGGCACCAGCCTGACCGACGCATTGCGTGTCTACAGCGACGAAATGCGCAGCCAGAGAATTCTTCATGCAGAGGAACGCGCCAACGCATTGCCGGTCAAGATGATGGTTCCATTGGGGCTATGCATATTCCCGGTTGTGTTGATGGTCATCATGTTGCCGGTGATCATCCGCATGAAAGGCGTTTTCTTCTAGTTGCGCTTATGCTTAGGTCTTAATATGGGTCGAGGACCCTCGGGGAAAACTGTATGAAAAGGCCAATTGCAGTCGTAGCCAGCCTGTTGATGATGGCACTTGTCGGCTGTCAGACGAATGGAGCTGACACTGCGGACGGCGTCGTTCGCACCAACGAACCCTCCAAAGGCGACGTGACGGCCTTTGGCGATGCGTTCGACGGGCTGAAAACGGTTGGCGACGTCGAATATTATGCCTCGGACCAGGCCGTTGCCGAGGCCAAGAACCAGTTCCGCGCGGAAAATTACGGCAATGCCGGCGCCTTGTTCTTCAAGGCTACGCAACTGGCGCCCAATGATGGCAACGCCTGGATGGGACTGGCCGCCTCCTGCGACCGGATCCATCGCTTCGACCTGGCTGACCGGGCCTATGGCCGAGCCTTCAAGCTGGTTGGTGCGACGCCCGAATATTACAACAATGTCGGCTATTCCTATCTGCTACGGGGCAAGCTGCAGGACGCTCGCAGCAATTTCCTCAAGGCATACGAACTGGCGCCCAACGATCCGACCGTGGCCAACAATCTGAAGCTGCTGTCGTCCAGCGTGCAGAATATCGAGCGGTAAGGCGCCAGCATGTTGCTTGCCGCATCGCTGCTTCTGAAAGCACTCGCCATCCCCCTCCTGGCAAGGATCGCATGGCTCGACTTTACTACCCAGAAAATATCCAACCGCGCCGTGCTGCTTCTTCTTTGCCTGGGCGCCGGATCGCTGCAGCTTTTATCGCTTCAGTCCGGGTCGTGGTGGAACATGGGTATGAGCGCGCTCGCTGGGCTGTTGTTGTTTGTTGTACTCTTCCCGTTCTGGGCGTTGCGCAAGATTGGTGCCGGTGACGTCAAGCTGATGGCAGTCATACCCTTTCTGATCGGGAGCAGCGATCTTATCGTGTTTTCCGGACTTTTGCTGCTTTTTGCCGTCGCGTTGGCGGTGATCGTGAAAAACCCTTTGATGCTGCCCGAAGGCGCCTTTCGCCTCTACGTTCGACATCTGGATCGCAAGGGCGTAGTGCCGTTTGGCGTGGCGATTTCGATGGCCGCGATTTGTACGATAGCGTTTCTGATCTACGCCAATTTGACACCCCACCCTGGCCCCGCGATCTGAAAATCAGAGTCTGGCGACGTACGCTCATGGATCTGGGCTCTTGCAATCTTTTCTTTAGGGCTAACTGGCATACTCACCGGGTGTCGAGCGGGTATGAACCAGTGTGCAACTGCTACGCCGGATCGCGCCGCTCTCAATCAATCAGGCCGGGAGTTCGCCCGCATATCAGAGCGGCGCCTTGCCGGTCGGCCGGCGCAGAGCCTGTCTTCAAAGTCCTAGGTCGATGCTGATGTCCATAGTTGGGATAATGGTTCGCAACAGTTCGGCAGCATGGCGCAGCAATCAGCCGTTCTTTGTGGCGGTGATCATTTATGCACTGGCAGCGCTTGCGGCCGCAAGGCATTGGCGCATTCCGATCGACTTCGAACTCTACGGTCTGCTGTTCCTACTATTTGGGGCCGGCGTTACGATTAGCCTGTTTGCTGTGATTTCGGCGCAGGTCATGTTGCAGCGGCCAAAACGGCTGCTTCCTGCTCTCAGAGATCGCTTGCTGGCGAATGATCTCCCCAACCGCCTCACCATAGGCGTGCCGGTCGCGCTGGTGCTGCCTGTCTTTTTTTCGCTGTTTACCAGCATCAAGGACGGCCTTAGCAGAATGGTGCCATTCTATGCCGACCCTACGATCATAGCGATCGACAGGACAATCCATGGCGGTGTCGATGCCTGGCGCGTATTGCACCCCCTGATCGGGAACGGTCCAGTGATTTTCGCTCTGAATTTTTTCTACAATATTTGGTTTGCTGTAATGTTCATTATATTGTTTTGTATAACTTTCTCGACAAAGAATGTTCGTGTGCGCGCTCAATATTTGGTGGCGTTCGTTCTCACTTGGGCGGTTCTTGGTAATTTTGTGGCTACTGCATTCGCTTCGGTCGGACCGGCCTTCCTCGGTCCGTTTTACGGCGACACTACATTCTCTCCACTCATGAATTATCTTCAGACAACCGACGCCACCTATCCAATATGGGCTCTGAGGACACAGAGGATGCTGCTTGCCAACGCGGCGTTGGACGGCCCACGGGTGGGCAGTGGCATATCAGCCTTTCCTTCGCTCCACGTCGCCATAGCAACTCTGAACGCCATATATCTCTGGCGCTTTGGCGGCCTCGCGCGCTGGGCCGGTTTCGCCTTCTTGATTATGATTCAGTTAGGGTCTGTGCATCTCGCTTGGCATTATGGGATTGACGGATATGCGTCGATGCTGGCCACGCCGATCATATGGATGGTCGCTGGGCGATTTTCGCGAGTCCAGTTGTGGTAACCAGTCGCCCGACCTACGGGATCGCCCGCTCCTAGCCAAAGGTCAATGCAGGCGTTAACTCTTTGGCAACCATCTTCTTGCAGAAGCGTAGAACTGGTGTTTCAATGCCTCTTCGGGAGGCTTGGCAAAATGTTAACTGAGGATTTTTTCGGCCGCATCGCCATCGTCCTTATAATGACGGCTTTGGTGATATTGAGCGCGGCTCCTCTGTTTATCTATTTCCGTCAGGACATCTCGGCAAATAGTCTGGCTGTTGTCACTCAAGTCGCCGCCACAATTTTCTTGGCGCTGCAGCTTTTCATGACAGTCGGCCGCATCCCGCCGAAGGGAACGGCCCGGGGAATTGAACCGAGGGTTATTTCGGTAACCGGATCTTTCATGATGTTGGTGGCAATGTTTCTGACGCCGGCGCTGGAAAGTGAAGCAGCACAGCTGGTGGCTCTTTGCTTGATCTTCGTCGGCACGGCAAGTTCGATATTTTGTCTCTACTGGCTCGGCCGCTCTTTCTCGATTATGGCAACGGCCCGGCGTCTGGTCACCACAGGCCCATATTCAATTGTCCGCCATCCGCTGTACGTATGTGAGGCTGCCTTCGTTGTCGGGATGGTCATTTCGCATCTTTCTGTGCTGATGGTGGCGCTAGGTGTCCTCCAATTTCTTTTGCAGTACCGGCGCGCGAGAAATGAAGAAGCCATCCTGCGGCACACCTTTCCCGAGTATGATGAATATGCTCGGCGCGTCCCTATGCTTTTGCCGAGAATTTTTTGGACGGCTACACCGGTGGTTGACAAGCGATAGCGGACAGCCATTTTGCAGGCCACGGTCGAGGCTCGGCTATTCCACGCTGGAGCCGAACCTTCTTTGAGCGAATGATACGCGCGAGGCTACCTTGTTACAAATAGTCGCTGTGCCGGCCGACGGTAGAATCGAGCTGACAACTGTCGTTGCCCCGGTGACGAGCAAATCCGCCACTTGAGCCTGCCAAGACCGTCCCAAATTTCGCCGTTTCTGGGCTAAGTGCTGGAGCGGGTAGAGGGAAGTGCGCGCACTCGAGAGGGCGCTTGACGGCCTGAGCGGGATATCCGAGTCTCAAACTCCGTCAACGATTTGGATCGGCTCCGTCCGATGAAGCATAAGCTGCCGAAGCACGTCAAAGCCTTTGTTGATCGAACCGGCCAGCCGCGGCACTATTTCAGACAGTCGAATACTACCCTCCCAGGTCTTCCATACTCGACGGAGTTCATGGATGCCTATGGGGCGGCACTCAAAGCGTGGGAAGCCGGCAGGGCGGCGCCCACAACCAAGATAGGAGCTAATCGAACCCAGCCCGGCTCAATCGGGGCGCTGATCCTCTCCTATTACGGCAGCGCAGATTTCAGAAATCTAGCCAAGGCGAGTCAAAAGACGTATCGGAGCGCACTCGAGCGCATTCGTATTGAAAACGGCATTGACTCGGTCGCGAGGATCGAGCGCAAGCACGTCCTCAAGATGATGGAGAAGAAGGCTGAACATCCCGGAGCGGCCAACGAACTTCTGAAGATGATGAAGCTGCTGATGGGGCGCGCAATCGATATGGGGATGCGCAAGGACGATCCAACGATCCGGATACGGCGCATGAAAATCAGGTCGAGCGGGTTCATTACCTGGGAGGAGGAGGACATTGTCGCGTTCTATGCCGCGCATACAGAGGGTACTCGCGCCCGCCTCGCTCTCGACCTTCTGCTGTTCACCGGTCAGCGTCGCTCAGACGTGATTGGTATGGGTCGGCAGCACGTCAAGAACGACGTCCTGTCCATTCGGCAGCAAAAGACAGGCACGGCCGTCTCGATTCCGCTTCATCCATACCTCAAAGCCACGCTAGAGACCCTACCTCCGGACAACCTCACATTTCTTCTGACGCAATACGGAAAGCCATTCCAGCCTGAGTCTTTCACCAATTGGTTCCGGGTCTGTGTCCGCGAAGCGGGTTTGCGCGAGGATCTGGCAATCGGTGCCATAGGGCTTTCACCACACGGTCTGCGCAAAGCCTGCAGCCGACGGCTTGCCCAAGCCGGCTGCACGCCCCACCAGATCAAGGCAATCACGGGCCACAAAAAGCTTGACGAGATCGTTCGCTACACCGAGGCCGTCGATCAGATGCGCCTGGCGCGCGAAGCGATGAATGCCATCGCCGGGCACGGAGCTGGAACAAAAATTGTCAAACCGAAAAATAACGATAATGGCGGGCGCGAAGGGACGCCGTCTTTGCAACAAGATCAATCAGTTAGAGGGTGGTTCGCCCAGCCATATTCTTCGTATGTTCTCGTATTCGGTGGCGAACCCAGTAATGAGGACTCCAGTTGAGGCTCTGCTCCGTTTGCCTCGTCAGATTATAGAAAGCAACGAGCCAGGGGCGTGCGATTTGAAGGTAAGTTGGTTGCCAACCACCGATACCCGACATTCGCTGATGGTGGCCTCTGAATGGAAACACCGTCTCGAATCAAAGCAGCACGATGATCCGGTGCACAACAATCCCGCTCGACACCCGATGGGCATGCTGGATCATAATGCTCGACGCATCGTTTCCCCTGCCATGCGACGGGTGATAGAGCGCAGACGGTGGAAAGCGAATGAAGCCAGTTCTACGACGCCGTTGCTGTAGCCGTACAGGAAAAGCACGCCTATTGCTCGCTAGCAACAAGCCGGCGCTTGGTCTGATTATGCCTACTCTTAAGGTCTGACTTTCGCTCTTCGGCCATAAGCGACCGTCTTGTGCGGAAAACGACCGTTTTCTAGTCGTATCGCTTCTGCGAGATTTCAAGGCTAAACAGATAGCCATTGTTGTTCGGAAAATATGTCCGCATTTCTATTGTATGGAAAACGGTATTTCGCCATCATGCCCCAGCCAGTAATGGTATCGGCTTTCGACTGCGACGTCATTCGCCGCTCCTTCGTTAAATCCGTCATCGAAAAGAGCATTCCAGAGGACCGATGGCGGGATGAGGCTGCGCTTTTGATCCGTGACTATACGGATAGCGATGACATCGATTCCGACTTGCTGGAATGGATCATTCGGACTGGCACTATCCAGCCGTAAGCGAGCGCATCCTTGCCTAAGCCGGATCATCGGACGCTAGCCTCTATGGGTCGCCTCTGGCTGTGGTTAATTCGTACCCCAACCAGTTGGGCAGTGGCTGCGTTTCGCCAAATGGCGATTTACCACTTCGACTATCGCGACAACGACAAGCTGATCCCTGACATAGAGGGAACAGAGGTAGATGACCTCGAAACCGCTGGGCTCGACGCCATCAGAACATTGGCCGAACTGGCGAAGATATTGAGCGGCCAGAACACCGCGTTCTTTCGACAGAGGTCCGTGACGACCACAAGCCGGTGTTGCGGCTCAGCCTAACACTAGACGTCAAGACGCCCGCTTAGACGGCGCTACCAACCGTAGGGGGGTTTGATCGGCCCTGTACCGTCCACCGAATGAACGACGCATCCATGCCCGGTGATATCCTTGGGCGGCTTGTCGGTCATTGGCTTGCCTTGCGATAGGCATTCGGCGTGCTGTCCGGCGTGTAGATCAGCCCAACCGCCTTCCCACCGCACTTTGCGGGTTCTGCGATCCCTTACCTTGTGTGTTGATACCCCCCGGCCCACTCCACATCAAATCAGTCGGCAGCTTTCGGAGGCTCTCTGTCCCCATGCTCCAAGATAGAGGCAATCCTCCTCAATTTGGACATTGCGGTATCGATAGTTCGCCAGGATGGCTCTCTCTGATGTAATGCATCCCTGGCACTCGCCAGATCAGTTCTGACGATCTGCATTATTTCACGGGCGACTTCTTTCTTGTCCATGATGCCATTCCTGCGAGATTACGAAGGGTGATGTCCCGGTTCGATGGGTGCAAGCGATTAACTCACCGGCGGCGCTTGGCTGTCGAGTATGCGGGCAATCTGCTCACAGGTCTCATCGACACTGTAGCCATCGGTGTAGAACGTTGCCGTCGCCAGTGACGCGTTTGACGGGTGGTCCAAGAACGGCCGGTTTAATGCGACAAAATCCGCCCTTTCGTCTTCCGGTACCTCAGCCCTAGCGCATAAGATGTCCAGCGAGCGCTCGATATCTGGCGAGGGCAGCAGATAAACGACATGTGAAGCGCGCTTGACCGCGGTCTGGACGCGCGCCAGAAGCAGGTCGTCCTCATAGACCGAGTGACCTGCGCCGAAGTCGATGATCGTATCCGGATAGTCGAGAAGCACCTGCTCCACGACGCCTCGAACGGTTTCCAGTAGTCGAAACGTGCACGCCAGCCCGTTGCCTTGACACGCTGCCACTCTTCCCGCCGGTCATAGCCGATCTGGTAATAGTATCCCCAACGTACGAGATCGAGCGGGATGTTGCGCAGTGACAAACGGTCGGAGAGGCACTCCGCAATCGTGGACTTGCCGGAGCAGATCGACCCTATCAGCACCAAACGTGTCATTCTAAACCGGCATCCACCCGATGATCGGCTTGTTGCGGTGAAATTGTTACCATGTGCGTGCATTGGCAAGCCCAGACCGTCGCCACCTCGTCGCCACCGGAGCCGCCTTACGACGACGTGGGTGGCTACGGTGCTTTCCATGCCAGGGATGTCGAGTCGACGCGTTCTCAACCAAAATGGTGCGCACGCCATTTGGCAGAAGGCGCTCGAGCATCGCGGAAAAACCGGCGCGCGCTGTGACTGCATCGGCACCGCTCACCGAAGCGTCGTAGTATCTCTCGATGATCTCGTAGCCGTTTGACCGGGCAAACGCCTCAACGGCCTCGCCCTGGCGCCGTTCGCTGTCTTTGTCGGCACCGACGTTGGCTGCAGACGAGGTTCGAAGATAAGCCACAGCCTGGCTCAAAGCTTTGCTATTCATAGCTTACCGCCCAGTGTCGATATCGTTTGCTTCAGCATTCTAGCGTTCACGAGCGGAACGCAGTGTGTTCAGCCTCCAATGGTTCAGACTCCGTTTTCCCTTTGTGTGTTGCCGCGTACGCCTCGAACGCCTGCCTCCCCTTTGCGGCCCATAGCTCGCGGGAGTGTTCACCCTGATCGCTTTTGAGCTTGCCGGCCATCCAGAGCAGAGCGCCGAGGATGGTGGCGCGATCATCGCCGGTGAGGTCCACAATCCCGGCCTTGATCACGAGGCCGCCCAGTTCGATCAGATGCCGCGTGCGCTTACGGCGTTCGACCTGCCATGTGCGCATATCATGCCGCGCCCGTCCCGCCTGATGCCGGTTGCGGTCTGTCCGATCGCGCCGGAGTGCCGTCAGCGTCGCGGTCAGTCGCCTGTGCAGTCCGCCCCGACCGGCGTTGAAAGAAGGCAGCCCCGCGCTTCGCCCATGCCTCCCGCTTTCCGGCTTCTTTGGTCTCCGCCAGCACGATCAGCGCACCTGCTAATTCCTCGGCGCTGAGCGCATCGGCGCCGGTGGCGATCACCAGTTCGCCGAGTTGCTGCACTTTGCGGGTCTTCAGTTCGCGCGCCCTGTCCTCCAGCGCCTTCAGTTCCGCATCAAAGTCCCGTGGTTTGCGCATCGTCGTCTCCATGAGTTGTCGATGCATGATGATAGGTGAGCATTTTGCCGAATGCTCCAGGGTTGCCAGGATGGCTCGGGACGGGCTAGTCGCTCCCGAGATTTTTTCGAGGGAGGGCGCGCTTATACGTCGTGCCGACGTGCGCTTTGACGTGCAAATGATCTGGTCGCGATGGCGATCTATCATCTTCACGTCAAGGTCATTGGCCGCAAGGCTGGGAGCAGCGCCGTGGCGTCTGCCGCTTACCGCTCGGCCTCGCGGCTGCGCGATGAGCGGATCGACCGCAGCCATGACTTCTCGGCCAAGCGCGGCGTTGTCCATTCCGAGGTCATGCTGCCGGAGAACGCGCCAGAGGCCTGGAGCGAGCGCGAACGGCTGTGGAATGACGTCGAGGGTTTCGAGGTGCGCAAGGATGCGCAGCTTGCCCGCGAGGTAGAGTTTTCCCTGCCACGTGAACTGAGCCAGGCCCAGGGCGTCGAACTGGCGCGCGATTTCGTTCAAGCCGAGTTTGTCAGCCGAGGCATGGTCGCCGATCTCAATGTACATTGGGACCGGGCAGAGGATGGTAGTCCAAAACCGCATGCGCACGTCATGCTCACCATGCGGTCGGTTAATGAGAACGGTTTTGGCGCAAAGGTGCGCGACTGGAACAGCACCGAGTTGGTTGAGCGCTGGCGCGAACGCTGGGCCGAGCTTGCCAATGAGCGCCTTGCCGAACTCGACATCGACGCCCGCATCGATCATCGCAGTCTGGAAGCACAAGGCATTGCCTTGGAGCCGCAGACCCAGATTGGAGCACCGGCTCAGCGCATTGAAGGCAGCGGCCTCGACGCTGCCGGCATTGATGCAGATCGCGCCGAATTGCATCGCGAGATCGCCCGCATCAACGGCGCGCGGATCGTCGCCGATCCATCCGTGGCGCTCGATGCCATCACGCATCAGCAATCGACCTTCACCCGGAAGGATATTGCGAAGTTCGCGCATCGCCACAGCGATGGGATCGCGCAGTTCAGCCAGGTGATGGGCGCGATTGGCAACGCACCGGATCTCATCGAATTAGGCAAGGACGGACGCGGCGAAGACCGGTTCACCACCCGGCAGATGATCGAGACCGAACAGCGGCTTCACCGCGCTGCGGAACGCATGGCTGGACAAGAGCGTCATGTGGTAAGTGATGCACATCGCGACGCCGCTCTGGCGCGTGCAGCTCAACGCGGGCTTGTTCTGTCAGGCGAGCAGACCGCTGCACTGGATCACATCATCGACGGCCGTGGTCTTGGTGTCGTGGTCGGTTTTGCCGGAACGGGCAAGAGCGCCATGCTGGGCGTTGCGCGACAGGCATGGGCAGCAGCGGGCTATGAGGTCCGAGGCGCGGCACTCTCCGGCATTGCCGCCGAGAATCTCGAAAGCGGATCAGGGATCTCGTCGCGCACGATCGCCAGTATGGAACATGGTTGGGGTCAGGGCCGTGACCTGCTCACCGCGCGTGATGTCCTGGTGATCGACGAGGCCGGCATGGTCGGCACGCGCCAGTTGGAGCGCGTGCTCTCCCATGCGGCGGACGTTGGTGCAAAAATCGTGCTCGTTGGCGATCCGCAGCAGTTGCAGGCGATCGAGGCCGGCGCTGCATTCCGCTCGATCCATGAACGCCATGGCGGCGTCGAGATCGGCCAGGTACGCCGGCAACGAGAGGAATGGCAGCGCGACGCGACGCGTGATCTGGCGACCGGCGGGATCGGCGCCGCGATCAGCGCCTATGACGGGCAAGGCATGGTGCATCAGGCCACGACGCGCGAGGAGGCGCGCAGCGATCTGGTCGAGCGCTGGGATCGCGACAGGCAGGCGCAGCCCGACGCGAGCCGGATCATCCTCACCCACACAAACGACGAGGTGCGCGCGCTCAACCATGCAGCGCGCGAGCGCATGCGCGCCGCCGGCGATCTCGGCGACGATGTTCAGGTGATTGTGGAACGCGGTGCAAGAGACTTCGCCAGCGGCGACCGTGTCATGTTACTGCGCAACGAGCGTGGGCTCGGCGTCAAGAACGGAACGCTCGGCATCGTGGAGGAAGTCAGCACACAAAGCATGGCCGTGCGCATCGACGACGGGAGGTCGGTGCGTTTCGACCTGAAAGACTATGCCCACATTGACCACGGCTATGCCGCGACCATTCACAAGGCGCAGGGCATGACGGTTGACCGGACCCATGTGCTCGCTACGCCGGGCATGGATGCACATGGCAGCTATGTCGCCCTGTCCCGGCATCGAGACGGCATGGACTTGCATTACGGTGGCGACGATTTTGCCACACGGGACCGGCTCGTCCGTACTCTTTCGCGCGACCGTGCCAAGGACATGGCATCGGACTACGAGCAGATCGATCCAGCACAGAGCTATGCCGAACGGCGCGGCATCGCCTTCCGCGAGCGTGTGGTCGAGATCGTGCGCCGGATTATTCCGGAGAAGCTGCGTGACAAGATCGGCGGGCTGCTGGACGGGTTGCGGTCGGCCGGAGACGACGAGCCCAGTCCAGACCATCGGGGCAGGCCGGGAAGGGAAAATGTTGGAGCGCGGGTCGGAGATGTTGACCATACGCCTGCAAGGGATGCTTCCGCCAGGGGCGTGCCGCGCGAAACCGATGTCCCGGCCGACCCGGCAGCAGCATTGCGCAGCGCTCGCACGAAGGCGCTTGTACGTCATGCGGGCGCCCTCGACGCGATACGCGCAGCTGGAAACACGGACGGCCAAGGCAGCTCGGAGCAGATCCGCGAATTGAGGGATGCGCGCAACGCTTTCGAGAAGGTTCGGCCGCATGGCTGGCGCGATGCCGAAGCAGCTTACGCCAAAAATCCCGAGCTTGTCCGCGAGGCGGTGGGCGGCCGGGTCAATCGCACCGTCCTTGCTCTCCAGCTTGAATCGGAAATCCGCACCGGGATGGACATCGATCCGAACCGCCAGGCGAACAGTTTCGTGGAACGCTGGCAAAAGCTCGACCGGACAAGCCAGGGCCAATACCAGGCCGGTGATATGTCCGGCTATAAATCAACGCGGTCGGCCATGTCCGACATGGCCAAGAGCGTCGAACGCGATCCTCAGCTTGAATCCCTGCTTGCCAACCGCAAGAGTGATCTCGGCATTCACACCGATTCCGGCCGCCGCCTCGGCGCGGAGCTCGCATTCAGCATTGGCATAGGCAGGGGGCGCGGCATCGGGATTTGACGCCTCCGATTTGCCGCCGTTTCCACGCCGGGGCAAGACAACCCGGAAAACGCTCTTGCGCACCCGTAAGTGTCTGTCCTCTCTGGATCAGGAGGAATCAGAACCAGCCAGCAAGAGACCATGCCTGAACCAGACCGCATCATCCGCCTGAAAACCGTTCTTGCCCGGACCGGCCTGTCCCGCTCTACCATCTATCGCAAGATCGCCGAAGGCACGTTTCCAGCCCAAATCAAGATCAGCATCAATGGGGCGGGCTGGCATGAATCCGATATCAATCGGTGGGTCAACAGTCCCGTATCGTGGCGTCCCCAAGACCAGGGCGACAAGTTGTGATGAGGTTGAGCATCGAGACGCAGCGGTCACGGCGAGGCCATTGCTTGATCCCATGTGGGCCATGTCCATTCGGAGCGCCGCCGAGGCGAGCGAACACGGCAAAGTCGGCCTCGCGCCAATCAAGATGGGTTGCCCAGGCAGGGCAACTTTGGAGCGAACCGCACACAACTGGCCGTTTATATGCTTTCCGATCCGGCTTCTTTCGAAGCAGACTGCTTCCTCACCGCCTTTAAAGGCCGTCAACTAATGGTTGCCCGATCGATCTGGCGATCGTCGCCGGATCGATATTGATGGTGGTGGCCGAGGTCATCCAGGACCGAGCGGATATGCGGCCAGGGGAAATCGGCAGGACGTTCCCAATGCTCACCGTCATGCAGGATAACGAGCAGCTTAGCTAAAATGCCCTCCGTGGAGGTAGCGGCTGTCTGCGGTAGACTATCCAAAAGTTCGCGTTCGGCTATTTCGGATTGCCGTATCAGTTCGTCTGCTCTCGAATAACCGATCTCAGCATCGGCGGCATCCCAACGCGCCTGGTGTGCGGCGAAGTCGGCAACCGCCCTGCTCCATTCGACTTCAATTTCGGCAGAGTACGCATCGTTCAGGCCTTCCATGGAATGGAGCGTTAATTCCGTACCATCGGCAAGCCGTACCTTGGCGCAGGGAAAGCCGACCGTCCTAGCGAGGTATGTCTCCAACCTTCGCTGTTCGCGGCACAGCGCCAGTGTCTCGTTGTGGATCTTTTGCCAGTTCCCACACAGTCGAAGAGCAGGATCACCTGCGCTGCTGCCGTCCGTCAGTTCAGCGGCCAGCGACTTTGCCTGGAAGAGCCATGCCGCCGCGCCCGTGGCCGTGCCCGCCAGCAAGCGCCGCCGGGTGATGAAAAACAAACTCATGCTATTGTCGGAATCATCCATGATCCGAGCTCCATAACAGCTAGGGTTGTGGTCAGGCCGCATCGAGTGTTCGCGCACTGAGTGCGGCCGCTTTCTAAAAACGAAAGGATTATTGGTTTTTAGAAAGCAACAGTCAACGTTTTCCGAAAAAACTTGCGATTTTCGAGAGTTATCACCAGTTTGCGGCATGGATTCTTCTCAGTGTCGCGCCGCACGAGCGCTATTGAAATGGACGCAAGAGGATCTCGCCGCCCGCTCCGGCGCGAGTGCTGTTACCATTCGCAATTTCGAAAACGACCGTTCTGTTCCTCAAACTGGAACGCGATACCTCCTCCAAAAAACGCTTGAGAATGCCGGCATCGAGTTCATCCCTGAAAATGGCGGTGGTGTCGGTGTGCGCTTGTCACGGCGTTCCGAAAACACGTAGGCTCGGTGGCATTGCGTCCTTTGACCAAGGCACAGCGCGTTCATTCGCCGACATTCTTTTCGACGCGGAGGCAGTTAGGTAATCAAGATCAACCGCGAGGGTCTCGACAATTGCCCTCTTTTGCTCGTCCGAGTAATTCAATTCGGGGGCTGATTAAGAGAATCGTTGCTGTCACGCGGCGTCGATCGAGCCGAGCGGAACGACCTCCGCGCCACCTCTGACAATTCCGGCCAATCGATCGGCCCACAGGTAAAGTGCTTCTCGCTTTTCTCTCATGTAATCGTAGCGCGCATAAACGCGGCTGGTGATGCTGGCCTTCGTCGCGCTTACGTGATTCAAAACGTGGCCAATAATGAAGGGCGAGATGCCGAGTTCTTCCATGTGCGTTGCCGCCGACCTGCGAAGGTCGTGTGACGTCCAAGGCTCAACGCCCAAGATCGTCGCTGTTCCGCGCTTCATGACCTCTTCACGCTTAATCGCCTTAGCGATCGCTGCGCCGGTCACAGGCGCACGGGCCCCAGGTCCAGGCAAGACAAACGCCGGCATCTCCCGGCCCTTACGTTCGGCAAGCGCCTTCACGTCGGCAAGTTGGTCGCGAATGATCTTGACGGCCATTGGCGATAGAGGGACTGTATGCTCGCGCTTGTTCTTTGAACGCGTCGGCGGAATGGTCCACAAGGCGGCATCGAGGTCTAGCTCGTCGACCGTTATTCCGCAGACCTCGCCTACGCGCTGCGCGGTGACAAGACACAGGCGGATGACGCGCCGCGTCGATTCCCGCATATCCGCGTCCGCCAAGGCTCCCCACATGGTTCTGATCTCGTCGACAGATAGCACGCGATCGCGTTCAACTGTCTCGGTGGGCTTGCGCATACCCTCAACGAGATTCTGATCAAGATCGCCCCGGCCTCTAGCCCATCGGATCATGGCTCGAATGTCTTCGAAGAGTCTGTTCGCTTCGACGTGGGCGCCGCGATCCTTCACGGCGTCGATCGCCATCGTGATATCGCGGCGATGCAACTCGGAAAGCTTGACCTCCCCAATGCAACCCGCCGAACAATCCTCTAACTTCTTACCGTCGGCGTCGCGGCCAGAAACATTCTTGCGAAGGCGGCGAGCGATCTCGGCGCCCGAGCGCTTCGTCGAGGCGTGACGCTTGACGTAGTTCTCGACTAGGTCAGCAACAGCTTGGGAAACCGCCAGCGACTTCTTGTCGGCGACCGGATCACCTCCATCTCCCACCTTCGCACGTGCATCCCGTGCGCGCTGACGGGCTCCCCTGTCACCACCGAGCGGTATTTCCGGATAGGAGCCGAGTTTCAGCCATTGGCGCTTGGCCGGCGGCCCATACACTAGATACCAGGACTTGGTCCCACCTGCCGACACACGCAATACAAGCCCTTTTACCAACGTGTCGAAGTAGTCGACCTTTCGGCCAAAGGTCGCCTTCGCAGACTGGCAGAATTTGTCCGTAAGCTCGTTCTGCGGCACCCGTCCCTCGACCAACCGGTTCGTGTGATCTACACAATGATCTACAGGACTCCATGCGCTTTGTCGAGATGCGGTGCGACGAGGTGAGATGCGGAAGAGCGAAATAATCCTTGCTTTGCGTGGGCTTATGATGTTTCAGGCCGTCGCAAGACGGTCCAGAGAAAGTCAGCGGAAAACCTCTGTTAACCGGTTGGTCGCTGGTTCGAATCCGGCCCGGGGAGCCAAATTACACGCCTAGTGTATTGTTTCCATTAGATTTTAAGATTCACAATCGCCTCTTTCCCCACTATTTCTCCCCGCTTTTGAAGCGCGGCCATTACACACCCCACTCGATACTCTTCGCGACATACGACGGCGGAGCAACGATAACCCCGCGAGTTGGCGGGGCCACTTAGTTTCGAGGGCACGCCTGTGAAGTGACACTTCAGGCACCATGGGTGTCCGTCTTTTATTGGCTCATAATCGTCCGTCTGCCACCCGTCGGAGTTCATGGCGATTTGGCCGGCGAAACTGACCGGCGCGGCGTGTATCGGCAATGTCGATGTCATCATTAAATTAACCCCTCCATACGAAAGAGGCGACGCCCTTATGTTCGCCGCTCCGAATCGCATCATATGGAATGCTCACCGAAGATTCCGTGCCGGGCATTGAAAAGCCCTCCGAAGCGGCGGAACCTTCCCCAGTCAGACAGGTTGAGTCTCGTGGCGGCGAAGCATTTGTTTGTCCCTCAACAGCGGTGCCGGGTCTCGCAACCCTAATTCGCCGCCACACCCACCCCTAGCCGGTCATCGACCCTTTCAGCCTCCCGACGCTAATACCGATGGGTCCCTTGCTTTGGCTAAACCTGTATAAAAAAACATTCGTGGACCCCATACCACGTAACAAAAAGCCCGCGCGAGGCGGGCTTCGCGGGCGAACGATGCGCCGGCAATAAGAGGATGTCAAAGAAGCAATGACGAGCGCATCATTATCGCTTCGGCCCCCGCGGTTGGTACGCGGACCATTGTCAGATTCGCCGGACGACCGCATCGAGGCGCGAACCGGCCATGACTTCTTTGGGGCCGACAGCGGACGATCCGGTTTCAACCAACTTCTTGCGGTAAGCTGTCGTTCCGAAACCGCCCACAATCGGTCATCGCGCTTGTCAAAACCGCCTCCTCGTTGGGAAGTGGCTCAGTGTTAGATCTTTACAAACCGATAGGCGAAGCGATCGGTCTCGCCCTTGATCGAGGGATCGAACACCTTCATCGAGTGCGCATCATCCTTGTTCGCGAGTATGGTGTTTTCCGCGTCCAGTACGAAGCCGGCCGCCTCCACCTCCTCGCGGACGGATGCAGGCTCAATCCGATGCAGCGACTGGGCGTGGCTCATGCCCGACCCACCGGCGGCGGCGTGGTCTACGATGACGTACGACCCACCGGGCTTCAGCCGCTCGTAGACGGCTCGATTGAAGTCGGCCGCCGTCGCACCCTTCTTCTGGATTAGGGCGGTGTGGAGATCGTGGTAGAACAGGTGCAGCCACAGCACATCCGCTGGCTGCGTGGCCTGCGGCATCGCGACGAGGTCCGCTGAGACGGCTTCGACGTTCTCTCGGCCCGGCTCCTTCGCGAGCGTCCGAATGCGCCCAACCGGATCGTTCTTGAAGTCGGCGACTTCGGCCGGCACGAAGCTGTAGACCCGACCTTCGGGGCCCACGACGTCGGAGAACAGGCGCGTCCAATCGCCGTCGCCTGGGTAGACGTCAATGACAGTGGAGCCCGCATCTATACGTGCGAACCGGATCAATTCGGATAGCTTGGATTGGTCGTACATCGGAATCTCCTTTACGGTTGGGCATTAGACGAGCGCGCGGCATACAATGGAGCGATTTTCGGCTGATCTACCGTCTACCCGATCCGTGCATCGTGGCCCTGCCGGTTGGCACGTCGTGTGCATCAGTCGAACTTGACCAGGTCCTTAAAGATCAAATGACCCCAGCTATTTCCGCGCGCCTGGACCAGCAATCCGCCTTCCGAAAGCCCGCCAAGTTTGATCGGCGCGAAACCGAGCTTTTCCGCAAGCACAGCAATCTCCGCTGCGGCGTTTTCATCGTCGCTCGCCAGGAACACGACCCTCCTGCCACCATGCACGGCCGGATCCTGATCAAGGACGGCAGCCACCAGATGGTTGAAGCCCTTGACTAGTTTTGCACCAGAGAATGCCTGCGCGATGAACTTGGAAGAAGGCTGTCCCCTCAGTTTTTCAGGAGGCACGCCGTAGGCATTGGTCACATCGATGATGGTCTTCCCCTGCCAGGTGGCAAGCGCCTTCGCGACCTCCGGGTGCGACTCGAAACGGACAGCCAAAAAGATGATGTCCGCCTTGAGGGCGTCCGCCAGCTTCTTAGGGATGATCGTAGGCCCGATCGCGGCCGCATCGGCTGCAAAGCTTTGCGGGTCGCGCGTGGTTGCAACGGACACGTCGATGCCCTTGCGGGCAAACGCCTTGGCCAGTGCTCGGCCGATATTGCCGAAGCCGATGATTGCGTAGCTCATGATGCTTCTCCGATCTTGTGTTAACGCCGGGTCAGACCTGCGCCCAACCACCATCGACGGCGAGATCCATACCGGTGATGTAGGAGCTTTCATCGGAGGCGAGGAACGTGACAGCAGCCGCGATTTCCTCCGGTTTGCCCCTGCGACCCATTGGGATCTGTGAAGCAAACTGCGCGACCGCTTGCTCGGCTTGCTCAGCGGTAAGGCCGGTCGTTGTCGCCAAGGCGGGAGTCTCGATCGCGCCAGGGCTCATCGTATTGACGCGGATATTGCGGTCCTTCAGCTCCTGGGTCCAAGACCGCGAGAAGCTGCGAACAGCCGCCTTGCTTGCCGCGTAGGTGCTGAACGCTGGCAGCCCCATCACATTCGAGACCGAAGAGTTCAGAATGATCGATCCGCCGTCTTTCAAGATGGGAAGGGCCTTCTGAACCGTAAAGAACAACCCCTTCACGTTCACATCGAAGGTCTGGTCAAAATGGACCTCAGTAGCGACCGCGAGCGGTGCGATTGTCCCTGCGCCCGCGTTCGCGAAGAGAATGTCGATGTGACCATATTTCTCTTTCACGACGGCATAGAGGTGGTCCAGATCTTCCAAGCGTGACACGTCGCCGACGACCGTCGTAACGTTTCTCGTAATGAAGGCTGCGGCCTCCTTCAGCTCTTTCTCTCTTCGCCCGGTGATCACGACGTGCGCACCTTCTTCCACGAAGCGCTTGGCTGTCGCTAACCCGATCCCGCTGCTTCCGCCCGTGATGACTGCGATTTTACCTTCGAGTGCTTTCATAATCTTTTGTCTTTCGCTGTGTGTGAGCTAGGTACGAAACGGCGCCGAGGTCAGAGTTGGGCCAAGCCGCCGTCGACGGCGACTTCGCTGGCGGTCATAAAGCTGCTGTCCGGCGACGCGAGGAAGGCGGCAACGGCTCCGATCTCCGCCGGGTCGGCCATGCGCTGGAGCGGGGTCATCGCGCCGTAGGCCTTCTGGCCCTCCTCGCCCAACGCCTCCTTCGCGAGCTCGGTCGCCGTCGCTCCGGGCGACAGCACGTTTACGCGGATGCCAGTGCCCTTCAGGTCCTCGGCCCAGGTCCGCGCGAGATTGCGCACTGCCGCCTTGCTCGCGCTGTAGGCAGTGAATCCCGGGGCGCCCGTGGTGCCGGCGCTCGATCCGGTCAGGATGATCGAACCGCCCTGGCCCATCAGCGGCAACGCCTTCTGGACCGTGAAAATCGTGCCCTTCACATTGGTGGCGAAGGTTTCGTCAATATGCGCGGCGGTGATCTGGCCGAGCGGAAGCGGGCCTCCGGCCCCGGCATTGGCGAAGACGATGTCGAGGCTTCCGCGCTCGGCCTTCACCGCCGAGTAGAGCCGGTCGAGATCGGCCTCATCTGAGACCGAGCCTTTCACCGCGCGGGCATTGGGCCCGAGGTCCGCCACGGCCGCGTCGAGCGCTTCCTGTCGGCGGCCGTAGATAAAGACGAAGGCGCCCTCCTCGATGAAGCGCTTTGCGGCCGCGCGGCCGATGCCGGTAGCGCCGCCGGTGATGACGGCGGTCTTTCCATTCAATCTGGTCATGACGTGCATCCTTCCAGGCTTCCGCCTTGGTCATTCGGGAACGCCCCGAAGACCTTCAAGATGGGGCTGCCGGGCTCAGGCGTTGAGTGAGGAAGAACGCACACCGGTGGTGCGAAATCGATCCGGTATGGCTATCAACGGCAGCCGCGACGATAAGGTTCGCTGTTCGGAATTCGGCCCGCTCGTTGACAAGTGTTATGGGCCGCCCTGTACTGTTGTACGATAGGGTAGGGCTTGGAAGGCGCACCGCACGGTGCGGTATTGCACCATGATCGACTGGGATGACGTTCGCTACTTTCTTGCCGTCGCACGCGGAGGCTCGGTGCGGGCCGCCGCCAAGCGCCTCGGCGTCAACCACGCGACCGTGCTGCGACGCATCGCCCAGCTCGAGGAGCGCCTTGCGGCGCAGATGTTCGAAAAGCTGCCTTCGGGCTATCGCCTGACGGCTGCGGGGGAGGAAGTTCTCGAGCTCGCGGAACAGATGGAAGCGTCGTCGCATCAGCTGGAGACGCGCGTCTTCGGTCGCGACCAGAGCGTGCGCGGGCTTCTGCGGGTAACATTGGCTCCGACCCTCGCGACATACCTGCTCATGCCGGACTTCGCCGATTTCGCGGGTCTGCATCCGGACATCGAGATGGAAATCTTGTCGTCCGGCGAGCTGGCAAATCTGACCAACCGAGAGGCCGACGTCGCGATCCGCGTCGTCTACGACCGCAAAACCCTACCGCTCAATCTTCACGGCCTGAAGGGACCGGAACTGTTCGGCGGCGTCTACATGTCCCGCGATCGACTAGCCGGATGGCGTGCGGGCGCGCCTGATCCCATCAGGTGGATCGTCATAAGCCTTCATGGAATTCCGGAATGGGCCAGCGAGGGTGAGGTTCGCACCACGGGGGTTCCATTCAGGACCACGGACGGCGAGGCGCAGATCGTTGCTGTACGGCAAGGGCTTGGGATGACGACGCTGCCGTGCTTCATCGGAGATGCCGACCCACTGCTGGTGAGGGTGCCGGGCACCTCCCTGCACATGTACGGAACGGTTTGGCTTCTCACACAGGGGGAGACACGCAAGACGAAGCGTGTGCGGCTCTTCACCGAGTTCGTATCCCGCAGGCTCGCCGCGTACGCGCCGCTTCTCGCGGGGCTGTCCATATCGCGCGACTGACGCCCGCTAGGTCGCCGGCGACGCTAGCCGGGGATATAACTGCACCCTGCCCCGATGGGAGCACCACACCAATGATTGAGCCTCCCCGCCGCGCAGCGAGAACCGCCAAGGACGGCGGCGCGATCGCGATCGACCTTCGTCACCTGCTGGCGGCAAAGGCCTTCGCCCCCTTTTGGATGGACCTGAGCGCCTCTTTGGCATCCTGCCAGCCCTTGAATTTGATGGTCTTGCCCGTGCCCAGCACGGACGAGCGAAAGAACTGTTCGATTTCACGCCTTAAGTTTTCGGGAACATAGTCTGCGACAACGGGTTCGTCCTCCGCATCTTCCTTGCAAGGGCAGAAGATATAGCGGTCGTTGCGCACCGCCGCGCCTCCCTTGTCCTTCTGCTTAACCCGCAACGCACCCAAGAGGTCGCATTTGATGACGATGCCCGGAGCCGTGGCGGCTTGATGGATCACAAGCCCATCGAGGGGATCGCCATCCGCGCCCAGCGTGGAGGGGATAAAACCCCAGTCATAGGGATAGGTCATTCCGACCGGCAGGGGACGGACATAGCCGAATGCCTTGCTGACCGGGTCGTAAGCCATTTTCGCTGCGGCGCCGCGCGGGGTTTCGATGACCACCCTAATAAGGCCTTTGGTCGTGGTCGGCAGCTTCAGATAGTCGGGCATGGACATGCCTCTCTCGTCGGTTCGCTCAGCATGGAACTTCAACGCCGGAAGAATGTTCCGCTAAGCAGGCCCCATGGAGGTTTTCAGGCATGACAAGCGCTTCTCTGCACCTGCTCAAGGGAGTGGGCTATTTGATTTCAACCGCGAGTGTTGTGCTGCTGGCCATCGTGAGCTGGTCGAGCGCTTCACAAAACCCGCTGCTCGCGGCCTGCCTGCTCGGTGGCGCCGCTGCATCGATCGTCGGCATGTTCTGCCGCTGGCTTACCTATGAGATCGAAAAGCGTCGGGAGGGCAAGTAGGCGTCATCTGCGACACCGTAGATCAAAAGGGAGAGGCCATCGATTTAGACCGGCGAGCAAGCCGAGGGTAAGGCCGGTGCGACCACCGACCAGCAGGCCCAAGGCAAGCCAGAGGTCCAGACAGACCAGCAGGCTCAGGGCAAGACCTCATCATAGACTGATCAGCGATCAACTGCTTCCATTAGCAACGTCACCGTCGAACAGAAACCCAGATCACGCAGGTCATCAAAAGAGATCAAGGTACAGCCGGTGTTCAATGTTGATTTCGACATATCAGTCGGCATCGAGATCCCCATCCCTGAGTATCATTCTCGCTTCGCACCGCACTGGGTGGACCCTAAGGGTTGCGTGGCTAACTCCCGCTGACCATCAATGACCAGACTATCGGAGCAGTGCACTCGAGCCATTGACTTTCTAAGGCGCGACTCCCTTGCTCTCGCAGTTCGGCACGCCGATATGAGGCCGTGCCCCGCCTTGCCAGAAAGCCTGCATAGTTCGCCGCCTGATAAAGCGAATAGACATGCGCACGGCAGGATTTGGGCCGGAAGCTGCCTGTCTGCAGTCAGCGTAGAAACGCGGATAGCGGACGATCAGCGTCGCAAGATAGCCCTCGAGGACGTCGTTTGCGCCGAGTGACATGGCCGCAGACGTGGCTATCCAAGCCGGCCCGTATGGGATCGATCCCACCTATTTGAGGACGGGCACCGACAAATTGTGAAACTCTTCAAAATGGCCCGGAAAATTGCGCGCCAGATATCGCACCACTTTGGAATTATCCATTAGCCGGTGAAAATAGCGGCTGGTTGCGACAAGCTCCAGACCCACTCGGCTACGTTGTTCCACGGCGCTTAGAACCGCAAGGCTCAGCCTGCCCAACTCGAGCGCCATCGCGCCTCGCTGGCCTTCAGTCAGATTGGCGATCGTTGCGGGATGGAAATCCTTGGCCAGCAGGGCTTGTGGTGTGAGAGCGACGAGCATCCTTGCGTAGGTGAGCCTGACCCTGTCCATGGCCATCATCAGGCGGGCAATTTCCAATTGCCTGGATGGAAGCACCTTCTGGAGCAACCCGAAGATTTTTGTTTTCACTGGGCTGTCCCGAAGCACGTCGAGGACGTCCGGGCAAATTCCGCTGACACGTTCCCGGTTTTCGCCTGCGTCGGAAGAGGGTTTTCCGGGAGAGCAAAACTCTTGCGGCTCGCGAGTCGCGCCTTGCAACCTGTGAGCCAATAGCCTCGGCATTGTCTCAAGCCCCTCGGAGACCAGCAGTACGCAAAATTGCTTGTCGCGCATCATCATGCGAATTGCCCCGACGATGCGGTCCAGGCGCCGTTCAGACATTTCTGCTTCCGTTATGAAATCGCGCATGTGTTTGCATTCCGCCTCGTAGGTCGCCAAAAGTTCGGGCGCAAAGAGCTTTGCCTTGGACCCTAGTTGACCAGCAGCAATATTCCTCGCGTGTCTGTTGCCGCTGTTCTCAAGCGCGCGGTAGGCGGCATCTTTGGTCAAACGTTTCAAATCCAAAGCGCGCTCCCCACAGTCGCTCGCTCCGCCAGCCTGATAAGCGGGTTGAGCGTGGGAAAAATATAGGTGTCCAGCCGTCCCCCATTGTTGGCATGCAGTTCCGATTTGCCCGCTATCTCTTGGGCAGGAGCAATCAAATAGTCTCGAATGGTCAGGTCGCCGGGATTCATCCGGATCAGAACAAAAATGTCCGCCAGCGGCTGCCGGTCGGCCTTCGAAAGCCAGCGTGGATAGCCGAAGCCGGAAACCCTGCAGCGTGTTACTGCGATCGCCACTGTGATCTCCTGGTTGATCCGCAGGAGGCTCGTCTCGATGTCATGGGTCGCGACCCCGCCACGCTTTTCAACTTCGGCCAGGAGATCCTGGATAACCTGCAGCCTTATCGTCTCTAGGCGCCGGTTCACAAGGATGTAGCGGCAGTTCTTGGGCGGCTCGTATCCGATCAGTTCATAGGCTTTGACGATGGTTCCAAAACGCGACATGTAGCGGGTGGACGGCGGGCAGTTGGGTGCGGTGTCGATAATGAAAGAGGACAAGGCGCCGCGACGGGCCAGGAGTGCCTTGAGGGCGGCCAGCATCTCGTCATTGGTCAGGTGGCGGTAGATGGTCTTAAGGACAATCTGCGCTCGGTTGAACAGCTTGCGGTCGACGATCGGCTGCACGACGTTTTCCACCCGCATCCACTGTTCCGGGGGATTGCGGACTTGATGGCTTTTGAGCCGGGACGAATGCTTATTCCAGACGCTGTTGCCGATGTAATTTTCGTTGGTCAGCACCGAATGTACGGACTCTCGCGTCCATGGGCGCCCCAGGTCGCTTAGTACGCCACGCTTGTCGAGCAGCCTTGCCATCTCGAGCTCTGTCTTCCGTGTTCTGACGAAGTGACCGAAAATCCATCTCACTGTCGCAATTTCCTCAGGCGGTCCGGGGACCACAATTATCCGGTCCGTCTGCAGGCTCTTGTATTCGTACGACGAAAGGATGCCCTTGGGGCTGCCATGTTGATCGACAAGCAGGCGCCGCAGGCCATAGCCGACCTTGGAGCCCTGTCGAAAGCCCATCCGGATCAGCCTCGCTTGGCCAATGAAGACTTTCTGCGAGAGCATTCTGCTTTGCTCGGCAGCCATGCTGCGTTTGATTGCTTTGAGGACATCGGATCCGATGCTGCCGTCGTTTGCGAACTGCTCGGCGCAAAATTCGATACGGACGCCGGCCATCTGGCACTGGTACTCGTAGGCGGCGCTCTCATCGATATTCTGGAACCGTCCCCAGCGGCTCACATCGTAAACCACGACCGTCTCAAAATCGGCTCGCCCACTCTCTACATCGGCCAGTAACTTCTGAAGACCGGGGCGCCCTCCCAGGTTTAAACCGCTGCGACCGGCGTCCTCATACGTGGCGACAATGTCGTAGCCCATGATATCGGCATAGTCGCGGATGGCATCCGCCTGGTTGTCGATCGAGTAGGTCTGGTGTTCCGTCGACATGCGCAGATACTGGGCCGCACGCACTACGCGTCTACCTGATGGGGCTTTTAGGGCCGCTGCAACCTCGTCCATGCTCGCGCCGTCCTGCCGAGCTTACATGCTAGCAATCGGCGACCTGTTGATTGGTTGAGAACACCCGTCCAGTTTGTGTCAAATGCAGGGCTTCTCTGTTTAGAAACCATGCCCTTCAACGGCCGGGAAACCGTGACACACTTCGTGAGCAGGTGCGCCGCCGTTTGGCCGCAAAGTCGACCCAGGTGGAACAATTCGCCCCTTCGTGAGTTCCTGGGGCTGTAATTAAGGAGTATCTCGAATGATCATCAAGAAAGCCGTTGTGGCGGCTCTTATGGCGGCGGCGCTCGCAGGTTGCGCGACGCAGACCGAACAGCAGCAGAGAGCGACGACCGGCGCGCTCATCGGCGGCGGTGTCGGAGCTCTCGCCGGTCAAGCGCTAGGCGGCAACACGGAGAGCACTGTGGTTGGTGCCGCGGGCGGCGCGTTGCTCGGTGCCGTCATCGGCCAGTCGACCACGCCGCAGCGCCGCGGCGAACAGCTCTGCCGCTACCAGGATCGCCGTGGCCGGATCTACACGGCGCCCTGCGACGACCGGTATTACAACGGCGATTATTGATCCACTCTCCTGCCTGGAAGGGCGGCCCGCTGAATGCGCCGACCTTCCAGCGGACCCGGGCTCGTTTCGGAGTTTCACAATATGAAGGAGCCCGCTCAGTCCTAGTACAATCCCATGCCTAGCTCTGCCGCATGGTGCTCGAAACGGCCCCAATTTGAGTTGGATTGTGGGCTGGGACTGAACCATTCTTTTTGCGTGTATTTTCGTCTTGCTGGAACGCTGGGCGCCTTCGCTGAGCGACATGAGGCGTTGGTTTTTGCGCCGGCAATTATGTCGCATTGTGGTTGCTGAAAAATGCCGACAGCGAAACCAGCTGTGGCCGACTTGCCTTCGTTGGTGGCGCTGGATCGCAGAATTCCGCCACCTGCTCCCACACCGCCTCATACTGGCAGCGCTCGGTTTCGAGCTCGGACTGGCGGGACAGGATATCGCGGGCGCGGCTGATCGAGCCTCTGCATTGGCCATGTGAGACTCCTGGGTATGACCTGGGTATGAGTTGAGTGTGCGCCGCAAACTTCCTGCCCACACCGCCGGCGCTCTCGACGGCTCCCGACCTGCTTTTCCCGCTTGATGTTCCGGCATGGTCGCTGTTTTATGAACTCGTCGCCAACGCCTTTTTTGCCGCTTTGGCCACAAGACTGGTTGCGCGTTCGCTGGCCGTCATCGTCGGCGTTGGCTTGCTGGCCCTGGTGCTGATGGCCTGGCATGGTGTCGTGCTTGGCGGGCGCGGCTACTGGGACAACACGATCGCGGCTCCCGCCCGGATCGCCTTCTCGTTCTTTCTCGGCGTCTTTCTCAACCGGTATGCGACCGGGGACAGCCGGGACGGCAATCTCTATTTGCTGTTCCTGCTGGTGCTATGCGGAGCGCTGATGATTTTCGATCCCGCCGACTATGCCCAGTTATACAGTCTGGTGGTTATCGTCCTGATCTGGCTTGGCTCGTTCTCTTGGCCTCGCGCCTACGGCTTTCCGGTTCCTGGCGCTGGATTGCGCTCTTCTCCGGCACATCTCCTACGCCATCTAGGTCCTTCACACGCCGCTCATCCGCCTTTCGGACGCCGCGGTCCAAGCTGTGACCGATATCTCATGGAACGAGCACGGCCTGCCGTTCATCCTGGCGACATCCACCCTAATCATAGCGGTCTCGGCATTCGCCCATTATGTCTACGACAAGAATATCCGGGCCCTGCTGCGGCAATGGCTTTCAGTTCGGCGCGCCCGAGAGGGCGTGACACAGTTTTAGCCGGATTTCAGTTCGAGGAGATCGGCTGGCTTTTAGAGCCTACTCCGCTGGCGCCGTCCCCAGCTTTGGCTTTCTTGCGGAGCGCTGGACGACGAAGCGGCCTGCCTTCTGGCCGGGGACCTCGATCAGATTGTAGGTGATCCAGGACAGCAGGGTCACCGTCGGCAGGACGACGGCAACGACGATGGCGAAGCGCAGCGGCGGCGCCAGCTCGTGGCCGTACTCGGTGATGACGAAGGCCGCGACCGGCTGCAGCACCAGCAGATGGATCAGGTAGATGCTGAAGGACAGCTCGCCCATGAGATGGAAGAACCGGTTGCTGAGCGTCACGGCGATCGCTCGCGCCAGCCTTCCCGCCACTCCCGGCAGCATGCGATAGAGCACCAGGGCAAAGAAGCCCGCCACCAGCGCTTCCCGCACCAAAAGCTTGCCCAGTCCGTAGTCGCCGCCAAAGGGCAGCGCCGCCAAAAGCACGGCCAACGCCAGATACAGCAGCGGCCGCGGCTGGCTTTGATGCACGACGCCCGCCAGCAGCATGCCGCACAGGAAGATCTGCATTTTCAGCGGCAGGAACGACGGCATCGGAAAATGGATCGACAGTCGGCCCATCGCAAACACGATGATGCAGCCGAGCACCGCCACCAGCACGGCGCTCCGTATCCAGTCCAGCCTGCGCACCAGCAGCATGACGGCCGGGAACACGGCATAAAACTGCATCTCCAGCCCCAGGCTCCAGTCGGGCAGCGGCGTGCGATAGGCGAGGTTCGGCACCAGGCCAAACAGGAAGGTGAGATGGGCGACGATGTTCTTCAGGCTGCCGTCGAGGTAGCGCTCGGGCGCCTGATGCGATCTCGCCAGGAAATCGTCGATGACGATCCTTGACTCGTAGAGATAGGGGCCAAGCGCCAGCGCCACGAACAGCATGACGTAGAACAGCGGCGCGATCCTGAAATAGCGGCGCGTCCAGAATTTCAGCCAGGTTTCCGGCCTTTGCCACGGCTCCTTGTCCTGACGCAGCTGATAGTGGAACACCATCAGGAAGCCAGACAGCATGATGAACAGGTCGACGCCGAGATCCGGTTCGCCGACGACAGGAATTTGCCAGCCGGTCAAAAGCAGGCAGTGCCCGACAAGCACCCAGATCGCCGCAAGTGCGCGAAGTCCGTCCAGGCATTCGATGCGCGACGACCTGTTATCCGTGATGCTGGATTCGTAGCTAGCCATGTTGCACTGCAGCATGGCGCTTGAGGAGCGATTGTCAACCCATCGATTACGACAATGGCGGGACCAAAAAGGAGTCGTTTCTCATCGCCGGGTTCTCCTTCGACTGCGGCCGAAGGGCGGGGAAGCAGGTGGCCCACTCGACGTGTGGCTCGTCGACCGGAACGAGCAATTGCCGCCAACCGCGATCATCTGAGCCTGTACCCTCCTCGGAGGACTGGATTGGTCCAATCGCGACCTCCAGCGTGGTCGTCGGCAATGTCTTCTGTGGATGGCTCCCGCATTGCAAGGGGTGATTTGACGTTTTTGACGATTGGGTCAGGTGCAGTCTTCTGTCCGGCCTGTTGATGCAGTCGTTCATGTTGACCGCTGGCCTTGATGGTATCCGCGAGTCAGGTCCCACTCTGCTTTGCGGGCAATGACGCCCACGACATTCGCACGGGTTATCCCAGCTCCCGGTATGACCGGTTCGCCATCACATCTCATCGCCCTTGCAACTGGTGAAC
>NZ_JBFUEK010000009.1:0-197655 GCF_056404235.1 Mesorhizobium sp. P2_E10
TGCTTGCGCTCTTGCGCGAACAACGAAAACTCCGTCGCGTTGGTCGCGCCACACAGGCTTGCCGCGATCATCATCACGATCAGGTCGCCAAGCCGGTGCGTGGCGTTGGCTGCGCGCGGATCTGGCACCGCGCCGAAATAGCTCTCAAGGCTGGAAATGGCAGTCGCTCCTTCGCTAAGACTGCCTTCCCAAAGAATCCCTTCTCAAACCAACTTCAAGCCCAAAATCCCCATATGCGATTCCCCTGCCGTGAACGGGGAGAAGGGAAGACAGGCTCTACATCCTGACCCGCTCCGCCTTCGGATCATACATCGGCTTCAGCGACGCCTCCGCCGCAAATCGCTCGCCGGCGATCTCGATCTCGTAAGACGAAGCCAGCACGTCCGCCTCGCTCTCGCCCTTGCATGAGACGTAGCCGAGCCCAATGGCGCCGCCGACATGATGGCCGTAATTGCCGGAGGTGATCGGGCCAACGATCTTGCCGTCGCGCAGGATGGCCTCGTTGTGGAAGAGCAGGGGTTGCGGGTCCTTCAGGCGGAACTGGACCAGCCGGCGTGACAGGCCAGCTTCCTTCTTCCGCAGCACCGCGTCACGGCCGATGAAGCCGCCCTTCGCCGTCTTCACGGCAAAGCCGAGGCCGGCCTCCAGAACATGGTCTTCGTCGGTGATGTCGTGGCCGAAATGGCGGAAGGCCTTTTCGATGCGGCAGCTGTCCAGCGTGTGCAGGCCGCAGAGTTTCAGGCCGACATCGGCGCCCGCCTCGTCGATTACTTCGAAGACATGGGCCGCCTGGTCGGTCGAGACATAGAGTTCCCAGCCGAGTTCGCCGACATAGGTGACGCGGTGGGCGCGGGCTAGGCCCATGCCGATTTCTATCTCCTGAAACGTGCCGAACGGATTGGTTTCGTTGGAGAAATCGTTCGGGCTCACCTTTTGAATCAGTTTCCTTGCGTCCGGACCCATCAGGCAGAGCACGCTTTCCGCCGCCGTCACGTCGGTGATGACGACGAACTCGTCGGCGAGATGTTTTCTCAACCAGGCGAGATCGCGCTGCAGCGTCGCGCCGGGGACGACGAGGAAGTAGGTGGTTTGAGACAGGCGCGAGACGGTGAGGTCGCTCTCGATGCCGCCGCGCCGGTTCAGCATCTGGGTGTAGACAATCTTGCCCGGCGCCACGTCCATGTCGTTGGCGCACAGTCTTTGCAGGAAGGCACAGGCGTCGCGGCCCTCGACGCGGATCTTGCCGAATGAGGTCATGTCGAACAGGCCGACGCCGTTCCTGACTGCCAGGTGTTCCTGGCGCTGGTTGTCGAACCAGTTTTGGCGCTTCCAGGAGTAGCGGTATTTGCGTTCCTGTCCTTCGCGGGCGAACCAATTGGCGCGCTCCCAGCCGGCGACTTCGCCGAACACGGCGCCGCGCACCTTCAGGTGCTCATGCAGGGGCGAACGCCTGACATTGCGCGACGTCGCCATCTGCCGATAGGGGAAATGGTCGGCGTAGAGCAGGCCGAGCGTTTCGGAGACGCGCTCCTTGAGATAGCGGCGGTTCTTCTGGAACGGCTGGGCGCGGCGGATGTCGACTTCCCAGAGGTCGAAGGGGGCTTCGCCGTCATTGATCCACTGCGCCAGCGCCATGCCGGCGCCGCCGGACGACACGATGCCGATCGAATTGTAGCCGGTCGCCATCCAGTAGCCGGACAGCTCCGGCGCTTCGCCGAGATAGTAGCGGTCGTCAGGCGTAAAACTCTCGGGGCCGTTGAAGAAGGTATGGATGCCGGCGCTGCCCAGCATCGGCATGCGGTTGACGCCCATTTCGAGGATCGGCTCGAAATGCTCGAAATCCTCGGGCAACTGATCGAAGCAGAAGTCCTCGCGAATGCCGTCCATGCCCCAGGGTTTGGCCACCGGCTCGAAGGCGCCGAGCATCATCTTGCCGGCGTCTTCCTTGTAGTAGGCGCATTCATCGGGGACGCGCAGCACCGGCAGGCGGGTGAGACCGGGGATCGGCTCGGTGACGAGGTAAAAGTGCTCGCAGGCATGCAGCGGGATGGTGACGCCGTTCTGGGCGCCCAGTTCACGCGCCCACATGCCGGCGCAATTGACGACGATGTCCGCCTCGATCATGCCTTGCTCGTCACCTTGCGCCCACGACACGCCGGTGACGCGACCGTCCCTGGTGTGGACCTTGGTCACTTTCACATTCTCGGCGATGGTGGCGCCACGCTGGCGGGCGCCCTTGGCCAGCGCCATGGCGATGTTGGCGGGGTCGCATTGGCCGTCGAGCGGCAGATGGACGGCACCGACCACATCGGACACATTGAGATGCGGGTACATCTCACTGACTTCGTTGGGCGAAATCTCGCGCACGTCGACATCGAAGGCGCGGGCGAGCGAGGCCTGCCTATAGATCTCGTGCTTGCGTTCTTCGGTGAGCGCCACGGTGATCGAACCCACCTGGCGCATGCCGGTGCCGACTTCGGTTTCGGCCTCCAGTTTGACGTAGAGGTCGGCCGAATATTTCGCCAGCCGCGTCATGTTCTGCGAGCCGCGCAGCTGGCCGATCAGGCCGGCGGCGTGCCAGGTCGTGCCTGAGGTCAGCTGCTTGCGTTCGAGCAGCACGATGTCGGTCCAGCCGAGCTTGGCGAGATGGTAGGCGACCGAGCAGCCGGAGACGCCGCCGCCGATGATGACGGCGCGCGCTTTGGTGGGGATGGGTTTGGCGGTCATGCGGCCTCACGGCGGTAGCTGGAAGCGAAGCGGCGCAAGCGAAGCGCTGCCTCCTGCAAGACAGGCTCAGGCTGGCAGAGGCTGATGCGGATGTGGCCGGCGGCGGCCTCGCCGAAGCTGGAGCCGGGCATGACGCCGACCTTTTCCGCGTCGAGGAAAGCCCAGGCGAATTTCTCGTCGTCGGGTTCGACATCAGATATGTCGAGCATGACATACATGCCGCCTTCGGAACCGCGCACGCTGACATTGTTCATGCCGCGCACGGCATCGAGCAGGATTGTGCGCCTTCCGGCATAGCGTTCGGCAATCTCCTTGACGCCATAGCCGTTTTCGAGCGCCTCGGCGCAAGCCAGGCTGATGAAGGCCGGCAGGCCGTAGGTGGTCACCAGATTGAGATTGGTCAGCAGTGTAATCATCGCTTCGGGACCGGTCAGCCAGCCCATGCGCCAGCCGGTCATGCCATGGCTCTTCGACATCGAATTGATGACCAGTGTGCGCTCCGCCATGCCAGGTAGCGAGCGCGGCGAGATGTGTTCGCCGCCGCCCAGTGTCCAATAAACCTCGTCCGAGAGCAGCCAGAGGTCATGCTCGCGGCAGATGTGCGCCAGTTCTTCCAAATGCTGGCGCGAATAGACGGCGCCTGTCGGGTTGTTCGGTGTGTTGATGAGGATGGCGCGCGTGTTGGGCCGAAGCGCTGCGCGGATATCGGCGGCTCGCGGTTGAAAACCGTCCTCGGCCGGTGTCTCGACGACGGTGAATTCCGCACCCGCCGCGCTAAAGGTGTTCGGGTAGGTGGCATAGTAGGGCGCGACCACGATGGCATGGTCACCCTGGTCGAGAACGGCCTGCACCGCCGCGTAGAGCGCTGCCTGGCCACCCGGCGTGGCGATGACCTGATCGGCATTGGTTGCGATGCCGGTGCATGCGGTCGACGCTACCGCCATGGCCTTGCGCAGACGCGGGATGCCGGGAAGCGGTGTGTAGTGGTGATTGCTGGCGCGAACCGCCGTCACGCAGGCCTCGATGGTTTGCGACGGCGTATCGAAATCATGGTCGCCGATCGACAGCATGATGATGTCCTCGCCGGCCGCCTTGCGTGCCCAGGCGGCGGTGTGGACCTCCCAACCATCCTTGCCCGAAGGCACGATGCCGGAAATGCGCGAAGAGGGTCTGGGCATCAGGATACTCCCGAAATTTCGTAGCCGGCCTGTTCGAGCTGGGCGCGCAGGGTGGCGATATGGGCGGGTCCGACTTCGCAGCAGCCGCCGACGATGCTGGCGCCGGCTCTGACCCAGCCGAGCGCCTGGTCGGCATAGGCATCCGGACCAAGGTCATGGCGGGCATGCAGCACATCGACGGTGCCGCCATGTTTGAGTGCTTCGGTGGAGGTGAAGCCGTTGGCATAGGCGCCAATCGGGCCGCCGAGATCGATCAGTTCAGGTAAAGCCTCGGCTATCGCTTCGGGCCGGCAGCAATTGACCAGTCTGGCTGCGACCGGCAGGCCGTCGAGCGTGCTCGACGCTGCCGCTATTGTCTCGCCACTACGCAGGCGCGGCGTGCCGTGATCGGCGAGCGTCCACGACACCCAGACTGGCTTGCCGCTTTCGGCGGCGGCAGTGACGGCCGCACGGCCTTCCTCGGCAGACGCCATGGTCTCGCACAGGAACAGATCGACGCCGTCGGCCTGTTCGGCAACGATGCGGCGATAGATGTCGAGCGTGTCCTGGAAGGAAATGGTCAGCGCCGGCGCATAGCTGCCGAACAGCGGCGACAGGCAGCCGGCGATCGCTGTATCGCCGGCCTCGTCGCGGGCTTGCCGGGCAAGCTCGATGCCGCGCTTCTGCAATGGCTTGAACAGGTCTTCTGCTCCTTCCCGCGCGAGCCGCTCCGGCGTCGCCGAATAGGTGTTGATGGTGATGACGCGGGCGCCGGCGCGGATGAATTCGGCATGCAGGTCGCGCACCAGATCCGGTTCGTCGATCAGCACCCTGGCCGACCATAGCGGCGTCGGTTCGGAGCTGCTGCGGCGCACCAGCTCCTGGCCCATGCCGCCATCGGTGAGGATGATTTTTTTCATGCTCTCAGTCTTTCGTTCTTCGGATCCCATAGCGGTTCGTCCTTCTGCACGATCGCCTGAAAACGTTCGCCGAAGATCTCGATCTCGATTGCGGTGCCCGGTTCAGCCAGATCGGCACGCAGCATGCCAAGCGCGATCGATTTGTCGATGCGATGGCCCCAGCCGCCGGACGTCGTCTCGCCGACGATCTTGCCGTCATGCCACAGCGTCGACACGGAGGGTGCATCGCAATCGCCGGGGTTTTCGACGATCAATGTGACGAAGCGCTTCTTTACGCCTTGCTGTTTCTCGTTCAGCAGCGCCGCCTTGCCTGGGAAGTCCGGCTTGTCCCATTTTACGAACCGCTCAAGCCCGCCCTGTAGGATCGAATAGTCGGTCGAAAGATCGCCCTTCCAGGTGCGGTAGCCCTTTTCGAGCCGCAGCGAATCCAGCGCGAACATGCCGAATGGTTTTAGCCCATGCTTCTGGCCCGCGGCCCAGACGGCGTCGAAGATGGCTGTTGTGTCGTCCACTTTGGTGTGGATTTCCCAGCCGAGCTCGCCGGCGAAGGAGACGCGCACCAGCTTGGCCCAGCGGCCGGCGATCGTCGTTTCCTGATGCGTCAGCCAGGACAAGGCGAGGTCGGCGGCGCAGACCTCTGCAAGGATTTTTCGGGAGTTGGGGCCGGCGAGGATCTGCGTGGAAAACTCTTCCGTGCGGTCGATCAGCTTGAACGAAGCATCCTTCGGCATGCGCGACTTCAGCCATTCGAAATCGTGCCATTGCGCCACCGCGGCGGTGATCAGCGTCATCAGGTTTTCGTCATGGCGAACGACAGACATTTCGGTGACGATGCGGCCCTTGTCGTCGGCAAAGTAGATAAGGCCGATGCGGCCCGGTTTCGGCACCAGACCGGTCACCTGCCGGCTCAGCCATTCGGCAGCGCCCGGGCCGTCGAGGTTGAAACGGGAGAAGCCCGGCAGGTCCAAAATGCCGGCTTCGTCGCGTACGGCCAGGCATTCTTCGCGCACCCGATGCTGCCACGGCCCGTCGCGGCGGAAGGTCAGTGTGGCTTCCTCGGAAACGTCATCACCCTCCTTGGCGTACCAGGTGGCGCGCTCCCAGCCATTGTAGGCGTCGAAGCGGCCGCCGAGCGCTTTGATGCGATCGTGGATCGGCGACAGTTTGCGGTCGCGGCCGGCCGGCCAGGCATGGCGCGGAAACTGGATGGCGTATTCGTTGCCGTAGATTTCCATGCCCTTGGCGACGCAATAGTCCGGAGCCGCGGCAAAAGAAGTGAAGCGACGCGGATCGCAGGACCACATGTCCCATTCGGTCTGGCCTTGTGTCACCCATTCGGCCAGCACCTTGCCGGCGCCGCCGCCCTGCGCGATGCCGAAGGTGAAGACGCAGGCCTCGAAGGCATTGGGAACGCCCGGCATCGGCCCGATCAGCGGGTTGCCGTCCGGCGTGTAGGGGATCGGGCCGTTGATGATTTTGGACAGGCCGGCGGTGCCGAGGATCGGCACACGGGCGACGGCGTCGGCGAGATAATGCTCGAGGCGGTCGAGATCGTCGGGGAACAGCTGGAACGAGAAATCATCGGGCATCGGGTCGTTTTGGCCAACCCAATGGGCGCGGCAGTTGCGCTCATAGGGGCCGAGATTCATGCCGTTCTTTTCCTGGCGCAGATAGTAGGAGGTGTCGACGTCGCGCAGCAGCGGCAGTTTCTTGCCTTGCTCCTTCGACCATGCCGCCAGTTCGGGGATTTCCTCGAACAGAATATACTGGTGGCTCATCACCATCATCGGCACGTCGCGGCCGAACATCTTGCCGACTTCGGCGGCGCGGTAGCCGGCGGCGTTGACGACGATCTCGCAGCGGATCTCGCCTTGCGCTGTTTCGACCACCCATTCATCGTTGTCGCGGCGCACGCCAGTGACCGGGCAGAAGCGGATGATTTTCGCGCCCAGGTCGCGCGCGCCCTTGGCCAGCGCCTGGGTCAATTGCGCCGGGTCGATGTCGCCGTCATTGGGATCGTAGAGCGCACCCCTCAATTCATGCGTTTCGAGAAAGGGGTAGCGGCGCTTGATCTCGTCGAGTCCGACGACATCGATGTCCATGCCCTGGTAGCGGCCCATGCCCTTGGCGCGCTGGAATTCCTGCATGCGCTCGGTCGTATGCGCCAGCCTGAGCGAGCCGGTGACGTGGTAGTTCATGGGATAGTCGACCGCGTCGGCGAGCCCGCGATAAAGCTCGGTCGAATAGCGCTGCATGTTCATCAGCGACCAGGACGAGGAGAAGGTCGGCACATTGCCGGCCGCGTGCCAGGTCGAGCCGGAGGTCAGCTCGTTCTTTTCCAGCAGCACGCAGTCGGTCCAGCCCGCCTTGGCGAGATGGTAGAGCGAGGAGGTGCCGACGGCACCGCCTCCGATGATCACCACGCGTGCCGTGGTCGGCAAACCGGCCATATCCAAAACCCCTCGTTCAATAGACAGGCGGCGAAACCACCCAGATGATCACTGCCGGCTCGGCGCCGGGATTGCGCCAGCGATACGGCTTGCGCTCGAAGCGAAAGGAGTCGCCTTCGACAAGCCGGTGCCAGGCGCCTGCTATCTCGATCTCGAAAATGCCCGATGCGACATAGCCGGCCTCCTCGGTCGGCCGTAGCTGCTGGGACTTCAGTTCCGCGCCTGGCGCGAAGATCGAGCGCACCATCTCGAAACTACCGCCGAGATCGGGCGACAGAAGCTCCTCCACCAGGCCGGATTCGCTTGTGCCAAGCGTGCGCCGGCTGCCGGCGCGCACGACAACGCCGCGCTCCTTCTCGACCGGCACGTCGTGGCTGAAGAACAGGCTGAGCGGCACGCCGAACAGGTCGGCGAAGGCCCTGAGATCGCCGAGCGAAGGGATCGACAGGCCGCGCTCGACCTGGCTGACCCAGCCCACGGAACGGCCAAGCTTGAGGCCGATCTCGGCCAGCGTCAGCCCGCGCGCCTTGCGCAGCGCGCGAATGTCGCTCGCCAGCAGGCGCTCGTCAGGTCCCTGCAATGTTCTGGCGGTAGCTGGGGGCAAAACGCTCACTTGATGAAAATCTGGAAGGGAATTTCATGAGAAAGCACACCCGTGAAAAAATCAAGAGCATTTTCATGAGGCCACAAGATTTGCTTGCGCGATTTTGGCGGTTCATGCAAAGGCTCGCCCCACGAACGGCGAGTGTGGGGTCGTCCGGTCGGCGGCCAATGTTTGGAATCTGCGCATGATCTTTTTCCGGAGGCCGGTTCGGTTTTCGGGGCGCATGCGCAAAGGGACGGCCCATGCTGGAGAATGACACACGGATTGCTGAGGATGCGGCGATCGTCGACGAGGCGATCATGTCGCGCCGTTCGGTACGCGCTTTTCTGCCCGACATGGTCGACGACGAGACGATCCGCGCCATTCTGGCCGTCGCCGCACGCGCGCCTTCAGGCACCAACATGCAGCCTTGGCGGGTCTATGTCACCAAGGGCGATATCAAGCAGCAGATATCAGATGCCATCCTCAATTCCGGCATCCGCGCCGAGAAGGCCGATTGGGACGAGTATCGCTATTACCCGACCCAGTTCTTCGAGCCCTATCTCACCCGCCGGCGCGCCAACGGTTTTGGGCTCTATGGCGCGCTCGGCATCGGCCGCCGCGAGGTCGACAAGATGCGCGCCCAGCACGACCGCAACTTCGTCTTCTTCGACGCGCCGGTCGGCATGATCTTCACCATCGACCGTAGGCTGAACCAGGGCTCGTGGATCGACTACGGCATGTTCCTGCAAAACATCATGGTGGCGGCGCGGGGCAGGGGTCTGCACACCTGTCCGCAGGCGGCCTTTGCGCCTTATCACCGGCAGATCAGGCCGGTGCTCAACATCCCCGACGAGGAGATCGTCGTCTGCGGCATGGCGCTCGGCCGTGAGGACACGTCCAAGCCCGAGAACGATTTTCGCACCGACCGCGTGCCGCTGGAAGAGTGGGTGACGTTCAGCGAATAACGCTACTGCGGGTCGGCTGGGCTATTCTACGCTCACTGGCGAGCCATGGCCGCTGATATGAGCGCCGTCCTGCGGCGTCAGCCGGAGATAGGCAAACAGCGCGCACAGCGTGATGACGCCTTCGATGACGAACAGGATGCGGAAATCGTTGACGCTGGCATGGCCGCCGCCTGTCAGAAGCGACAGCACGGCGGCCGCCAGGCCAACGCTGATCGCCACCGCCAGCTGCCACAGAATGTAGTAGAGCGCGCTGAAGCGGGCGAGCTGCTCGGGCGCGATGTCCGAATAGGACAGGTTGCCGGTCGAGGCCCACTGCGCCGAGCGGAAGACGCCGAAGATGAAGATATAGGCGAGCACGATCCAGACCGGCGTGGTGGCCTGCATCAGGGCAAAGCCGGCGACAAGGCAAGCGACAAGAGGCGTGTTGAACACCAGCACGCGACGGAAGCCGAAGCGGTTGAGAACCCGCGGCATGAAAAGGCGCGTCAGCAACGAGCCGACCGCGGCGACGAACGTCAGCGATCCCGCCTGCACGGCGCTCATGCCGAAGCCGAGCTGGAACATCAACGGCAGCAGGAAGACGACGGAGCTGAGGCCGATCGTGTCCAGCCCGCCACCCGTGAGGAAACTGACGCGGAAGGTGCGGATGCGCAAGAGTTTGAGATCGAGCAGCGGATTGCGGGCACGCAAGCAATAGAAGGAAGCGACGGCGAGGATGGCGATTGCCAGGCCGAGTTCGGCGGCGATCAGGCCGCCGGCGGCATCCTTTGCGGCAAGCGAGTCCATGCCGAAGACGAGCAGCGCCATGCCGCTGCCGACAAGGGCAAAGCCGGGGAAATCGAAGGGCGTGCGAACCGCTTTGATGGCCGAGGGGAACAGCGACGCGGCAAGCAATGCGGCAACGAGCGCGAACGGCACGTTGATGAAGAAGATCCAGCGCCACGAGATGTAGGTGGTCAGCGCGCCGCCGACAGCGGACCTACCAAGGGTCCGGACTGGCCGGCCAGCGAAATGCACATGTTGATCTTCAGCGTGCGGTGGCGCGGAAAACTTTGCAGGATCACGACCTGGCCGAGCGTGCCCATCAGCGCGCCGCCGAAACCCTGCAGCGCGCGCGCGCCGACCAGCATCCAGATGTCTTCGGACAGACCGCACAAGGCAGACGCCATGGCGAAGACCAGCAAGGCAAAGCAGTAGACGTTGCGCAGGCCGAAGCGATCCGCGGCCCAGCCGCCGACCGGCATCGAGATGATCAGGCTGGCGACATAGACGGTGATCAGCAGGCCGAGCTGGCTGGGCGGGCGGGCAAGGCTTTCGCCGATGCCGGGCAGGGCTGTAACCACGACATTCTGGTCGAGGCTGGTCATGAACACGCCGCAGGCAACGGTAAGCGGCAACAGCAACGACAGCTCGCCCGCCGTGCCGATGCGGGCAGGGGCCGTCGCCGAGGTCTCTGCGGTCATGGAGGGGATGCGTACTGGTTGCCTGATCGAGCCGAGCCTTAGGCCCGTGATTCCTGATCTATCGTGACTGTCGCCGGGCGGGCGCTCAAGCGGCAGATCGGCTCGCCTGTAGGGCCAAACGCCTATTGCACCTCGTAGCCGACTTCCTCGCTGGCATGGCAAAGAGCCTTCCAGAACGAGCGGGCGAAGGAGCGGAACACATAGATGTCGAACTGGTCGGCGCCGCTGCGCTGGATCTGGGCGAAGACGTCATTATGGGTGGTCGAGCGGCCGGCACCGATCGGGAAGGCCGGCAACGCGAAATCGATGGCGAAGAATTTCGCCAGCACCCATTCGGCCTTCGGTCCGGCGATGCGGATCGCCGTGCGCCCATGCGACAGATCAGTCAGCGTGCCGATGGCCGGGGTGACAACGTTGGCAAAAGCCGCCGCCAGGTTTTCCGCTTCATCGACCACGGTGAATTTTCCGGGCGCAAAACCGAACACAGATCTTACCCCATCGGTGCTACCGCCGCCGGCGCCGTCTGCCAGAGCGAGGCCGGTGACGGTGCGGATGGCCGCCATCATCTGCTTCTCTTCGCCCGGCCATGCGGCTAGCTGTAGGATCGAGCCTGGCCTGGTTTCGGAGAGAATGACTTCGACGCCGTGTTCGAAATTGCCATGCGAGCCGGCATGCAGTGCCGGCTCCAGCGTTGATTGGCGCTCAACCATGCATGCGGCTCCCGTCCGGATCGAAGAAGTGGTTGGAGACGATCTCGACCGGCCCGAAGCGCTTGCGCAAGGGATCGGAGACATAGGCGCGCGTGCCGTGCCGTGTCTTGCCGCCCTCGACCAGAGCCAGCGCGATGTGCTTGCCGAGTGCCGGCGAATAGCAGCAGGCGGTGATGTGGCCAAGGGAATCGTGCGGATTGGCTTCGTCCAGTTCCGCGACGATGTGCGCGCCGCCGTTGAGCGGCCGGTTGTCGAGCGCAATCAGCCCGACGAGCTGGAGGCGATCAGGGGCGATCAGGCCTTCGCGGTCCATCATCGCCGAGCCGATGAAGGGTTTTTTCTTGGACAGCATCCAGTCGAGATGCAGGTCGCGCGCGGTGGTGCGGCCGTCGATCTCGGCGCCGGTGACATGGCCTTTCTCGATGCGCATCGTGCCCAGCGCTTCGAGCCCGTAGGTGACCAGCCCAAACGGCTTGCCGGCTTCGATCAGCGCTTGCCAGACATGGGTGCCGTAGCCGGCGCCGGAATAGACCTCGAAGGCCATTTCGCCGGAGAAGGAGAGCCGGCAGATCATCACCGGCACGCCTGATATCTCGCCACGCACAATGCCCATGAAGGGCAGCGTGGCATTGTCGACGGCGGTACCGGTGACGCAAGCGGCGAGAATGGCCCTTGCCTTCGGGCCGCCGATCGCGGCCCCCGCCCATTCGTCGGTGACCGAGGTGACATGCACCTTCAGCTCCGGCCAGATGACGTCGAGGAAATATTCGAGATGCTGCATCACCTTGCCGGCATTGGCGGTGGTGGTGGTCATCAAAAAGTCCTGCTCGCCGAGCCGCCATGTCGTGCCGTCATCGAAGGCGAGGCCGTCCTCGCGCAGCATCAGCCCGTAGCGCGCCTTGCCGACGGCAAGTGTGGAAAACATGTTGGTGTAGACGCGGTCGAGGAATTCGGCGGCGTGAGGACCTTGCACGGCGATCTTGCCGAGCGTCGAGACGTCGACGATGCCGGCGCTCTCTCTGGTGGCCTTGGCTTCGCGGACATAGGCCTGCTCGATCGTCTCGCCTGAAAGCCCGTAGATCATCGGGCGGTACCAGAGGCCGGCCGAATACATGGTCGCGCCGTTGGCGATGTGCCAGTCATGCATCGGCGTCAGCCGCTCGGGCTTCAAATCGCCGAAGCGTTCGGCGGCCAGCGAGCCGATCGACACCGCCGAAAACGGCGGGCGAAAGCGGGTCGTGCCGACTTCGGGGATCGGCTTGCCCAACGCCTCGGCCATGATGGCGAGGCCGGGTATGTTGGAGCTCTTGCCCTGGTCGGTCGCCATGCCGAGCGTGGTGTAGCGCTTGAGATGCTCGACCGAAACAAAACCTTCGCGATGCGCAAGCCGTACGTCTTCGGCGGTCACGTCGTGCTGGAAATCGACGAAGCTCTTGCCCTTGGCCCTGATCTCGAACACCGGCGCCGGATCGGGATCGCCTGGGGCGGCTTGGACAATCGGCAGCGCCGATGGTGTTCCGGTACCGCCCGCTGCCGAAAGACCGGCGGCGCGGCCTTCGGCGATGGCCTCGGCGGTGGAAAAACTGCCGGTGAAGGCGCCAGCGCCGATCCATTTCTGCGTCGGCTTCGGCGGCAGGAAGGCTTGCCGGGCGGCGTTCCATTCCGCCTTGGCGCCGGCCTGGCTGGCCAGATGGATGGTCGGCGACCAGCCGCCCGACATCAGCAGGCAATCGGCGTGGATGCTGCGCGCATCGCCGCTCAGCGCACCGCTGATCATGTCGAAGCGCTGCACCTTGATGCCGGACAGCGCCTTGCCGCCTTCGGTGGCGACCACGGCGTGGCCGGAGAAAATCTCGGCTTCGGCTTCGTCGGCGAGCTTGAGCATCTCGCCCGAAAGCTCCGGGCGCACGTCGACGATGGCAACAATCGCGGCACCGGTCCGCTTCAGCGCAATCGCCGAGCGATAGGCGCTGTCATTGTTGGTGAACAGCGCGATCCGCTCGCCCGGCAGCACGCCATATTCATTGGCATAGCGCTCCGCGGCATGCGCCAGCATGACGCCCGGCCGGTCGTTGCCCGGGAACACCAGAGGCCGCTCGAAGGAGCCGGTGGCCAGCACCACCGATTTGGCGCGAATGGCCCAGTAGCGATGGCGCGGCTCGCCCTTTCCAGGGATCTCCTTATGATCGGTGACCCGCTCAAGTGCTGCCAGCGTGTTACCGTCATAATAGCCCCACACCGTGGTGCGCGGCAGCAGGCGGATGTTGTCATAGCCTTCGAGCTGGCCGACAGAACGCGCCGCCCAGTCGGCGGCCGGCATGCCGTCGATCGTCTCGGCCGACCAGTTGGCGGAGCCGCCGAAATTCGGCTCGAGCTCGGCGAGGATGACGCGGGCGCCCTGATCGGCAGCCGTCTTTGCAGCAGATAGTCCGGCGGGCCCGGAGCCGACCACCAGCACGTCGCAAAACGCGTTCATGCGCTCGTAGCGCTCGGTGCCGGCAACGATGCCGGCTTTGCCGAGGCCGGCGGCGCGGCGGATGAAATGCTCGCAGAACATCCAGAAGCGCGTGCCCTTCAGCGGACCGACCACGGGTCCCATGAAGGTCTTGTAGTAGAAGCCGGCCGACAGCAGCTTGCCGCCGAGCTGGTTGACGGCATTGACGTCCCAGGCAAGCGAGGGGAAGCGGTTCTGGCTGACGGCCACCAGTCCGTCATAGATCTCGACCATGGTCGCGGCGATGTTGGGCTCGCGAACCTCGCCGCGCAGCACCGTCACCAGCGCGTTCGGCTCCTCAACGCCTGATGTCAGCACGCCGCGCGGGCGGTGATATTTGAACGAGCGCCCGAACAGAGTGACGCCGTTGGCCAGTAGCGCCGAGGCCAGCGTGTCGCCGGCATGGCCGGTGTAGGGCGTGCCGTCGAAGGTGAAGCGGATGGTGCGCAGCCGGTCGATCCGGCCGCCGCTCTCGACGCGGCGCGGGCTCATGACTTGCCCTCCGTCTTGTGGCGGGCGGCGGCTTTGTGGTCGCCGCGCACGAAACCGGCGCTGGAGATCTCGTGCGTCAGCGTGTTGCGCACCACCCTGAGATGCGTCCGGCAACCGCCGGAGTGCTGCCAGATCTCATTATGGTCGCCAGCCGGGTTCAGCCGGTCGTAGACATAGGCGTTCCAGGCGTCGAGATTCTGCGAGGCCGGCTGAGGGCGCTGGCGGTTGCCGTCGCCCTGATAGGTGAACTCGATGACATCGCGCGGGCCGCAATAGGGGCAAGTGATGAGCATTGAATATTCCCTAATGCAGCCGCGGCGTTGCGCCCTGGCCCTTGTCGTCGATCACAAGGCCGCGGTGGAAGCGGTCGAGCGTGAAGGGCGCGTTGAAGTCGTGCGGCTCGTCCTTGGCGATGGTCCAGGCGAAACACCAGCCGGAGGCCGGCGTCGCCTTGAAGCCGCCATAGCACCAGCCGCAGTTGAGATACATGCCGGGCAGCGGGCCGGTGGTGATGATGGGCGAACCATCCATCGACATGTCGCAGACGCCGCCCCACGAGCGCAGCATGCGGACACTCGCCAGACCCGGGAACAGCGCCAACATCTCGCTCATCACCTCGTCGACGATCGGCAGATTGCCGCGCTGGGCGTAGCTGTTGTAGCCGTCGATATCGCCGCCATAGACAAGGCCGCCCTTGTCCGACTGCGACATGTAGAAATGGCCCATGCCGAAGGTCAGCACCGTGTCGATGAACGGTTTCAGCGATTCCGTCACGAAGGCCTGCAGCACATGGCTCTCGATCGGCATCTGGTCGATGCCGGCAAGCTGCATGACCCGTCCGGTGCTGCCGGCCACCGCCACCGCAACCTTCTTGGCGCGGATCTCGCCGCGCGAGGTGGAGACGCCGGTGATGCGGTCGCCGTCGCGCAGGAAGCCGGTCACTTCGCAATTTTCGATGATGTCGACGCCGCGGCGGTCGGCGCCGCGCGCATAGCCCCAGGCGACGGCGTCATGGCGGGCCGTGCCGGCGCGCGGCTGCATCAGGCCGCCAACGATCGGGAAGCGTGCATTGGACGACATGTCCAGCGCCGGCACCAGACGCGCGATCTGAGCGGTGGTCATCAGTTCGGCGTCGACGCCGAGATGGCGCATGGCGTTGCCGCGCCTTGCATAGTCGTCGAACTGGGCCGGCGTGTGCGCCAGGTTCAGGCAGCCGCGCTGCGAGAACATGACGTTGTAGTTGAGCTCATGCGAGAGGTTCTCCCACATCTTCATCGAGTGTTCGTAGAAGCGGGTGTTGGCGGGCAAAAGATAGTTGGAGCGAACGGCCGTGGTGTTGCGGCCGACATTGCCTGATCCGAGCCAGCCCTTCTCCAGCACCGCGACATTGGTGATGCCGTGCTCCTTGGCGAGGTAATAGGCCGTCGACAGGCCATGGCCGCCGCCGCCGATGATGATGACATCATAGGACGCCTTTGGCTCCGGCTTGCGCCAGGCCGGCTTCCAGTCCTGGTTCCCTTTGAGCGCGTTCGCGAGAAGCGAAAAGGCCGAATATTCCGCCATTCTTCATGCCATCCTTGGTGCGATGCGGCAGACTATAGAGCAGGGCGGCGGCGCAAAGCCAATATTGCGCCATGGCTTTTCGACTGACCGACTCCCAAAAGACGGCCAGACCGCGACGGCTTGCCCCATAGTGGCAGCGTCTTTATCAAGGGCGGGTCCTAGAACAGGCCTTTGCCGTCTGCGAGTCGCCAACCGATTATGCTTTTTCGATTGCTCCGCCTGATCCTGATCCTTGCGCTGGTTGTCTCGGCGCCACCTTCGTTCGACGCGATGGCGCAGGCGCTCGGCCAGGGTGCCGCCGGGCTGATCACCGACCAGCAGAAGGTGATCCAGGGCCTGACTGCCAAGACCGACGATCTCGAGAAGAAAATACAGCAAAGTGTCGAGGACGATGCAGCACTTGTGGATATCCGACTGCAACTGGAGGATTTGTCGCGCGCTGCACTGAACAGCGCGCTCGCCTTCCGTTCGCGTGTCGGCGATATCAATGCCCGGATCGAGATGCTGGGTCCGGCGCCGGCTGCCGGCCAGCCGCAAGAGCCCGATATCGTCACCGGCGAGCGTCAGGCTCTGGCCTCCGAAAAAGCCGAAATCAACGCGGTCGTCGCCAGCGCGCAGAATTTGTCGATCCGCATCAATGGCCTGATCGACAAGATCGGCAACATGCGCAGCGACCTTTTCCGCAATGTGCTCACCAAGCGCTACGTGCTGTCCGATGCGCTGAGCCCACAGGTCTTTTCCGACGCGCATGATGAGTACGCGAATTTTTACAGGGCAGTGTCATCCTGGCTGACCTTCGCCTTCAAATTCAAGTTCCAGGCGATGCTCGCGGCGACCTTCATGGCGCTTGCGCTCGCCGCGGTGCTGCTGGTCGGCGGCCGGCGTCTGTTCGGACGTGTGTTCGAAGCGGACGCTTCCGTGGAGGAACCATCCTATCTCAGCCGACTGTCGGTGGCGTTCTGGTCGACCCTGCTGCCGACACTGGCTGTCGGCGTCTTCCTCGCTTCGACGGTTTTCCTGTTCAACTATTACAATGTCCTGCGCGGCGATATCGGCGTCTTCCTCAATGCGCTGGCTGCCGTCATCGCGGTGGTGTTCTGCGTCAACCGGTTGACCAATGCGGCGCTCGAACCGCGGCTGCCGAACTGGCGCCTGATACAGGTGGAGACGGGTCCGGCACGCTGGCTGGTGCGGCTGGCCACCGCCATGGCGGTTGTCATCGGCGTCAACAATTTCCTCGCGGTGGTCAACGACAAGATGGGTTCGCCGCTGTCGCTGACCATTGCCAGAAGCTTTGTCGCCACCATCATCGTCGGCGTCATCCTCATCCTGATGGCGTTGCTGAAACCGTACAAGGCGGCCGACGGAACCTGGCGGCCGTGGCCGGCGTGGCTGCGCTTCACCTCCATTGCGCTCGGCCTTTTCACCATCGCGGCGGCGCTGTTCGGCTATATCGGGCTGGCGATTTTCGTTTCGCTGCAGGTTGTGGTCACCGGCACCATCCTGGTCACCGCCTATATCGGCTTCCTGTCGGCACGTGAGATCGGCGAGGAGGGTGGCTTCGCCGATACGTCGATCGGGCGCTGGCTGTCGACCACTGCGAGCTATGAAGAGACCGCGCTCGACCAGCTTGGCCTGGTCGTCAGCGTCGCCATCAACGTCATGATCGTGTTGGTGTTCCTGCCGCTGATCCTGTTGATGTGGGGGTTCCAGCCCGGCGACATCCAGGCCTGGGGTTACAAGCTGGCGACGGGCCTGACCATCGGCTCGGTGACCATCTCGGTCACCGGCATCCTCACCGGCATCATCGTCTTCGTCATCGGCTATTTCCTGACGCGCTGGTTCCAGGGCTGGCTCGACGGGTCGGTGATGGCACGCGGCCGTGTCGACACCGGTGTGCGCAACTCGATCCGGCTGGCGGTCGGCTATGCCGGCGTAGCACTGGCCGGGCTCGTCGGCATCTCGGCGGCCGGCATCGACCTGTCCAGCCTGGCGCTGGTTGCCGGCGCCCTTTCGCTGGGTATCGGTTTTGGCCTGCAGAACGTCGTCTCCAACTTCGTCTCGGGCCTGATCCTGCTGGCCGAACGGCCGTTCAAGGTTGGTGACTGGATCGTTGCCGGCGACATCACTGGCACGGTCAAGAAGATCAGCGTGCGCGCCACCGAAGTCGAGACGTTCCAGCGGCAATCGGTGATCCTGCCCAACTCGAACCTGATCAACAACGCTGTCGGCAACTGGACGCACCGCAACAAGCTCGGCCGCATCGATATCAAGGTCAATGTCGCCTATGGCAGCGACGTGAAGCGGGTGCATGCCATCCTGCTCGAGATCGCGCGTGGCCATGCGCTGGTGCTGAAGAACCCGGAACCCTTCGTGCTGTTTTCCAATTTCGGGCCGGCAGCACTCGAGTTCGAGATCCGCGTGTTCCTCGCCGATGTGCTGAACGGCAACATCGTGCAGAACGACATCCGCTTTGCCATTCTCGATGCTTTCAGCGGCGAGCATATCGAGATACCGTCGACGCCGCGCGCGGTCGTCGAGGTCAAGAAGACCGCGGCATGGCCGATCGACGACGAACAGGCCGAGGCCGAATTCGCCGAGCGAGAGCAGGCGGAGGCTGAGGCAGCGGCCGAGAAGAAACGCCTGGCCAAGACCGGGCGGAAGGTTCGCAAACCTGACCCTGATTAGGGCTGCAATCTAGGCCTAGAAGTTCAGGGGATCAAGCCGATCTGCCGGATAGGTTCGCGAGAGGTGGTAACGGTTCTGCTCGTCGGTGTATCCGAGGAGCTTTCCCTGCAGCCATTCCAACTGCGGGCACCAGGCATCGCGGTGTAGAAGCTCGAGAAGCAGCGAAAAGGCTTCCACTCTCCATTCTTCACCCTGGCGGGCGTAGAAATAGTAGTCAATGTCTAGTGAGATTCCGTCCGGTCCTTTCGCCTGGAAAGTCCGCAGATGCTCGGACAGCGTTCCATTTGCAACGTGCGTCGCAAAGTCCTGATTGGCCAGGACATCGGCCTTTTCAAAACCGCCCACGCGCTCATGGGCAAACATCGCAAAGGGCTTGTCCCCGGCAAGCATCATCTCCAGTTCACGGTTGGTGTGCAGGGCGTACGGGTAAGGCTCTTGGCGGTTCATCTGTTTCAATTCCCAGGGCTGCTGGTCAGAATTGGAACGACACCGGCGGTTCGGGTCAACGCTCCAATACCAATTGCGGCATGAATGCGGCATTCAGTTGCGGTTCAGCTTCCATCTCATATAAGCTCCCATGCAAAGGGCGAGAATGCCTTGCGAAATGCAACAAGAGGCGGTGGAAACACCGATACTGCAAAATGTGGAAGTCGCTCGTCGTCGCCATCGCTTTTACTGCAGCGAGTGGTTCGGCCTTCGCCGCCAGCGCGGTCAACAAGGACGCCGAAACGCGCACGCTGATCGTGACGGAAGGCGGAGGCAAGACGGAGCTGGCGCTGGCCGCCGGCGAAACCGTGGAATTCTGCCCGAATGGCTGTTTCGTCACCTTGCCCAATGGTGACCTCGAGGCCCTGACCGGCTCGGAGACAGTCGAGATCTCGGGCGGCGTCGCTCGCATCAAGTAAAGCTGGCGGTTTGATTTTCGAAGGCCGGGCATTGCCCGGCCTTTTATTGTTTCTGGTAACGCTTGCTTAACAATGACGCCGGAAATACAGCAGCGCCTGCTGCCTGCAACCGGACGTTTTAACGTTCGCTACGCCGTTCCCCGCTATACGGTGCGAAGACGCCGAAACACGGCACGACGGATTCAGGCAAGGCAGCACGAAATGGACGCGCGGTCGGACAGGAACGCAATTCCACTTGCGGTCGATCTCGACGGCACGCTGATCGCGACGGACCTTCTGTGGGAAGGCCTGTTCATCCTCATCAAGAAGAATCCGCTCTATATTTTCCTGGTGCCGTTCTGGCTGGCCAGCGGGCCGGCGCGGCTGAAGCAGGCCATCGCCGACCGCATCGACATCGATCCGGCTTCGCTGCCTTATCGCGAGGCGCTGCTCGATCGCATGCGCACCGAACATGGCGAAGGCCGCAAGATCGTGCTAGCCACCGGCACGCCGCGTAAATTCGCGGAGGCGATCGCCGCACATCTCAAGATATTCGATCACGTCCTGGCGACCGACGGCCCCCACAACATGACCTCGGGCCGCAAGCGCGCCGCACTTGTCGCAGCCTATGGCGATGGCGGCTTCGACTATGCCGGCAACAGCCGGCACGACCTCAAGGTCTTCGACGCCGCGCGCAGCGCAATCGTTGTGGCGCCCGACCGCCATGCGGCGCGCTGGCAGGCGGCACACGACGCTGAAATGGTGCCGGTGCCGAAGCCGACCTTGAGGACTTTCGTCAAGATGCTGCGCGTGCATCAATGGCTGAAGAACTCGCTGATCGCGGTGCCGATGGTGTTGTCGCACGAGTACTTCAACGCCAACATGATCTGGCAATGCCTGCTGGCGTTCGTGTCCTTCAGCGCCGTGGCTTCCGCCATCTACATCCTCAACGATTTCTTTGATCTCGCACTCGACCGCAAACATCCGACCAAGCGCAACCGCCCTTTCGCCAGCGGCGCATTGTCGATCCCGTTCGGCCTTGGCTCGATGGCAGCGTTGCTGGCCATCGGCATCGCTGCAGGGCTCTTGCTACCGATCGAATTCCTTGGCGTGCTCGGTGGCTACATGCTCGTCACCACGGCTTATTCACTGTCGCTCAAGCGTATGCTTTTGGGCGACGTGCTGACGCTGGCCGGACTCTACACGATCCGTGTGCTGGCCGGTGCGGCGGCCACCGGTGTCGAAGTCTCCTTCTGGCTGCTGGCCTTCTCGATCTTCTTCTTCCTGTCGCTGGCGCTGGTGAAGCGCTATGTCGAGTTGCGCACCACCGCCATCCCGGCCGGTGAGCGCATTGCCGGTCGCGGCTACCGCACCGAAGATCAGGAGATTGTCGCCCAGGCCGGCATGGCCTCGGCCTTTTCCTCGGCCCTGGTGCTGGCGCTCTATATGGACAGCATGGCCGTGCGCGAACTCTACCCGCATCCCTGGCTTGTGTGGCCGCTGGCGCCGATCGTGCTTTATCTCACCATGCGCGTCTGGATCCTCGCCCGCCGCGATGAGTTGCATGACGATCCGGTGGTCTTCATCATCCGCGACTGGCGCAGCCAGATTGTCGTGCTTATCGGCGCATTGCTGCTGGTTGCCGGGGGCTGGTAGGCATGGCCGAACGGTTCCAGAGTTTTGGTCTCGCCACCCCACCGGCGCCGCGCACCATCCCTGCGGATGACGCCATCGCGCTGATGAAGAGCGGCAAGGCAAAAAAGAACGCGTTGCTCGCCTATGGCAATGGCCGTTCCTATGGCGATTCCTGCCAGAATGAGGCCGGGACGATCGTCGACATGCGGCCGCTGAACCGCATTCTCGCCTTCAATGCCGAGACCGGTCTTCTCGAAGCGGAAGCCGGTGTGCTTTTGTCCGACATCATTGCCCATGCCGCACCCCTCGGTTTTTTCCCGGCGGTCGTGCCTGGCACGCAGTTCGTGACGCTTGGCGGCGCCATCGCCAACGATGTGCATGGCAAGAACCATCACCGGCGCGGCACCTTCGGCTGCCATGTCGAGTCCTTCACGCTGCTGCGCTCGGACGGGCGGACCTATCATTGCTCGGCCACGGACAATGCCCACCTGTTCAAGGCGACGATCGGCGGCATGGGGCTCACCGGCCTGATCCTGTCGGCGTCGATCCGGCTGATGCGGGTGCACTCGCTCGACATCGTCGAGAAGGCGACGCCGTTTCGCGATCTCGGCGAATTCTTCGCGCTGGCCGAAGCCGCCGACCAGGCCAATGAATATGCGGTTGCCTGGATCGACCAGCTTGCCGGGGGCCACGGCCGTGGGCGCGGCCTGCTGTTCACCGGCAACCATGCCGAGCATGGTTCGCATACGGCCGCACGTACCGGCGGACGTCTCTCGGTGCCGTTCCAGCCGCCGTTCAATGTGCTCAACCGGCCGTTCCTGACCGCGTTCAACGCTGCCTACCGGTGGAAGAAGGGACGCTCGTCTGTGCCGCGTCGTGTCGGCTATCAGGGCTTTTTCTTTCCGCTCGACGGCGTTGGTGACTGGAACCGGCTCTATGGGCCGAAAGGCCTGTTCCAGCACCAGAGCGTGGTGCCGGAACAGGCTGCATACCAGGCCGTGCCGGCGCTGCTCGAGGCGGCGAGACGGGCCGGGCAGGGCTCGTTCCTCACGGTGCTGAAGCGCTTCGGCTCGGTTCCTTCGCCGGCGCTGCTGTCGTTCCCGCGGCCGGGATACACGCTGACGCTGGATTTCCCCAATCGCGGCGAGACGACGCTACAGCTGCTGAACGAACTTGACCGCATCACGGTCGAGGCCGGTGGCGCGGTCAATCCCTACAAGGATGCGCGCATGGGCGCCGCCACCTTCGCCGCGTCCTTTCCGGATTGGCAGCAACTGGAGGCGCTGCGCGACCCCGCTCTGCTGTCGGATTTCTGGGCGCGGACGGCGCAAAAATTGGACGTGCGGCGCGGAACCGTCGAGGCGGCGGAATAGGTAAAATTTGAGTAATTCGTGGTGAATGAATCGTCAATGCCAGGGTTTACTCAAAACGTTGTTGTGACTTCACGAAATCTTTGCAGGTCTGTAGTAGGACCGCTGCAGGGCGGGTGCAAAACATGAAATACATCGTCTTCATTCTGTTCACAGTCATGACCAATGCTGCCGCGCAGCTGATGCTGAAGCAAGGCATGATGTCGCTCGGGCCGATTTCGTTCGAGGGCGTCAATCCTCTGGTCAAGCTGTTGCAGATCGTCTTCAGCCCGTGGGTCTTTCTTGGTCTCTGCACCTTCGTCATCTCGATGGCCTCGCACCTTTATGTGCTGTCCAAGGTCGAGCTCTCCTTTGCCTACCCGTTCCTCAGCCTCGCCTATGTCGCCGTAGCGATCTTCGCCTATTTCCTTTTCCGCGAGGACCTCAATGCCTGGCGCATCTCCGGTATTGCCTTCATCTGCGTCGGCACCGTGCTGATCGCCCAGAGTGGGCGCGGTCATGAAGAGGAAACGGCTTCCCTTTCGCCCGACAAGATCCACACCAGCGAGACCGTTCGATGAGACATGTGATTTTCGGCGGCGACGGTTTCGTCGGCCGCCACCTTGCCCCGAAACTTGTGGCCGATGGCGAAGAGGTCGTCGTCGCCGATATCGTCAAGAGCGACCTGCCGCACTACCGCTCGGTCCGCTTTGTCACCTGCGACGTCACCGATCCAGCTTCGGTCGCGTCGGTAGGGCTGAAGGCCGACGACATGGTCTACAATTTGTCGGCGAAAATGCTGTCGCCGATCCAGGTGCGGACAAAACGCCACGACTTCTTCTTTCCGGTGAATTTCCACGGCACCGAGCACATCATGCAGGCGATGGACAAGGCCGGCGCGCCGAAGCTGGTCCACTACACGACCGACATGATCTACGGCCATACGGTGACGCAGCCGATGACCGAGGAGCATCCGGTGGCGCCGCTTGGCGAGTATGGCTGGTCGAAGCAGAAGACAGAGGAACTGGCGGCAGAATGGCGCAAGCGCGGCATGTCGATCTCGCTGTTTCGGCCGCGCCTGATCATCGGTCCCGGCCGCCTCGGCATCCTGGAAAAGCTGTTCAAGCTGATCGACTGGAATTTTCCGGTGCCGATGATCGGCTCCGGCAGGAATCCCTATCAGTTCATCTCTGTTTTCGATTGTGCGGAAGCTGCCCGCGCGGCCTGGAAGGCTGGCGTGCCGAACGAAGCCTACAATCTCGGCTCGCTCAATCCGCCGCCGGTGAAGAAATTGCTTGGCGACCTGATCAAGCATGCCGGGTCGAAATCGCTGCTGATCCCAACGCCGGGCTGGGCGGTCAAGCGCACACTTGACCTGCTCGACCTCATGAACATGCCGATCATGGATCCGGAGCAGTATCTGATCGCCGACGAGGAGTGCGTGCTCGACGTGTCCAAGGCCGAGCGTCAGCTCGGCTGGGTGCCGCAATACCGCGACGAGGACATGCTGATCGCCGCCTACAGCGAGTACCGCGCCAAGAAGGCCGGTCACGCCGTCGCCACCAAACATGTGCCTGCCGAATAGCCGGCTCGCCGAACAGATTTCGTTGCGCACGATCCTTGTCATGCGCGCAGACAGGAGATTGAGATGACCGTCATGGCCAAGCCCGAGCAGACGAACACGCGTACCATGGTCAGCCCGCCGGCGCTGTCGCCCGCCAGCATCGCCAAACCCGACCTGATCAGCGTCGAGCAGGCGAAGGCGATGGACGTGGCGCGGATGACCGACCTGTTCAAGGCGCATCTCAATCCGGGCCAGCTGCATTTCATGAAGCTGCTCGGCTTCCACAAGATCAAGATCGAACGTGCCGAAGGCATGTTCTACATCGACCAGAATGGCCGCAAGATTCTCGATTTCTTTGGCGGCTTCGGTTCGCTGGCTTTTGGCCACAACCATCCGCGCATTCTCGAGGCGCGCCGCAAGTTCCAGGAGGAAAAGCGCCAGGAGATCGCCATCGCCTTCATGTCGCAATATGCGGCGGCACTTGCGCACAACATCGCCAAATGCTCGCCCGGCGATCTCGACATGGTGTTTTTGGGCTCGTCCGGTTCGGAAGCGATGGAAGCGGCGGTGAAGCTCGCCGAGCGCGCCGCCGGCCCGAAGCGGCCGAAAATCGTCTATGCCGAGAATTCCTTCCACGGCAAGACCAAGGGCGTGCTGGGCATCACCGACGGCCAGCTCTACCGCGCCGACTTCAAGATGGCTGAGAACACGGTCCGCATCCCATTCGCCGACATCGAAGCGGTCGAGCGTCTGTTCCGCTCCGATCCCGAGGTTGGCGTCATCGTGCTCGAAACCATCCAGGGCGGCGGCGGCATCATCCAGGCGCCCGCCGAATACTGGCAGAAGCTGCGTGCGCTGTGCGACAAGTATGGCGTGTTGTGGGTGGCCGATGAAGTGCAGTGCGGCTATGGCCGCTCCGGCCGCTTCTATGCTTTCGAACATTACGGCGTCGTGCCCGACGTGACGGCGCTGGCCAAGTCGCTCGGTGCCGGCAAGGCGGCGGTCGGTGCCATGATCGCCCGGCGCGAGGTCTATATGAAGGCCTATGGCACGCCGAAGACGGCGATGATCCATGCCATGGCGACCTTCGGCGGCATGGGCGAGGCCTGCATCACCGCAATCGAAGGCCTCAACGTGCTCTATGACGAGGGGCTGATCGACAACGCCGCGGCGACTGGCGACTATCTGCTGCAGCGCCTGCAGGCGCTGAAGGAAAAATACCCGAAGATCATCAAGGACGTGCGCGGCAAGGGCTTTATGGTCGGGCTCGAGTTCCACGACTTCTCGCAGACCTTGCCGATGGTGCTGCGGCCGATCGTCAGTGTGCTCGACGACAAGCTGAAGGGTTCGCTGTCCGGCTTCGTCGGCGCGCTGCTGTTGCGCGACTACGACGTGCTGGTCGCCTTCACCGAATACAACCGCAACGTCATCCGTCTCGAGCCGCCGCTGATCTGCCAGCGCGAGCATGTCGATCGCTTCGTCGACGCTTTTGACAGCCTGCTGTCGCGCGGCATCGTGTCGATCGTGAAGGACTTCGTCAAAAGCCAGGTTCGCTGAGCACAACGATGCTGACCAGGTCGCCCGCTTCGAACACTCTGCTCGACCGGCTCACCGCAGCCGGTCTGGTATGGGGCGAGGGCACCTATGGGCGGCTGGCGGCGCCGATCGGCGCGGCGGCCTTTGCGCTCTATATCCTTCTGACGGCGGCGACGGCCTGGTTCATGCCCGACGCCAATTGGGACATGCTGCCCTATCTGGCTGTCGCCGAGGAAGGCACCTATCCCGATGCGCAGGCTTTGCATGACTACGCCTACGGCACGGTCAAATCAGGTGTGTCGGCCGGCGACTACAAGACGCTGACCGACGATGGCGGCGGTTTCCGCAGCCATATGGCTGAAAATGCCGCCGACTTCCATTCGCTGCTCGGCATGTACCGGATCAAGTTCCTTTATGCCGAGATCCTGTCGACGATGAGTTCTGTGATGTCGCCGGTCGAGGCGATGCGGCTCGTCTCGGTGTTCTCGGTGCTGCTGTTTGGCGCGATCGCGCTGCTTTGGCTGCGGTCTCAAACCGCGCTGGCGCTGGCGCCGGTCGTCGGCGCGCTGTTGATCATGGCCGATTTCGGCGAAACGGCGCGGGCCTCGACGCCGGATCTCTTGTGCTCGGCGCTGTTTCTCGGCGGGCTCTTTGCCTATGTGCGCGGCCGTGATGCGGCGACGGCGATCCTGCTCTTCCTCACCTTCATGGCACGGCCCGACAACATCGTTTTCCTCACCATCTTCGCCGTGCTGCTGGTCGCTTTCCGGGTGAAGGCGTGGGGCGCGCTGGCCGGCTTTGCCGCCTCCTTCGTCGCCTATTTCGCCATCTCGCACTGGGCTCACCATCCGGGCTGGTGGCCGCATCTGTGGTTCTCCAGCATCGAGCAGCACTACAATATGGACGGTTTCGATCCGCCGTTTTCGATTGTTGCCTACCTCAAGGCCTTCTCCGCCTCGCTGGTCCGCGCCATCACCCTGAACAGCTGGGTCGGCGTCTCGGTGCTGGCCCTGGCCGGATGGTATGCGTTGAGCCGCGCCGGCTTCAAGCTCGACCGTCGCGCCGGCATCCTGCTGGCCGCACTGGTGCTTGGCGTGCTGGCGAAATTCACCGTCTTTCCAATCCACGACAGCCGCATCTATTTTCCCAATCTGATCCCGCCGTTCCTGCTGCTTGCCGGCCCGATGATGGCGCTGTGGGCATCGGCAAGCGTCAATGGACGCCGCCCCGTCGACTTGCACGTCATATCTGGAGATAAGCCATGAGTTCCATTTCCAGCCTGGCGCGCATGGCTCTGTCGCTCGGTCTCCCCACCGGTGTTCTCGACCGGAGCCCGTCGCTGCACGGCACGAAATTCCTAGCCAGCGCGGCGCTGAAGGCGCGCCTCAGCGGGGCCAGGCGGCCCTTCCAGATGGTCAATGTCGGCGCCTGCGATGGCGCGCTGTTCGACGATGTGACGCCGTGGCTGCACCGCATTCCGCGGGCCCGGGCTGTGCTGGTCGAGCCGATCCCCTATAACCAGAAGCGGCTGCGCGCCAACTACCCTGATGCCGAGCGTTTCGTCATCGAGCCGGTGGCGGTGACCAAGACCAAGGGCACGATCACCGTCCACACCTTCGATGCCGCAGCACTCGAGGCCGGCACGCTGCCGATCGAGTTCATCGGCTGCTCGTCGGTCACCGACACCAATCTGATGTCGGGCAAGAATGCCTGGGGCGAGGCTGACGCCAACTTCAACAAGTTCGCGCCGCACCTGAGGGATATCGAGGTGCCGTCGGAGACGCTGCAGACGCTGCTCGACCGCAACGGCATCACCTACATCGACGCCTTCCTCGTCGATTGCGAGGGCGCAGACTGGATCGTCTTCGAACAGCTCGACCTCAAGCGCTATCGTCCCGGCATGATCAAGATCGAGGTCGGCGCGCTGCCGGCCGCCGAAATCGGCCAGGTCGTGGTCAAGCTCAAGACCGCCGGCTACCAGGTCGGTTTCCAGGCCGAGGACGTCTGGGCCTTTGCCTGAGTAAAAGTCACCTCTGACGATCAGTCGGCGTACTGGGTCGCGCCGCACCAGCGACGTGTCGCAAACAGGCGGTAGCTCCATCCGCGTCCTCTGCATATTGTGCGCCATTCGAACGGGCGCAGGCGCGCCCGCTTTATCGCTTTGGAGTCGCGGGCAATGGCAGAGTTTCCGAAACAGGCGAAGGTCGTCATCGTCGGCCTTGGCGGTATTGTCGGCGCATCGATCGCCCATCACCTGATCGAACGCGGCTGGGACGACATTGTCGGCATCGACAAATCAGGCATCCCGACCGACATCGGCTCGACCGCGCACGCCTCCGATTTCTGCTACACGACCAGCCACGATTTCCTGTCGTGCTGGACGACGCTCTACTCGATCGATTTCTACGAGAAGATGGGCCACTACGCCCGCATCGGCGGCCTCGAAGTGGCGCGCGTCGGCGATGACGCCCGTATGGAAGAAATCAAGCGCAAGATCGCCTCGGCCAAGGCTTTTGGAACGCGCGCCCGCCTGATCGAACCGGCAGAGATCAAGGAGAAATTTCCGCTCATCGAAGAAGCGATGGTGCAGGGTGGCCTGTGGGATCCGGATGCGGGTCTGGTCATTCCGCGCTCGCAGACCGTCGCCGGTAAGCTGGTCGACCAGGCGGAAGCTTCGGGCAAGCTCAAATCCTTCGCCAACACGCCGGCCAAATCCCTCATCGTCGAGGACGGCCGCATCAAGGGCGTGGTGACCGACCGCGGCACGATCATGGCCGACTATGTCATCGTCTGCGCCGGCATCTGGGGGCGGCTGATCGCCGAGATGGTCGGCGAGGACCTGCCGGTGATGCCGATCGACCATCCGCTGACCTTCTTCGGCCCGTACAATGAGTTCGCCGGCACCGGCAAGGAGATCGGCTGGCCGCTGCTGCGTGACCAGGGCAACTCGGCCTATATGCGCGACACCGGCGACCCCAAGACCGCCGAGGGTGGGCAGATCGAATGGGGCTACTACGAGGAGAACAATCCGCGCCTTTGCCATCCGCGCGACCTGCTGGAGAAGAACCAGGCCCGTCTGTCGCCGTCGCAGCGCGACCTCGACATGGAGCAGATTCTCGCACCGCTCGAGCGCGCCATGGAACTGACGCCGATCCTGGGCGAACTCGGCTACAACGAAAGCCATTCCTTCAACGGGCTGCTGCAGGTGACTGCGGATGGCGGCCCCTCGATGGGCGAAAGCCAGAAGGTCAGGGGTCTCTGGTATGCCGTCGCCATCTGGGTCAAGGACGGTCCCGGCATGGGCAAGCTGATCGCCGACTGGATGACGGACGGCCGCACCGCGATCGATCATCACGCCATCGACTATGCGCGCTTCTATCCGCACCAGACGAAGGAGCAGTTCATCTGGGACCGCTGCACCGAAACGGCAATGAAGGTCTACAATCCGGCGGTGCATCCGCGCGAGCCGTTCTCCAAGGGTCGCAACATAAGGCGCTCGCCATTCTGGGAGCGCGAGAAGGAACTCGGCGGCTATTTCATGGAACTGGGCGGCTGGGAACGGGCGCACGGCTATGCCGCCAACGAGCATCTCTTGGAGAAATACGGCAACCGGGTGCCGGTGCGCGCAAACGAGTGGGACAACCGCCATTTCTGGCGGGTGTCCAATGCCGAGCACCTGGCGATGAGCGAGGATTGCGGCATCGTCAACCTGTCGCATTTCGCCATGTACGATATTGAAGGCCCGGACCATGTCGCGCTGCTGGAATGGCTGTGCGCGGCCAAGATCGGCGGCGACAACAACATCGGCAAGGGCATCTACACCCACTTCCTCGACGAGGAAGGCATGGTGCGCGCCGACTTTACCGTCATCCGCATGGCTGACCGCTGCCGTTTGATCGACGGTGCCGATGCCGGCCCGCGCGACTTCCGCTACATGCAGCGCACCGCGCAGGACAAAGGCTTCGATGTCACCATCACCGACGTGACCGAGAAGTATGTGACTGTCGGCATCTGGGGCCCGAATGCGCGGGCGACACTGCAGAAGGTTGTCGAAAATCCTGATGGGCTGTCGATCGAGAATTTTCCGTTCGCGGCCATCAAGCCGCTCAGGATCGGCGGCAAGGACGTCACCGCGTTTCGGATCTCCTATGTCGGCGAGCAGGGCTGGGAACTGCACATGCGCTACGAGGACGGCCTTGCCGTCTGGGACGCGTTGCGTTCCACCGGCGTCATGCCTTTCGGCGTCGAGACCTACGCCAACACGCGGCGCATGGAAAAAAGCCTGCGCCTGCAGAACGCGGACCTCTTGACCGAGTACAATCTGCTCGAAGCCGATCTCGCCCGTCCGAAGGTCAAGGAGAAAGATTTCTGCGGCAAGGCGAAGCATGTGGAATACCGCGCCCGCGAGCACCAGCCGGCCATGTTGTGCACGCTGGTGATGACCGACAACGTCGATGCAAAGGGCGTCGCCCGCTATCCCGTCGGCATCATGCCGGTGATGGACCCGAAGACGGGCGAAACGCTGGTCGACGAACTCGGCCGCCGATCGTTCACGACGTCGATGGCCTATGGTCCGACCATCGGCAAGAACATCGGTCTCGCTTATCTGCCCTGGGCGCATGCCCAGGAAGGCCGCAAGCTCACCATCGAGTATTTCGGCGAGACCTATCCGGTGGAAGTGGCCGCCGTCGGCTACAAGCCGCTCTACGACCCGGAGAACCTCAAGCCGAGAAGTTGATTACTCGCCGTCAGCCCGCTGGCCCGCAAAGATTTGAATGCAAAAAGCCCGGCCCAGCGCCGGGCTTTTCTCTTTGTCGATCCGCGATTCTCGCTTACCCTTGCGTCATGTCTGCTTCTCCTCGCGCAAGGCATCTCTTTTCGGGCTGCGCGGCGCTGGCGCTGTCGCTCTGGCTGACGCCGGCGTCCCCGGCGGACGAGCCCGTCGACATCGAACTGGTGCTGGCCGTTGATGTTTCCCTGTCCATGTCGCCGGACGAACTCGAGATCCAGCGCCACGGTTATGCGGCGGCACTTACGCACGACCACGTGTTGCAGGCCATTGCCGACGGCGTCTATGGCAAGATCGCCGTCACCTATGTCGAATGGGCCGGGACGACCTGGCAGCATGTCATCGTGCCGTGGACGGTGATCGCCAACCGTGCCGATGCCGAACGGGTGGTTGCACAACTTTCCGCCCATCCGCCGGGCAGCGCGCGCCGCACCTCGATTTCAGGTGCGCTTGAATTCGGCAGCGATCTTTTCGCCGAAAGCGGCTTTCAGGGCGTCAAGCGCGTCATCGACATTTCGGGCGACGGCCCCAACAACCAGGGCGCCCCCGTCGATATCACCCGCGACGCTGTGGTGAAGCAAGGAATCGTCATCAACGGGTTGCCGCTGATGACCCGTGGCGGGTTCACCGGCGCCTTCGACGTCAACAATCTCGACCGCTACTACAGCGACTGCGTGATCGGCGGGCCTGGCTCCTTCATGATCCCGGTCAATGACTGGACGCAGTTTCCCGAAGCGATCCGCCGCAAGCTGGTGCTGGAACTTGCCGGCCCTGCCTCGCCGCAATGGGCGGCGGAGGAGGCTGATCACCCGCCGGTGATGCTGGCGCAGGACGGGCCGCCCGTCGACTGCCTGACCGGCGAGAAAATGTGGCGCGACCGCAGCTGGATGTTCGACAGCCGCTAGTCGTCAAATCTCCTAGGCCGGATCAGGCCGCGAGCAACTGCTTGCGGTCGACGCGCTCCTGCTGCGGTGAGCGGGCGTAGAGCTCGCGGTAGCACTTGGAGAAATGCGAGGCCGAGACGAAGCCGCAGGCGACCGCTACCTCGACGACCGGCATCGACGACTGGATGAGCAGGTGCCTGGCACGGTCGAGCCGGATCTCCAGATAATAGCGGGCAGGGGAGCGGCCCATTTCGGTGCGGAACAGCCGCTCGATCTGCCGGCGCGACAGGTCGACATGGTCGGCGATCTCGATCAGCGACAGCGGTTCGGACAGATTGCCTTCCATCAATTCGATGATGGTCAGCACCTTGGAATTCTGCACGCCAAGGCGGGCGCGCAACGGCAGGCGCTGGCGGTCGGTCGGGCTGCGGACGCGGTCGGTCAGCACCTGCTCGCACACCCGGTTGACCAGGTTCTCATCGAAATCATCGCCGATCAACTTCAACATCATGTCGAGCGCGGCGGTGCCGCCGGCGCAGGTGTAGATGTTCTGGTCGATCTCGAACAGGTCGGCAAACACATTGGCCTTGGGGAACGCCTCGGAAAAGCCCGGCAGGTTCTCCCAGTGGATGGCGCAACGCTTGTTGGACAAGAGGCCGGCGGCAGCCAGGATATGGGCGCCGGTGCACAGGCCGCCGACGGCGACGCCGCGATTGTATTCCTCGCGCAGCCAGGCGAAGGCCGACCTGTTCTGGTAGCGCTCGACATTGATGCCGCTGCAGACGATCGCCATGTTCGGCCGTTCCGGCCCGGCCATCTTCTTGCGCTCATCCTCCAGCGAGGTGTTGACGGCGCATTCGACGCCGTTCGAGGCGCGCACCGGCTTGCCGTCGATGCTGGCGAGGCGCCAACGATAGGCTTCGTAGCCGAGCATGCGGTTGGCCGAGCGTAGCGGGTCGAGCGCTGTCGCAAAGGCGATCATGGTGAAATCGGGGATGAGGAAGAATACAAACGATCGCCTGATCGGATGCTTGATAACGGCATTCACGGGGAAACCTCACGCGGCCATGACGCGAACAGGATGTCGCGAACAGCACAGCGTCATCAGGAAAAACCATTCCTGTCAATCGGGTAGAGGGCGTAGAGGCAACTATATTTGCGACATGGGTCGCAAATGGGCAATCGCCCAAGCGATGGGCTCAAATTGTCGCCGGCCTAGGCAGATTTGTCCCGCCTTGTGGCTCAAAACGAAAACGCCGCCTCGGCTTGCCAAGGCGGCGTTGGGATCAACTTCGAAGCAGCGGCAGGGAACGCTGCCTTCGCAAGCTGTTGTCTCAGGCGACGAAGCCGAGGCGCGCCGCATTCATGGCGCCGGTCTGGCCGGGCATGGTGTTGGCAAGGCGCTGGCGCTCGAGAGCGGTCGTCAGGTTCATTTCGCGGCGGGCAAAGAGGCGGGCAAAAAGCTTCATGATCATCTCCATTCGGTTGCTCAGACGGGTCGCCTTCGCTTTATGGAGTGGGGCAGCTCGTTTGCTGGCGCTGATATAGGCCTGTGCGAGGACAAACTAAATCGCAAATGCGAAGCGCTTGATATGAAATGCGACACCGATTGCGACATTATTGGGCAAGCTGCCCAGAATTTACCATTATTTACAATGCGTTATCTGTCAATTCGCACCGCTATGCGGCTTGTTCATATGCGCCATGTAGTGGCGACATGGCTCCAAAAATTCATTTGAATGCAAATAAAACGGAGAAGGCCTGCCGGGCTGGTCTGCGCGGCAGGCCTTCATTCTTTGCTACACACGATTTACTTCGCTCCAGCCCAGGATCCGACGCCGTGGCGTGCACCGGTCTTGGTGTCGGCAGCTTCAGGCCAGCCGATGTCCTTCTGCAGTTCGATCGGCAGCGAGTGAATGGCGCGTTCGGTCTGGTAGCGGGCGCGGGCCGCGCTGAATTCGGTCGCAAGCCGACCAATGGATGACAGGATAGACATTTCATTCTCCTTCGTTGGCGGTGGGAGGATCCGCACGACTGAGGCGGTACACCCGGTTTGTTTCAGCTTCACTTCATGTCGAATACAGGTCTGTGTCGTGGTCGTTTGGTGGCTGCTTTCGGTACGTCCTGCTTCGATGGAGTTGACTATCCTCCCATTCTGATGTTCAATCAAACGAAATGGAATGATGGTTTGCATCAGAAAAATTGAAGGTCGATCCCGATGAACGCCCCACTCAATCATCCGCTGCCCCTGCTCGATCTCGATGTGCTGCGCACTTTCGTGGCCATTGCCGAAACCGGCAGCTTCACCACCGCCGCCAATGCGGTCTTTCGCACGCCGTCAGCCGTCTCCATGCAGATCAAGAAGCTCGAGGACATTCTCGGCCGCTCCGTCTTCGCGCGCGACGCGCGCTCGGTAACACTGACCACCGATGGCGAGATGCTGCTCGGCTACGCCCGCCGGCTGCTGTCGATCAACCGCGAGGTGGTGTCGAAGTTCATCATTCCCGACATTGTCGGCGTGGTGCGGCTCGGCTCGCCGGACGATTACGGTGAGCGCGTGCTGCCGCATGTGCTGAAGCGTTTTGCGCAGTCGCATCCGTCGATCGCCGTCGACGTCACCATCGATCAAAGCAGCAATCTGCGCCGCCGGATGGACGACCGCGCGCTCGACATCACGCTGCTGACCAATTCCTACAAGACCAGCGCGATCGGCGCCGAAGTTCTGCTGACCGAGCCGATCGTCTGGGCCGGCGCCAAGGGCGGCTGCGCGCATCTGCGCGAGCCGCTGCCGGTATCGCTGTGGGAAGAAGGCTGCGCCTGGCGGGCCGGCGCCCTGGAAGCGCTCGGCCGCGAAGGCCGCAACTACCGCATCGCCTATATGAGCGCGCACACGGCCGGCCAGCGCGCCGCCATCATGTCCGATCTCGCGGTAGCGCCGCTGCCGAAGTCGTTCCTCGGCAACGACATGGTCGAGCTTTGCCCGAAGGACGGCATGCCGGACATCGGCACCTACAATCTGGCCATGGTGGTGGCGCCGGACGCCAGCGCGCCGGTCAAGGCAGTCGCCGACCACATCCGCGCAACCTTCGAAGTGTTCCGGGAAACCGGCAAGTTCTGATTTTTGTGACGATCGGAGCCCGTCCCGACAAGATCGGGGGCGGGCTCTTTTTCCGTTCGGAATGGCTCGCGGGTGACAGATCAGGTGGCGATCTGACCCTGTAGCGGCCATCGACCGGCCGTAGCGCGGCGTGGTTTGGTTTCGCCGTTCAGGAAGGCGACGATGCTGTCGCGCGCGCGGCGCGCCTCGGGCATCTCGATCAGCGGCCAGACGTGGAACATGCCTTCCTCATAGACGACCTCCACATCGACACCGGCGTTACGAGCTTTCTCGGCGAAGATCAGATTGTCGGGGCTGAGCAGATCGTGCGAGCCGGTCAGCAGCAGGGTTTTCGGCAGCACCGACAGGTCGCCGTAAAGCGGACTGATGTGCCAGTCGCTTCGAGCGAAGCCGGCGCTGTAGAGCCGGACCGCCTCCATCCCGCCAGAAATGCCCAGCCACGGATCGTTGCGCTCGGCTTCGAAGACTTCGGGGTTGGCAAGCGACATGTCAAGACCTGGCGAAATCAGCACATGACGTGACGGCAAGGGCAGGGCTTCTTCCGCGGCCATCATGGTCAGCACCACGGCCATGTTGCCGCCGGCGGAGTCACCCATGAAGACGATGTCTTCCGCTTCGGTTTCGTCGAGCATCTGGCGGTAGACCTTGCCGACCATGCCGAACATGGCGTGGAAATCATGCTCGGGGGCAATGGGATAGATCGGCACGGTGATGCCGAAGCCAAGGCGATCGGCCATTTCGGCGATCAGCCCCCAATGATAGGGCGTGATTTCAAAGACATAGGCGCCGCCATGCAGGTAAAGAATCTGCTTCTGCTCGCCGGCCTTGGGCGCGATTTCGTAGACGGGAAAGCCGCCGACGGTGCGCGTCGTGATGCCGAGCCGCGACCGCAGCGCAGCGGGCGGCTGGTGGTCTTCGGTCTTGCGAGCATAGGCAATCCAGCGCTGCAGGTTTTCCGGGCTGGCAAAGGCCTGCTTGCGGCTATGCCGGAGCACAAACGAAACGACGTGGCTTTTGAAACTGGGCATGCGGATACACGAACTTCGGCTGGAGCCGACTAAGAGAAATCTCCCTGTCTTCGAAGATCGTGCCTCGGCCAGAAATGTCAAGTTTTGCGTGGTGGTCAACACGGTTGTGTGATCTGGGGCCGCAACCCCAAGGCAGCTTTCCCAGCCCTTTAGGGCACCGCAACAGCGTTCAACGCCGAGGCAAAAGTGCTGCGCGCAGCTTTGTATCGGTTGTCGCCGGAGCCGTATCGCGGCTCCGGCGTTTGGCCAACAGCTTGCATTTGTCGGCGAATGTCATCAGCGCGCCGAGCCCAGGAGCAGAGCCGACAAGGTGGCCTGCGGGTCATTGCGCGGCGACACCGGCCAGCCGATATCCTTCTGGATTTCGGAAGGCAGGCTGTTCAGTGCCCGGACAGATCTGTTCCGGTTGTGGGCATGCTTGATGGCCGCACCATAACGGCCGAGGCTTTCGAACATCGACATCGTGATCTCCCTTGAAGGATCGCGGCGGTCGGAAGAGATTTCCTGCCTGCCGCTTGATGCCGGTTAAATGCGCCGCGCGTGTATCTGGCGGATTTCACGAAAACAGCGTTTTCGTTTCCAGATCGGCCGATCTTGAAACATTTGCATACAAATGAAATTGGAGGCGTTCGACGCTCTGTTGCAGGCGGTTTACTCTCGCCCGCGCCTTGCCGCATGGCCTTCGCGCGAACGCCGGCGCGGGGCGGCATCGCCGGCAACACCGTCTTCGCTGACGGTCTTGCGCGGCGGCAGTTTCACCGCGGCCGAGAGTTTCGGGAACGGGTCGACCTTGTTCGGCAGCGCCATGGCGTAGACGAAATGCTCCTGGAATTTCGGCTCCAGCGCGGTCTCGATCTTCTCGATCTTGCTGACCGTGTCCTCGATCTCGCGGCGGTAGCCGCGATTGAGCAGCGCCATGCGGGCGCCGGCGCCGGCGGCGTTGCCGACCGCCGAAACCTTGTCGAGATCGCAGTCTGGGATCAGGCCCAGCACCATGGCGTATTTCGGATCGATGAAGGAGCCGAAGGCACCGGCGAAATGGATGCGGTCGACATGCTCGGTGTGCTGTTTTTCCATCAACAGCTTGGTACCGGCATAGAGCGCTGCCTTGGCGAGCTGGATGGCGCGCACGTCGGTCTGGGTGATGGTGATCTTCGGCTCGCCTTCCTTCAGCACGTAGGAGAAGGTGCGGCCGTTGGCGGTGACGCGCGGCGAGCGCGCCGACAGGCCGCCGTCGATGACGCCGTCCTCGGAAATGATGCCGGCAAGATACATTTCGGCGACCACCTCGATGATGCCGGAGCCGCAGATGCCGGTGACGCCGGTTGCCTGCACACTGTCGAGGAAGCCAGGCTCATCCGACCACAGTTCCGAGCCGATGACGCGGTACTTTGGCTCCAGCGTGTCGGCATCGATGCGCACGCGCTCGATGGCGCCGGGGGCGGCGCGCTGGCCGCCGGAGATTTCCGCGCCTTCGAAGGCCGGGCCGGTGGGGGAGGAGGCCGCCACGACCCGCGCACGATTGCCGAGCACGATCTCGGCATTGGTGCCGACATCGACGATCAGCATCATCTCGTCCTGGCGGTGCGGACCTTCCGACAGCGTGACGGCCGCCGCATCGGCGCCGACATGGCCGGCGATGCAAGGCAGCATGTAGAGCCTTGCGCCCTGATTGAGCTTGAGGCCGATGTCCGAGGCCTTGATGTGCACGGCGCCCGAGACGGCCAGCGCGAAGGGCGCGCCGCCGAGCTCGGTCGGATCGATGCCGAGGAACAGATGGTGCATGATCGGATTGCCGACGAAGACGCTGTCCAGAATGTCGTTGCGCTGGACGTTGCCTTCGGCGCAGACCTTGTCGACGAGGCCGGAAATCGCCTCGCGCACGGCCACCGTCATGCCTTCGCGGCCGTCCGGGTTCATCATCACATAGGAAACGCGGCTCATCAGATCCTCGCCGAAGCGGATCTGCGGGTTGGACGTGCCCGACGAGGCGGCGACGCGACCCGACAGCAGCGACACCAGATGCATGGCGATGGTGGTCGAGCCGATATCGCAGGCGAGCCCATAGGCCTCGTTCTTGAGGCCCGGCCACAAAGCGATGACCCGCGCGGTCTCGGTCTCGGCATCCTTGTAGATGGCGGCGGTCGCGGTCCAGTTGCCCTTGCGCAAGATGCCTTGCACCTGCGGCAACAGGTGAAAATCGAAATCGAGGTTTTTCAGGCTCCAGTCGTGCATCAGCGCGATCTTGAGGCGGTCGAGATCGCCGAGCGGCTTGTGCATGTCAGGTTCTTCGATTTCGACATAGCACATGCGGACCGCCGAATCGCGGGCGATGACCCTGGTGTCGGCATCCTTGCGGATGGTCTGCGCGTTGATGACGGTGTCCTGCGGCACGTCGATGACGAGATCGCCGAGGATCTGCGCCGAACAGGACAGGCGCCGGCGCTCAGGCAGGCCGCGCACGCGTTCGTAGCGCTCTTCCTTGGCGCCCTTGGGCGTGATGTGGTCGTTGGAGGAGATGATCTTGTGCTTGGCGAAATTGCCTTCCTGCACTTCAATCTGGCAACGCCCGCAGGTGGCGCGCCCGCCGCAGACGCTCTCGACATAGACGCCGAGCTGGCGTGCGGCGTCGAGCACCGGCGTGCCGACCGGAAACCGCCCGCGCTTGCCGGACGGCATGAACAGCACGAGCGGATCGGTGATGTTTGCAGGCGAGTTCACGATTGCGCGCTTATCCTCGACCCATCCGGGCTTCACGACCGCCACGGCGGCGACCACCATTGCTGGCGCCGTCGCCCGGCGCATTGACCTGCGTCGGTGCTGCCACCGCCTGGCCGCCTTCGGCCGGCTTGTAGTCCTTGTAGGTCCTGATCCAGTTGGTGCAGTTCTCGTCGGTGCCGTTCAGCACATTGGCGCCGCGCACGGCTTCCATTTCCTGCGGACGCACCGGGTTCATGATGGCGCTGGTCATGCCGGCGCCGATCACCATCGGGATGAAGGCGGCATTGATGCCATGGCGGTGCGGCAGGCCGAACGAGATGTTGGAGAGGCCGCACGTGGTGTTGACCTTGAGCTCTTCGCGGAGCCGACGCAACAGAGCGAACACCTGGCGGCCGGCATCGCCCAGCGCGCCGATCGGCATGACCAGCGGGTCGACGACGACATCATGCGCCGGAATGCCGAAATCGGCGCAGCGCTCAACGATCTTCTTGGCGACGGCGAAGCGCACGTCGGGATCCATCGAAATGCCGGTCTCGTCGTTGGAGATGGCAACGACCGGAACGTTGTATTTCTTGATCAACGGCAGAATGGCTTCGAGCTTTTCCTCTTCGCCGGTGACGGAATTGACCAGCGGGCGGCCCTTGGCAACCTTCAGCGCGGCTTCGATTGCCGCGGTCACCGAGCTGTCGATCGACAGCGGCAGGTCGACCAGCCCCTGGACGATCTCCAGCGTCTGCACCAGCAGGCCTGGCTCGGTCTCGTTCGGGTTGACCGAGGTGACGCCGGCATTGACGTCGAGCATGGTGGCGCCGCAGGCGGCCTGTTCCAACGCGTCCCGGATGACGGTGTCGAAATTGCCGGCGATCATCTCGGCGGCCAGCTTCTTGCGGCCGGTCGGATTGATGCGCTCGCCGATCACGCAGAACGGCTGGTCGAAGCCGATAATGATTTCTCGTGTCGCCGAGGCGACGATGGTACGGGTCATGAAATCTCTCCGTCGTGATATAAAGAGTTCTTTATATCGTTATCTGATTTCGATCAAGCGAATGGTGAGCATGCGCGCCGTCAATGCGCGGTCTTCACCATGTCCACCTGTGTTTCAGTAATCTCGTCGTGCAGTATGTGGTCGAGCCGGTCGGCAACGAGCTGGTCGTCGCGGCGGATTTCGCGCTTCCACGGCTGGCGGCCCTTGAGCACGCCCGATTCATCGACGATCTCGGCGACATATTCTTCCTGGCGATAGGCCATCACATGGACGCCGGAAACGCCGGGAATTTCTTTCACCTCGTTGATGATGTCGATGCAGAGCTGCTTGCCTTCCTTCTTCTGGTCCTGCGCGCCTTCCAGCCGCTTGATGACCGAATCGGGGATGTGGATGCCGGGCACGTTGGAGCGAATCCATTTGGCGGTCTTGGCCGAGGCCAGAGGCCCGACGCCGCACAGGATGAAGCATTTTTCGGTGAAGCCGAGATCGCGCACCTTCTGCATGTAGGTGCGGAACATCGGCACGTCGAAGCAGTACTGGCTCTGCACGAACTGCGCGCCGGACGCGATCTTTTTGCCCAGCCGGTGCGGGCGGAAATCGATCGGCGGCGCGAAAGGGTTGATCGCCGCACCCAGGAACAGCTGCGGTGGCGTGGTCAGCTTGCGGCCGGAGAGGAACTTGCCGTTGTCGCGCATGATGCGGCAGGTTTCCAACAGCGACATGCAGTCGAGGTCGAACACCGGCTTGGCGCCGGGCTGGTCGCCGGCCTGCACACCGTCGCCGGTGAGGCACAGCATGTTGGCGACGCCCATCGCAGCACCGCCCAGCACGTCACCCTGGATGGCGATGCGGTTCTTGTCGCGGCAGGCGATCTGCATGATCGGGGCATAGCCCATGCGGGTCAAAAGCGCGCAAATGCCGACCGACGACATGTGGCAGTTGGCGCCCGATGCATCGACGGCGTTGATGGCGTCGACCCAGCCATCGAAGATTTTCGCGCGGTTGTAGACGTCTTCGGGATCGGCGCTGTCGGGCGGGTTGAGCTCTGTGGTCACCGCGAATTCGCCGCGCCGCAAGACGCGCTCCAGCCGGCCGCGCGAGGTGTGGCCGGGCAGGGGATCGAGCGGCAGGTGGATGCCGGCCGGGTTCTCGTCGAGCTGGCGGCCGATCATGCCGATGCTCCGGTGTTTGCCGCACCATTCTTGGCGGCTTGCGCGGCTTCGCGGGCGGCTGCGGCCTGCGCGGTCACCCGCAGCCATGCCGAGGTTTCGCGCAGCGACTGATCGACCGGCTTCTGCACGTCGAGGATCTTGTCGCCATGCACCATGTTCTGCGAGCCCTCCCAGGCCTTGACCCAGACGCAAGGCATGTCCGGCTCGACCTCGCAATTGCCATTGGCGCGGACGCCGCCGCAGGGTCCGTTGCGCAATTGCTTGGGGCAGTTCATCGGGCATGACATGCCGGTGGAGGACAGCACGCACTGGCCGCACATGCGGCAGTCGAACATGAAGCCCTTGACGCGCTTTTCGACGAATTTGATTGGTCCTTCGACGCGGCCGTAGCCGATGCCTTTCCAGAGGGGATGCAGAAGCAGGAACATGTCGGCGAACCGGGAATAGAACCATTCGAGCAGCCGCGAGTGCCGGATCGACCAAAGCCGTACCGCAAAAGAGCGCTGCACGCGCCGCTGCGGCGACACGTCGGCCGGCTTGTAGTCGGATTTCGGCGCTGCCTTCTTGTTGAGGGTGGCTTGGGTAATCGCCGGTTGGGTGTCAGACATTTTCTTTCCCGCCCGCCTTCACCAGAGCGACCAGCCGCTCGCGGTCGTATTTCGTATCGAGGTCCTGAAAAGCCTTTTCGACCTCGGCTTCGAGGTCGTCCCCAACCGCAATCGGGTCGGCCTTGCGCCATTCGGCGAGATAATCGTCGGTGCCGCCGGCGCCGGTGCGCATGGCGCACATGTCGATCGCCTCGGTGAAGCGCAGCGGCAGTTCGCGCTTGGCGTTCTGCCGGCCCTTCTTGACGATGATTTGGGCGGGGATGTCGCGCCAGTAGACGACGATCAGATCGGCCATGAATTCCTACTCCTCGTGATTTCGAGCATTGCCGCAAGCGCAGTTGGGCTGCTTGTTATGGGACGACGCGCGCGCATTCAAAAGCGACGCTATTGGCGGTCGCAAAAAGAAAGGCGAAAATCCTTGGGATGGCCGGCCTACCAGACGCCGCTTTTGACGCCGGTCCAGAGATAGAACCAGATCGTCGGATGATACCATTGCTTGGAGGGCAGGCCGGGATCCGAGATGGCAAGTTTTCCCGCCAGCGCATCGCGGACCGCCTCGACGCAGACCTCGCGCGAGAACGCTGCCTGGCGCAGCGCATAGCTTGAAATGGTGTCGCCAGGCTCGGCTTTGCCGCGCGCCTGCCGCAGCACGCCGCCGGTGTCGACGCCGGCATCGACCAGATGCACGGTGGTGCCGAAGTTTTGCGCGTCGCCCGAGGCCAGCGCCCAATAGCCGCCATTCATGCCGCGATATTTCGGTGCGATGCCGGCGTGGTAGTTGAGCACCGGGCACGGAATTTTTGCCAGCGTCTGCTTCGAAAGCAGGCGGCAGCCGGCGAGCAGGACGACGCCCGGCTGGATTTTCTCGATCGCCTGCAAACACTCCGGCGCGTTGGCCGAGGGGACATGGACGATCATTTGTCCCGGCTTCGGTTCGGTCTGCAGCTTCTGTTGGGCAATCAACCGTGTCGCGTGGCCGGCGAAAAACCGCTTGCCGAGCCGCGTCAGCACCATCGTGCCAAGCTGTCCGATGGCTAGAAGCCAGCCCTGGCGGCGGGCGCGGCCGAGCAGCAATTTCTTTTTGGATTCAGGGCTTTCGAGGATGACACTGACAGGACCGAGCTTGTCGGCGATGGCATTGATGATGGCCCAGATATGCGGGCCGCCTTCGGTGACGACGACGATCGGGCGCGCAATTGAGTTCTGGGATTCCATGGTTCGCGACGTGCCTGGAAAGATGCAGCCGGATACCGGCCAGAAGTTCGGGATGCTAGGTCGGCCGGGTTAATCCTTGGTGATCAGGGGTTCAGCGTTTGAATTCCATGATGTCGAGCTTCGATTCGTAGTAGGGCGCCGGGAATTCGATGCGCCATTCGCTGGCGCTGTTGCGGAAGGCGTAGCCGACCTGGTCGCTTTGCGGGCCGCTGCCATAGGGCTTTGCCGGATCGTCGTTGACCGAGAGCGAGCCGAGATAGATGGCGCGTTTTTCACCGTCGTCGAAGAAGCGGCCCTTGGTGCGCTGCGAACCGCTCACCTTTTCCAATCGCCAGCCGGAGCCGTCGTCGGTCACCCTACATTTGAACCAGCCATAGATGACGAGCGGGCCCAGGCCGCCGGCCTTGATGGTGCGGCATTTCCAGTTGCCGGTCAGGTCCTTGTCGGAAAAGGCGACGAAGGGCTTTGCCAGCAGGGCGTCGAGCTGCTTGACGTCGGCGGGATCGCCGGCCTTGGCTTCATCGAGAGCTGCCTTGCGCGTCTCACCATATTTGTCGAGCCGCACCTTGTCGGCGGGGGTGATCAGCTTCTGCACCTCGCCGTCGGCGTAGGCGGGCAGGGCGAAGGAGAGCAGGCCGAGAACGGCAAGCAGGGGACGGATGACCATCGGTGGCTTTCCTCGTCGCTGGCTGGAGCAGCTTTGTTTGCGTCTGGGGGCACAACTTACCCGATCGCGGCGGCCTGTCATCCATGCTTGACGGCGTTGCGGCCGAAGAATTGCCTCAGGCGTGTGCGGCGGCTTGCGCAAGTCCCGCCGTCAGGTCGCCATAGCCGGTCGAGCGGCGCTCATAGGCGAGGCCGAGCATTTTGGCGGCTTTCTCGGCAACCTTGTCGAGTTCCGGATCGTCGGTCTGGGCGATATAGACGAGCTTCTCGTAGTTGCCGAAATAGTCCTTGATCAACTCCGGGTGCTTGTCGAGGCCGAGCGGCTTCATGAAGAAGGCGTCGAACTGCCGGCACAGGAAGTCGGTCATGTAGAACGACATCATGTCGTCGTCGGCGATCTTCGCATAGGCATCCATGCCCTGGTAGAAGGCAAAGCAGTGCGGCCCGGCCATCCGCTCGACGCCGTGTTTCTCCAGCACGCGGTCGAGCAGGCCGCCGGTGCCGCAATCGGCATAGCCGACGAAGATGTTGGTATAGCCTTCGGCCTTGGCTTTCTCGATCGCCTTGTCCATGGCTGGCGCGATGCGATCCGGGTAGAAATGGAACTCCGCCGGCAGGCACGTCAATTCGAGGTGATCGAGCCCCAGCTGTTCCTTGACGGCCAAAACTTCGCGCGCAATCATCCCGCAGGCGATGACGAGCAGCCTGTCGTCTTGATTCGGTTTCGTTTTTTGTGTCTTGGCCATGGAACCTTGTTGAACCGGCCTTCGTTGCTCTGGGGCTAATTTATCTGTTGAGGGAGACACCGTCCATGAAACTGCTACGCATCGCGCCGTTTGCCGTCCTTGCCTGCGCCCTTGCCCTTACGGCATGCGCGAACACTGTCCGTGGCGTTGGCAGGGATGTCAAATCGACGGCCAAGGCGGTCGAGGACACCGTCACCAAACCCTGATCTGCGCGCAGCCTTCTCCATCATCTGGGAACAAAAAAGCCGCGCTGCAAGGCGCGGCTTTTTTGTTGGCCAGACGCCTTGCGTAGAGATCAGGCTGAAGCGCGGACGTTGTGCTTGCGCTTCATGTAGTCCTTGGCGGTTTCGACTGCCACGGCCGCGTCGCGGCAATAGGCATCGGCGCCGACGGCCTTGCCGAATTCCTCGTTGAGCGGCGCGCCGCCAACCAGCACGACATAGTCGTCGCGAATGCCCTTTTCCTTCATCGTGTCGATGACGACTTTCATGTAGGGCATGGTCGTGGTCAGCAGCGCCGACATGCCGATGATGTCGGGCTGGTGCTTTTCGATGGCGTCGAGGTATTTTTCGACCGCATTGTTGATGCCGAGGTCGATGACGTCGAAGCCCGCACCCTCCATCATCATGCCGACGAGGTTCTTGCCGATGTCGTGGATGTCGCCCTTGACGGTGCCGATCACCATCTTGCCCTGCTTCGGCGCGCCGGTGGCGGCGAGCAGCGGCCGCAGGATGAACATGCCGGCCTTCATCGCGTTGGCGGAGAGCAGCACTTCGGGAACGAACAGGATGCCGTCGCGAAAATCCTCGCCGACGATGCGCATGCCTTCGACCAGTGCCTCGGTCAGCACCTTGTAAGGCACCCAGCCGCGCTCGAGCAGGATGTTGGTGCCTTCCTCGATCTCTTCCTTCAACCCGTCATAGAGGTCGTCGTGCATCTGCTGCACCAACTCGTCGTCGGAAAGCTCGGAAAGGATGATCTCGTCGTCGGCCATTTTTGATTCAGCTCCCTGCCACGCGGATGCAATTGCGAGGCCTCAAATATCATTTCAATACCTAACCCGCTACGGGCATCGAGCCATAGCTGATTTGCGACTTCCCGCAAAAGGAAAGCGACTGGAAATCTATTGGTTTTCTTGTCGATTTTGCGACAGGCGTTGGCGCTGGCGGGCCGTTTCGAATAGGGTGCATGGCTACGATCCGGCGAGAAGCTGCAGGACGCGGCCGCAACAAGTTTTCAAGGTTTCAGGGAAGAACGATCATGAGTGAGAACGCGCCAGTCGATCAGGAAGCGTCAAACGCACGGCGCGGACGCGCTGCCAGCGGCGGCGCTGCTGCAAGGCGCGCGGCGCGTTCGGGCGGCGGCCCCGGCACCCAGCTCACCTATATCAAGCGCAAGATCAACGTCTATGAGGTGCTGAACGAGGAAGGCCTGGCGCTGATCGAGAAGAACACCGACACGGTGCTCGAAGAGATTGGCATCATCTTTCGCGACGACGCCGAGGCGCTGCAGCTCTGGAAAGAGGCCGGCGCCGACGTCAAGGGCGAGCGTGTGCACTTTCCCAAGGGCCTTTGCCGCTCGCTGCTGAAGACCGCTCCGCCCATCTACACCCAGCATGCCCGCAACGCCGAGCGCTCAGTGCAGATCGGCGGCAACGCCACCGTCTTTGCGCCGGTCTACGGCCCGCCCTTCGTGCGCGACCTCGATGGCGTCAGGCGCTACGCGACGATCGAGGATTTCCGCAATTTCGTGAAGCTCGCCTATATGGCGCCGTCGATCCACCATTCGGGCGGCACGGTGTGCGAGCCGGTCGACGTGCCGGTCAACAAGCGCCACCTCGACATGATCTACAGCCACATCAAATATTCGGACAAGCCGTTCATGGGCTCGGTGACCGCACCGGAGCGCGCCGAAGACACCGTCGCCATGGCCAAGATCGTGTTCGGCGACGACTTTGTCGAAAACAACACGGTGCTGACCAGCCTGATCAACGCCAACTCGCCGATGGTGTTCGATGAAACCATGTTGGGGGCGCTGAAAGTTTATTCGCGTCACAACCAGGCCTGCATCGTCACCCCGTTCATCCTCGCCGGTGCGATGAGCCCGGTGACGGTCGCCGGCACGCTGACGCAGGTTCTGGCCGAAGTGCTGGCGGGTGCATCGTTCACGCAGCTGATCCGGCCGGGCGCACCGGTGCTGTTCGGAACGTTTGCCTCGTCGATCTCGATGCAGTCGGGCGCTCCAACCTTCGGCACGCCCGAACCATCGCTGGTGTCTTACGGTGCGGCACAGCTTGCCCGCCGGCTTGGCCTGCCGTTCCGCACCGGCGGCTCGCTCTGCGCCTCGAAGATCCCGGATGCGCAGGCGGCCTATGAGAGCGCCAACACGCTGAACTCGACCATCCTGGCCGGCACCAATTTCGTGCTGCACTCCGCCGGCTGGCTCGAAGGCGGGCTCGCCTCCTGCTACGAAAAGTTCATGATGGACATCGACCAGCTCGGCATGACGCAAAAGTTCTCCGAAGGCGTCGACCTCTCGGAAAACGGCCAGGCGATGGATGCCATCCGCCAGGTCGGTCCAGGCAGCCACTATCTCGGCTGCGATCACACCCAGGCCAATTTCCAGACCGCCTTCTACCGCTCCAACATTGCCGACAACAATTCCTACGAGCAGTGGCTGGCCGAGGGTGAAAAGACGGCGCCGCAGCGCGCCAACGAACTCGCCCGCCGCTGGCTGGAGACCTATGAAGCGCCATATCTCGATCCGGGCATCGACGATGGGCTGAAGGACTACATCGCGACGAAGAAGGCGTCGATGGCTGACGCCTTCACTTGAAAGGAGCCCGAGTCAGGCGGGGCTAAAGTCGCCAACATCATCCACAAGGAAGTCTGGCGGAGCGCCTTCTCCGACCCGGACAAGAAGGGATGATGTTTGCGCGCCGTGGAGGAAATAGCGACGGCGCTTGCCGCCCACGGCCTTATCCTGCGCGGCGGCTTCAACTTCGCTTCAGGCGAAACGTTGCCAACCGGCCTCTCCGGCGCTGCCGTCAGATCCGTGCTGCTGGTCGGGCAGGTGGGCGCTGCGCCATGGCCGCATTTCCTGCGCTGGCGGGCGAACCAACCAGAGGCCATCGCCAATCCGCTCGATACGTGGTCACGCGAAGTGATCGGTGCGGTGGCGGAAAAATTCGGGGCGCGCGCCGTTTCGCCGTCCGACAGGCCATATCTGCCGTTCCAGCAATGGGCGATGCGGGCCGAGGGATTGAAACCGTCGCCGCTCGGTATCCTCATGCATCCGCAATACGGGCTCTGGCATGCCTATCGCGGTGCATTGCTGTTCGAGGATGAGATCGCGCTTCCAGAACCTCGCGAGGTGATTCACCTTTGCGACGCATGTCTCGAAAAACCTTGCCTGAAATCATGTCCGGTCGACGCCTATTCTCTCGAAGGATTCGCCTATGAGGCGTGCCTGGCGCATGTGCGTGGGCAAGACGGCGAACCATGCCGCAGCGGCGGCTGCCTCGACCGCAACGCCTGTCCCTATGGCACGGCCCATCGCTATCCCTCTTGGGTTCAGGCCTTTCACATGGCGAGCTTTGCCGACCTCTAGCGGGGCGTTGAACGCCCGCACAAAATGTTGAACGCAACTGTCAGGGAACGGCTTGCCCTGACGACGCCTGTGGATATGTATCGCGCGACGGGCAACGGAGCGGGCCATGGCGAAGCAGGACATTGAGATCAAGACCGAGGACGGCGTGGCAAAGGCCGGGCTGTTCCGTTCGGCGATCTCGTCCCCGGCCAAGGCTGGTATCATTCTCTATATGGACGCTTTTGGCCCACGACCGGCGCTCGATGCAATGGCGGAAAGGCTTGCAGGCGAGGGTTATGCGGTGCTGGTGCCGGACCTTTTCTACCGCAACGCGCCGTACGGGCCGTTCGATGCCAAGACCGCTTTCGTCGTGGAGGAGACGAAAGCTGCGCTGATGGCGTTGGTCCACGGCACGACGCAGGACATGACCATCAACGACAGCGGCGCCTTTCTCGATGCGCTCGCTGCTGAAGGCGTCACCGGGCCGGTCGGCGTCGTCGGCTATTGCATGGGCGGCGCGCGGGCGTTGAATGCTGCCGCGACCTATCCCGATCGCATCGTCGCCGCGGCCAGCTTCCATGGCGGCAATCTGGCTGGCGACAATGCCGACAGCCCGCACCGCAAGGCAGACTCGATCAAGGCGCGCGTCTATGTCGGCGTTGCCGGCGTCGACCGCAGCTTTCCGCCGGAGCAGTCGGCGCGACTGGCCGAGGCGCTGCGCGTGGCGGAAGTCGACCACGCCATCGAGAACTATGCCGGCATGGCGCATGGCTGGTGCGTGTCGGATCACAGTGTCTTCAACGCCACCGGCGCCGAGCGCCACTGGAAGCGATTGACGACGTTTTTTGCGGAAACGCTGGCCTGACTGTTGGTCTTGCCCCTTGGTTGCCTGACGCGCTAGAGGCAGAACAGTCGGCGCGGCCTGCAAGATGGCGCCGGTCGAGCGGGAACGACTAGCCTAATGCAATCCTATGATGTCGTAGTGATCGGCGCCGGCGCTGCCGGAATGATGTGCGCCATCGAGGCAGGCAAGCGCGGCCGTTCGGTTCTGGTGCTCGATCACGCGGCAAAGCCCGGCGAAAAAATCCGCATCTCCGGCGGTGGCCGGTGCAATTTCACCAACATCCATACGAGCCCGAAGAATTTTCTCTCGGACAATCCGCATTTCTGTATCTCGGCGCTCAGCCGCTACACGCAGCGCGACTTCATTGGGCTCGTCGAACGGCACGGCATCGCCTATCATGAGAAGACGCTGGGACAGCTTTTCTGCGATGGCTCGGCGCGCCTGATCATCGACATGCTGGTTTCGGAAATGCAGGACCGGGGCGTGGAATTGGTGCTGTCGACCGAGGTTCGGGATGTCGACAAGACTGCGGAAGGGTTTGTCCTGGCGCTCTCCACCGGCACGGTCGCGTGCCGGTCGCTGGTCGTAGCTTGCGGCGGCAAGTCGATCCCCAAAATGGGCGCGACTGGCTTTGGTTACGAACTGGCGGCGCGGTTCGGCGTGGCCGTGGTCGAAACCCGCCCGGCTTTGGTGCCGCTTACCTTCGACGCAAGGACGCTGGAGCGGCTGGCGCCTTTGGCCGGCAATGCCGTCGACGCCGAGATCGCTTGCGGCAAGACGCGGTTTTCCGAGGCGATGCTGTTCACCCATCGCGGCTTAAGCGGGCCTTCCATCCTGCAGATATCGTCCTATTGGCGCGAGGGCGATGAGATCCGCATCGCCATGCTGCCGGGGGTGGATGTGGCCGAGCTGCTTCGCGCCGCCAGGCGCGTCAACGGCAGGCAAGCGGTGCAGACGGTGCTGGCAAACCATCTGCCGAAGCGCCTTGCGCAGGCAGTCGCCGAGCGCACGGGGACCGACGGCAATCTCGCCGACCTGACAGACCTGCAGATGAAAACCGTAGAAGCCGCCGTCAACGACTGGCGTATTAGGCCAGCCGGCTCGGAGGGCTATCGCACCGCCGAAGTGACGCTTGGCGGCGTCGACACCAACGCGCTGGACCAGAAGACGATGCAGGCGAAATCCGTGCCGGGCCTGTTTTTTATCGGCGAAGTCGTCGATGTCACGGGTTGGCTCGGCGGCTACAATTTCCAATGGGCGTGGTCGTCGGGCTGGGTCGCGGGGCAGGTGTGTTGATATTCAGGTGAGGCCGGCCTGCGAGCCATGGCCTCCTGCACTTCTGATGCTCACGTACTGAAGTACACTCCGCTCCGGTTCTCGGAACCCAGCATCCTCGGCTCGGCCCGACCCGAATCTCAACACGCCTGAGGTTCGGAAGAGCCAATCCGAAAAAAATCTTTCCATAACCCCAAGGATTGGCCATTAGCCTTCGTCCAACAGGCAAATGATGGCGATGATGCTGGATGAAAGCGATGCCTCCGACGCCGATCTGATCGGGCGGGCGAAGGGCGGAGACAGGGGTGCCTTCGGCAAATTGCTCGAAAGGCACTACAACTTTGTCTATCGCGCCGCCTATCGCTGGTGCGGAAAGAAGGCCGACGCCGAGGATATCGCCCAGGAAGTCTGCGTCCGGCTCGGCCGGGCGATCCGCGACTATCACGGCAGCGGCGCCTTCACGACATGGCTCTACACCATGACGCTGAACGCGGCGCGCGACATGATGCGCAAGACCACGCGCGAAAACGTCAAGACCGAGGCCTATGGCGCCTACAGCATGATATCGGGCGAGGCCCCGGCCGAGCCCGAAGATCCCACTGAGGCTCTGTGGGCGGCGGTGCGAAAGCTGCCGGACAAGCAGCGCGACGCGGTGCTGCTGGTCTATGGCGAAGGCTTGAGCCACGCGGCCGCCGCCGAGGCGATGGCAATCTCGGAGACGACGGTTTCCTGGCACATCCATGAAGCGAAGAAACGGCTGAAAGTGCTCATGCGCGCAGCCGGGGAAGTGTGACCATGGTCGACGACAAGGAACTCAACAGGCTGCGCGACGCAGCAGTGCCGGCGCCGGACAGCGACGCGAAGGCCCGCGCCTTCACCGCCGCCATGCGCGCCTACGACATGGACGAAAAAACTTCTCCCGCCGCCCAAGGATCGGCTGCCGGGCTTCGTCTCACAGAGCGAGCACAAAAGCTCTGGAGCGAGATCATGCAAAAGAAACTCTACGCCACGCCGGCCATTGCCGGGCTCGTCGCCCTGCCGATCGCCGGATACGCCACCTTCCATATGCTGCAGGAGCAGCCTTCCAAATTTGCCGGGGACGAGAAGATCACCGAGACGCTGGCCGACAAACCCACGACGGTCAAACCGGTGCCTGTTGCCGAGGGCGACAAGCAGAAGAAGGCCGACGCCGACACCGAAAGCCGTGACGTCAGCGTGGCGCTCGAGAAACCAGCCTCGCCGCCGAAATCCGAGTCGACCGTAGCCAGCGGCCTGGCGCAGCAGGACGCACTGTCGCGTGGTGTCGTGTCCGAGCCGGCGCCTGCACCCAGCGGCGAGTTCGCGCTGGATGGTGGTGCAGCTGCGCCAAGGTCAGACGCGGCGCGGGTTGGCACAACGGCTGAATCCAAGCTGATGGTGCAGCAGCCTTCGACCGCGCCGGCCGACCAGTTGCTGCCGCAAGAGGAAAACCGCGACCGCGTCGAGGATTTCAAGACCAATCCGGTGCATGCAGCACTCGAGGATCCGGTCTCGACCTTCTCGATCGACGTCGACACGGCTTCCTATTCCTTCGTGCGCAGTTCGCTGAAGCAGGGCTACCTGCCTCAGGCCGACACGGTGCGCGTCGAGGAGATGGTGAATTACTTCCCCTATGACTGGAAGGGTCCTGATACGGCATCGACGCCGTTCAACTCGACGGTCAGCGTCATGCCGACGCCGTGGAACACACACACCAAGCTTATGCACGTCGCCATCAAGGGTTTCGACGTCAAGCCGGTCGAGCAGCCCAAGGCCAATCTGGTGTTCCTGATCGACGTCTCGGGCTCGATGGACGAGCCGGACAAGCTGCCGCTTCTCAAGTCGGCGTTCCGGCTGCTGGTCAGCAAACTTAGGGCGGACGACACCATCTCGATCGTCACCTATGCGGGTGAGGCCGGCACCGTGCTGATGCCGACCAAGGTCACCGAGAAGGACAAGATCCTCAACGCCATCGACAATCTGTCGCCTGGTGGCTCGACGGCCGGCGAGGCAGGCATCAAGGAAGCCTACAAGCTTGCCCAGCAATCCTTCGTCAAGGACGGCGTCAACCGTGTGATGCTGGCCACCGACGGCGACTTCAATGTCGGCCAGACTGATGATGACGACCTGAAGCGGTTGATCGAGAGCGAGCGCAAGACCGGCGTGTTCCTGTCGGTGTTCGGTTTCGGCCGCGGCAATCTGAACGACCAGATGATGCAGACCATCGCCCAGAACGGCAACGGCACCGCCGCCTATATCGACACACTGGCCGAGGCCGAAAAGGTGCTGGTCGAGGATGCGTCGTCGACGCTGTTCACCATCGCCAAGGACGTGAAGATCCAGGTCGAGTTCAACCCGGACAAGGTCTCTGAATATCGCCTGATCGGCTATGAGACCCGGGCGCTCAATCGCGAAGATTTCAACAATGACCGCGTCGATGCCGGCGATATTGGCTCCGGCCATTCGGTCACCGCGATCTACGAGATCACGCCCAAGGGCAGTGGCGGCGAGCAGATCGACCCGCTGCGCTATGGCCAGGCGACGGTGAACAATGGCGGTGTCGCCAATGCGGACGAGTATGCGTTCGTCAAGATCCGCTACAAGCTGCCCAACGAGGACATCTCGAAGCTGATCACCACGCCGGTCACGTCCGCCAACGAGGTCGAGTCCTTCGACCAGGCCAGCACCGACCAGCGGTTCTCCATCGCTGTCGCCGCCTTCGGCCAGAAGCTGCGCGACGAGGATGCGACCGCGAAGTTCGGTTACGACAAGATCATGGAGATTGCCACTGCTGCCCGAGGAGCCGACCCGTTTGGGTACAGGTCTGAGTTCCTTTCGCTTGTGCGCCTTGCCTCGGCGCTCGGCGGTAACCGGTAGTGGCGATGACGGCCGGTTTCTTTCAGATGGGATCGTTCTGACACGAGAAACCGGCCTATGGGCGGGTGAGGCAGGCCGGCGAGGGAAACCTTGCCGGCCTTTTTTCGAGATCGTTAAATTGCGCGACATTTCCGGTACGCGATCGCAATTTCCTCTTGCTATCTAACAAGTCACGTTTGGGCTTGAGGGGGCCGGAATTGCTGATCAGGAACATTACGAACCCGACGCCGACGGCCAGGGACGTGCAGGCACCCAGCCCGACGGCATCGCAGACGCCTTCATCGGAATCCAGGCGCATCATGGACGACGTCAACGCGGCTCGCAAAACCGCGATGTCGGCGCTGAACAACGACCGCTTCCGCGTCATGCTCGAGCAGATCACCGATCCCGGCACATCGGGTGCGTTGGTGACGATGGGCGGCGGTGCCAACAGCGCCGCCACCGATATCAACACGGCGCTGTCGCGCTACGCCGAAAACAGCGAATAACCGAAATATCAGGCCCGGCTGCGGCGCCGTTCGCGGCGGGCTTCGCTGGTCTCGGCAGTGTTTTCCGTCGCCACCTTGTTGCGCATCGGGCCGATGCGCTCGACGATCGCCGCAACAGTCGGCCGATCCGCCTTGGTGTGTGCGTCGAGCGCCTTGCGCATGGCGGCAAGGTGCTGGAACGACGTGCCGCAGCAGCCGCCGACGATTTTGGCGCCAGCATCGACGGCAAGCCTGACATAGTCGGCCATCAGCTCCGGTGTGCCGGAATAGTGGATCTCGGTGCCGCGAAATTCCGGAATGCCGCAATTGCCCTTGACGATGACCGTCGCCTCCGGCTTCGCCTCGGTCATGTCGAGCAGCGAGGCCAGGATATCGGACGCGCCGACACCGCAATTGGCGCCGACACCGAGCGGGCGTTGCGAAAGCCCATCGACGACGCCGTGGATATCCTTTGGCAGCAGCCCCATCATGGTGCGGCCGGCGGTGTCGAACGAACCGGTGTAGGTGTAGGGCAGGCCAACGCGGATAGCGGCTTCGGCGGCAGCGCGGATTTCGTCCGGCGCCGACATGGTCTCGATCCAGGCAACTTCGGCGCCGCCTTCCTTCAAGCCCTCGATCTGTTCGGCAAAGGCATCGACCGCCTCGTCATAGGTCATGGCGCCGAGCGGCACCAGCAATTCGCCGGTCGGCCCGACCGAGCCGGCCACGATCACCTTGCGGCCGGCCTTGTCGGCGACGGCGCGGGCGATCTCGGCGGCGCGCTTGTTCAGCGCATGCACGCGGTCCTGCGCATGATGCAGCTTCAGCCGGTGGCGGGTGCCGCCGAAGGAATTGGTCAGGATGATATCGGCGCCGGCGTCGACGAAATTCTGGTGCAGGCTGGTGATGGTGTCGGGTGCGGTCTCGTTCAGCAGCTCGGGCGCTTCGCCGGCCTCGAGGCCCATGGCGAACAGATTGGTGCCGGTGGCGCCATCGGCCAGCAGAATGCCCTTTTCGGCAAGCAGCGCGTCAATCGGGTTGGTCATGATGGAATACGCCTTCCGGACATCTCTATTGAGATAAGGATATAAAGAACTCTTTATGTCTAGTCAATGTCGGCCGGCGCAAACGGTGGTCAAAATCGCATTTCGGCGAGCTTGTGCGCGAAGCCGGCGGCTTCATGCGCATTGATGTCGGCGGCGCGGATCAGATTGTCGAAATGGCGGGTCAGCGTCTGGATCGGCTGGGTGGCATTGAGCACCAGATACATGTCGCCGACATAGATCGCCGCGCGATACGGACCGAAGATCGTGTAGGGGATCGAATAGCGCATGCGCCCATCATAGAGGAACAGGCGGAAGGTGGGGTAGAGGTCGTCGAGCAGCGTTGCCATGTGCAGAAGCTGCTGGTGACGGTCTGCCTCCGGGAAACGGTCCCACACACCCAGCCCGCGCGCAAAGATCTCCAACGTGTGGCGCGGCATGCAGACTTCCATGTCGGTTTCCGGCCGCCGGTTGTAGTCGATGCGGTATTGCGTTTCGCCGGCCTGCGCCTCGCGGCTCTTGTTGGTGATGCCGGCTTCATATTCGACCAGCGCCTCGGTGCGCAAAAGGTCGGGAATGCCGGCCGGCACGTAGCGGATTTTCGTGCCGGCGGCCTCCGAATGCCATCTGGCCAGCAAGGTGCGGTCGAAGCCACCGGTGGCTTCCTCGATCTCCAGGCTCTCCCGGATTTCGCCGGTGACGCCTTCGTCCTGGCTCAGCCCAAGCAGCCAGTCGAGCGACACTTTGAACTCGGCGGCGATGTTGAGCAGCGTTTCGGCGCGGGGCAGGCGGGTCGAAGCACCCGACAGGAGCTGCGATAGCGCCGAGCGGTCGATGCCGACGGCGGCCGCGAAGGCCGACTGGTTCAGGTCCGACCTTGTCAGGAGCATCTTCAGGCGTTCGCGAAAGATAGTCGACAGGTCGCGCTTGTCCATGCGCTTTGCTCCAGCGGTTGGAGGAAAAATTTGCGCCGAAGCTGCCGAGACCGCGCCTCAGGCGTAAATGAATCCCTAAGGTTGTTCACAATAGATAACATATGCGGCTTAAAATGCGCAATCGCAACAGTTTGTGCGCTTTGTCGCGTTGCGGCAACCCGAGGCTCCTGACACAATGCTGTCAGGAATCAAAATGGTTCCGACGACTGAAAGGCAGTGGTCGATCGCATGACGAGCATGGGTAAAAGACGAAGCGGCGCTCCGGCCATCGAATGGCCGACCGTGGTTCTCGCTTTCTTCTGTTACACACTATGGCTCGTCACCGGCTTTTTGATCTGGCCTTCGTATCCGCTTTTGGCGCTTGCCATTCTGGCCGTCACCGCCGCACTGCAATCCTCGATCATGCACGAAGTGTTGCATGGTCATCCCACCCGCAATGCGCAGCTCAACGAAGCGTTCGTCTTCCTGCCGATCGGGCTGGTCTGGCCGTTCCGCCGCTTCAAGACCATTCATCTGCGCCACCACGCCGACGAACGGCTGACCGATCCGCTGGATGATCCCGAGAGCTACTACCAGGCGCTCTGGCAGCATGATGATTTGCCGCCGCTGATGAAATTCCTGCTGAAGATCAACAACACCATGGCCGGCCGTTTTGTGCTTGGGCCGTGGCTGTCCTGCGTCGGCTTTTTCATCGACGACGCCAAGCAGATGGCTGCCGGCGACAAGACGATCCGCAAGGCCTGGCTACTGCACGCCATCGGCCTCGCCATCGTGCTGCCGATCGTGCAGTTCGGCTTTGGCATTCCGGTATGGCTCTACATTCTGGTGCCAGTGTGGCTCGGCCAGTCGCTGATTTCGATCCGCACCTTTGCCGAGCATCAGTGGTCGGAGCATCCCGAGGGACGCACGGTGATCGTCGAGCGCTCGCCGCTGTCCTTCCTGTTCCTCAACAACAATCTGCACTTCGTCCACCACAAGAGCCCGACGGTCGCCTGGTACCGGCTGCCAAAGCTGTTTCGCGACCGCCGTGAGGAATGGCTGCGGATGAACAATGGCTACGCCTATCCGAACTATTTTGCGCTGATCAGGGCTTACGCCTTCAAGGCGAAGGAGCCGATCGTCCATCCGGTGCTGCGGCGCGCGCCAGAGCCGGGCAGGGCATTCAAGCCGCGCGTCAGGGCGCGCAGCATCGGCGGACTTGGCAGTGCCCCGGTTCCCGCCGAGCCGCCCAAGGAATAATTCCGGGGCATCCGGATTCCGTGTCGGCCAATTCTGATTGGATGCCGCGTTTTTGCGATCCTTTCCTGAGACATGATGATTGAGTGTCGGCATGAGTGAATTGGTTGCGGCGTTGCCTATGTATGACTGGCCCGAAGTGCGCGGCGAGGTCGATGCGCAATGGGCACGATTGCGCGAGGCCTTTCGGCAAAAGGGCATCGACGCGCCGGAAAGCCTGGCTCGCGTCAATGGCGACCTGCCGCCGGTGCCAGGCGGTATTCATGATGCTGCCGGAGCATTGATCGCGCCCGATCCGGTGACCCTGCCGCCGGACGAACTCGACTATCACAAGCTTTGGCTGCATCCGGCGCTGCTCTTCGCCCAGACATGCTGGGGACCGATGGAACTTGGCCTGTCCAGGCATGTGCAGGTGGTCGGGCAGCCAAGCTACGACGCCTATGAGGGCGGGCAGGGTGAACTCTATTCGAGCGCGCTGGTGATGCGCGCTGATGGCGGGGCATCGGTTGTGTCGCCGGATGACGGCAGTCCGCTGATCCCGCTCGACCTCCTGCGGGGCAAGCGTTTCATCTTCAACGACACCGGTTCAATGTCGGGCTTCCTCGGACTGAAGCGCGATCTGGAAGCGATGGGAGAAAGTCTGGACATCTTTGCGTCACGCAGCGAAAGCGGCGGGCACCGCAGTTCCATCGTCGCCATCGCCGCGGGCAAGGCGGATGTCGCGGCCATCGACTGCCAGAGCTGGGCGCTGGCCCAGCGTTTTGAGCCTGCCGCGCAGAAGGTGAGGGTCGTCGGCTGGACCGGACGGCGCAAGGGTCTGCCGTTCATTACTGCAGCAACGACGGCGGAAAAGACTGTCAGGGCAATGCGTGAAGCGCTTGCCGGCCTAGCCGAGCAGCCTCGCATCCAGCTTGTAGGTTGAAAGCTGCTCGTTGCCGGTTTCGGTGATCAGGATCTGCTCCTCGATCTTGACGCCCTCGCGCCCGCCAAGCCTGCCGACATAGCTTTCTACACACAGCACCATGCCCGGCTCGAGTATGCCGTCAGGCGTATCGTCGGTCCAGTCGCTGGAATGCGGCAGCGTCGGATATTCGTCGGCCAGTCCGACGCCGTGATAGAGCACGCCGTAACGCGTCGGGAAGCAATCGCCCGGCGGCACCGCCGAGCGTTCGACAAGGTCGCGGAAGGAAATGCCCGGCTGCATCAGGGCGGTGTTGTGGGCGATCTGGTCGGCGGCGATGCGGAAGAGGTCGCGCTGCTCGTTGGACGGTTTCGCGTCGCCGCAAAGCCAGGTGCGCGACAGATCGGCGCAAAAACCGTAGGGGCCAATCAGGTCGGTGTCGAAAGCGACGAGATCGCCGGCCTCGATTTTCCGCGCGGAGCATTCCTGGAACCACGGGTTGGTGCGCGGGCCTGACGACAAGAGCCGGGTTTCGATCCACTCGCCGCCGCGCGCGATGTTGCCGCGGTGCAGCTCCGCCCACAGTTCGTTCTCGGAGATGCCCGGCTTTAGCGTCTTCTCCATCTCGCCCATTGCCGCTTCGCAAGCGACGATGGCGCGGCGCATGGCGAGGATTTCATCCGGCGATTTGATCAGCCGGGCATTTTCCATCACCGCTTCGCCATTGCCGATCGAAACACCAATGCGAGCCAGTTCCTCGACACCTTCCGGATTGATGTGATCGACGGCAATGCGGCTGTTGCCGCCGCCATGCTCCTTGACCAGATCGGCGATGCCGGCGGCCCAGCGGCGGACTTTCTGCTCGGTCAACTCGCCGCTGTAGAGATACATCCACGACACAGCCGGCCGTACCTCGTCGACGACGCCGGAATGATCGGACAGGTGCTCACAGGAGAAATAGTCGAACAGCACCACCGGCCCTTCGGTGGCGACGAAACAATGCCGCGTCGGGTTGTGCGCCACCCATAGCTGCATGTTGGTGCTGTCGGTGGCGTAGCGGATGTTGACAGGGTCGTAGAGCAGGGCGCCGGCATAGCCACGCCGTTTCAGCTCGGCGCGGATGCGCTCCAGCCGGTACTTTCGCATCGCCGGCAGATCGGGAGCGGCAATGCCCGCCGCGGCCCATTCAGCTTCCGCTTGCGCGCCATAGCCCAGCACATGCTGGTTCAGCGATGCGGCCTTCTGGCGGGAGTCCTCGCGCAAGGCCTCGATCGAGCCTGATACAAACGGCATGATCTTGCGATGGCGGCCGAAGCTCCCCTTTGGTGCCTCGCTGTGCATGACGCTTAAGTCCGCATCTTGTCGCCGCTCGGATCAAAGGGCGGCTCGACATTGATGCGGGCCGGGCGCCGGTGGCCGAGGATTTCGATCTCGAACAGGCCGGCGGTCTCGTTCTCAGCCAGCGCTGCCGGCACATACCCTTGCGCCATCGACTTCTGAACGTAGTGTGCGTAGCCACCCGAGGTCACCCAGCCGACCACGCGCCAGTCGCCGTCGACGATGCCGCGCACGGCGGATGCGCCTTGAGCAGCCTTGGAACCGCGGATTTCCTTGCCTGACGTGTCGAAGCGCGGCGCGCCGTAGCCATGCGGCTTTTCCACCGTACCGTAATCCTTGCTGACCTTGGCCCAGATCGGCTCGTCGCCCATCACGTCGGCGTCGGCGGCATCGACGATGAAGGAGACACGACGCAGTTTCGGCCCTTCCGCCTGTTCCTTGGCGGCAGCCTCGCGGCCGATGAAATCGTTCTTCTCGAGCTTGATGAACCGATCCATCGCCCCTTCATAGGGTCCGTAGATCGGCCGCAACTCGCGGAACCAGGTCGGAAAGTTCTTTTCCAAGCGCATCGACAGCAGAGCGCGCATGCCGAAATCGACCAGGCCGAATTCCTCGCCGGCATCTTTGATCGCTTTGTAGACCAGACGCTGATAGGCGGGCGCCATCCAGATCTCGTAGCCGAGGTCGCCGGTGTAGGTGATGCGGTTGACCAGGCAAGGCGCGCCGCCGACCGCCATCTCGCGGAAATCCATGAAGCGAAACGCCTTGGTCGAGATGTCGACATCGACCAGCTTTTGCAAGAGGTCGCGCGATTTCGGGCCGGCGATCGACAGGCCGACCAGCGTCTGGTCGAAGCGATGGATGCGCACCGATCCGTCCTTCGGCAAATGCTTTTCGAACCAGCGCATGTGGTACTTTTGCGCCGCCGATGAGCCCCAGATCATGAAGCGGTCTTCGCCTGCCTTGGCGATGGTGAAGTCGCCGATCAGCCGGCCGAATTCGTTCAGCATCGGCGTCAGCACGATGCGGCCGGTCTTCGGCATCCGATTGGTCATCAGACGGTTGAGGAAATCCTCCGATCCCGGGCCCGACACTTCGTATTTGGCGAAGTTGGCGATCTCGGTGACGCCGACCTTTTCGCGGGTGGCGCGCACTTCCTCGCCGATCGGTCCAAAATCGTTGGAGCGATGGAAGGAGACGATGTCCTTCGCTTCCTTGCCTTTCGGCGCGAACCAGAGCGGCGTCTCAAGCCCCCACGAGTCGCCCATCACGGCGTTGTTGGCCAGCATCGTATCGTAGAGCGGCGTCGTCTGCGCCGGACGCGCGGCCGGCAGTTCCTCGTTGGGGAAGCGGATCGAGAAGCGGCGAGAGTAGTTTTCGCGCACCTTGGCGTTGGTGTAGCGCAAGCCCGCCCATTCGCCGAAACGCGCCACGTCCATGCCCCAGACGTCGAAGCCCGGATCGCCATTGACCATCCAGTTCGACAGCGCCAGACCAACGCCGCCGCCCTGGCTGAAGCCGGCCATGACGGCGCAGGCGCACCAGAAATTGGTCAGGCCCTGCACAGGGCCGACCAGCGGGTTGCCGTCGAGCGCGAAGGTGAAGGGGCCGTTGATGATCTGCTTGATGCCGGCCTTCTCGATGCCGGGGAAATGCTTGAAGCCGATTTCCAGCGATGGCGCTATGCGGTCGATGTCGGGCTGCAGCAGTTCATGGCCGAAATCCCACGGCGTGTTGACCGGCGACCACGGCTTGCAGGCCTTTTCATAGGTGCCGAGCAGGATGCCGTTACGCTCCTGGCGGGTGTAGATCTCGCCCTTGAAGTCGAGCACGCCGATCATCTCGCGGCCGGTCGACTTGTTGAATTCCTCGACCTCCGGCATCGGTTCGGTCAAAAGATACATGTGCTCCATGGCCAGCACCGGCAGCTCGACGCCGACCATGCGGCCGATTTCACGCGCCCACAGGCCGCCGCAGTTGACGACATGCTCGGCCTTCACAGTGCCTTGCTCGGTGACGACGTTCCAGGTGCCGTCGACCTCCTGCGTCAACTCGACGACGCGGTTGCGCAATACGATCTCGGCGCCGAGCTTCCTGGCGGCCTTGGCGTAGGCGTGGGTGGTGCCGGACGGGTCGAGATGGCCTTCGACCGGATCCCACATGGCGCCGACGAAATTGGTCTCGTCCATGAGCGGGAACATCGCCTTGGCTTCCGAAGGCGTGATCAGCTCGGTGTCCATGCCGAGGTAGCGGCCCTTGGCGTGGGCAAGGCGCAGGAAGTCCATGCGCTCCGGCGTGTCGGCCATCATCACGCCGCCGGTCAGATGCAGCGAGCAGGATTGGCCGGAGAGTTCCTCGATCTCCTTGTAGAGCTGCACCGTATAGGCCTGCAGCTTGGCGACGTTGGGATCGCCGTTCAGCGTGTGGAAGCCACCAGCCGCATGCCAGGACGAGCCGGAGGTCAGCTCCGAGCGCTCGATCAGCATGATGTCGGTCCAGCCGGCCTTGGCCAGGTGATAGAGCACCGAGCAACCGACCACACCGCCGCCGATGACAACCGCTTTTGCATGAGATTTCATGAAGATAAGTCCGTTTTTGCGTAAACTGAATCAGATGTTTTGGTCAGCGGCGAGCAGCGCCGGAGTCAAACCCGTCGCTGCGCGTTGGTCAAAAATCGGTCGGCGCGCCGCCTTCGGAGCGGCGCTTGGCGACGAAGGCGTTGAGCTCTTCGCGGATGGCCGGGTCCATGTAGGGCTCTTCATAGGATGCCAGCCGTTCCTTCCAGACGCGGTTGGCCTTTTCGATCGCCGTCGGTGAGCCTGCTTCCGCCCAGGTTTCGAAATTGCGCCAGTCGGAAATGATCGGCGAATAAAACGCGGTCTTGTAGCGGTCCTGCGTGTGCTGGGTGCCGAAGAAATGGCCGCCGGGGCCGACCGACTTGATGGCATCGAAGCCGAGCGCCTCTTCGGAAAGGTCGAGCGGGGTCAGGAATTCGGCCACCATCTGCAGCAGGTCGATGTCGACGATGGTCTTTTCGTAGGAGCAGCGCAGGCCGCCTTCGAGCCAGCCGGCCGCATGCATCATCAGATTGCCGCCGCCCTGGATGGCGCCCCATAGCGAGAACACGCTTTCATAGGCGGCTTGCGCGTCGACCGTGTTGGCGGCGCAGGTGTTGGAGGTGCGGTAGGGGATGTTGTAGCGGCGGGCGAGTTGGCCGCCGACCAGCTGCGCCTTCATATATTCCGGCGTGCCGAAGGCTGGTGAACCGGACTTCATGTCGACGTTGGAGGTAAAGCCGCCATAGCCGACGGGCGCGCCCTTGCGCACCATCTGGGCAAAGGCAATGCCGGACAGCGCCTCGGCATTCTGCTGCACCAGCGCGCCGGCGATAGTGACCGGCGCCATGGCGCCCGACAGGGTGAACGGCGTGACGACAACGACCTGGCCCTTGCTCGACATCTGGATGATGCCTTCCATCATCGGCACGTCAAGCTTGAGCGGCGAATTGGTGTTGATGATGGTGAAGACCGACGGCTCTTCCAGCATCTGCTCGTGGCTGATGCCGCGCGCGATCCTGGCGATCTCGATGCCGTCGACATTGCGCTCCTTGCCGAGCGAATAGATGTGGAACACCTTGTCGGTGAGCACGCTGAGATCGCGGATGCATTCGAGGTGGCGGACCGACGGATGGATATCGGTCGGCTCGACCGGATAGCCGCCGGTGCAGTTCAGGATGTTGTGCATCTGCGCAAGCTTGAGGAAGTTGCGGTAATCCTGCTGGTTGCCCGGCCGGCGGCCGCCATCGATGTCGGAGCAGTTGGGCGCCGACGCCATCATCGAAATGATCACATTGTTGCCGCCGAAACGCACATTGTGCGCCGGATTGCGGGCATGGACGGTGAATTCCGTCGGGCAGTTCGAGACAAGGTCGAGGATCATGTCGCTGTCGAAGCGCACCCGCTCGCTGCCGTCACGGACATCGGCGCCATGCGCCTTCATGATGCGCCGGGCCTCGTCATGCAGCACGTCGACGCCGATTTCCCGGAGCACGCGCAGCGAGGCAAGGTGGATCGATTCCAGTTCGTCGTCCGAGACCAGCTTGGTCGGCGTCAGCGGGTTTTTCAGCTGGCGGAAGGCTGGCTGCTCGAACGCCGCCGAGCCGCCGGCGCGCTTGCCCGCGCGCCCGCCGCGACGGGCACGGTCGGTTGCCAATGCCGGTTCGGCGGGATGAAGGGCGGCGGTCATGGATGGCCTCGTACGCTGCGACAGTGCGGCTGCAATATGGACCGCCGGCTGTCCAGCCATTGCGGAGGCGGCGACCACTAGGGCGAGGGAAGCGACATGCCGGTACGGCAGCCGGCGGGATCGTCGCGGCACCGGCACCACCAGCGGCTTGGCGCAAGCGGATTTCGTTGTCCGGCCCTTCCTTTCCGGGAATCGAACCGGTAGCTGGGTGGTTGGCTGGCCGTGCGGCCGGCAACTCACACGGATGACAGAATGGCCGCGACCGGCTCGAACGATGGCGAAGCGGCAACGCAATGGGCGGCACTTGCCGGCGTCACCGCGGCGCTGGCCATGTTCGGCGCGGCGCAGGGGTTGAGCTCGCCGTTGTTCACGCTGCTGATGCAGAAGCAAGGCATGTCGCCGGCGCTGATCGGCCTGTCGGCGGCCATGATGCCGCTTGGCCTGATCCTTTCGGCCTCGTTCGTGCCCGGCGCCGTGCGGCTGGTCGGCGCCCGCACACTGGCCGTCGGTTGCTCGCTGATCGGGGCGCTGTGTTTCCTCGGCATCGGCTACCTGCAGGACTGGGTGGCTTGGTTCGCCATCCGCTTCGTCATCGGCGTCGTCATCAACCCGCTCTATATCCTTGGCGAAGTCTGGGCGCTGTCGCTGGCGCCGCCGTCGCGCCGCGGCAGGGTGATGGGCGCGTTCAACACCGTGCTCGGCGCCGGCTATGCGGCCGGACCTTTGGTGCTGACCGCGGTCGGCACGGCGGGCTGGATACCTTTCCTGGTCGGCATCGGCGGCTTTACACTGTGCGCGGCCATCCTGCGCAGCGTTTCATCAAGCCTTGCCGGCTTCGAGGATGACGGACAGTCTTCCGGTGGCTTTTTCGGTTTTGCCAGGCTGGCGCCGGCGCTGCTGTTTGCGGTGCTGGTTTCGGCGGCGGTCCAGCAGGGCACCTATGCCCTGATGCCGGTCTTCGGCTCTGCCTATGGCTTGCCTGAAAGGGTGCTGGCCGCTTTGGTGATGGCGTTGTCGCTGGGCAACATCTTCCTGCAAATCCCGCTCGGTCTGCTGGCTGAACGTTTCGGCGGCCGGGCGATGATCATCTTCTGTGCGCTGGCGACGGCAGTTTGCGCGGCTCTGCTGCCGCTGCTGATCACGACGCCGGCGATCTGGCTCGTGCTTCTGGTCATGGGCGCGGTCGGTTATGGCGTCTACACGATGGCGCTGGTCGAGCTCGGCACCCGGTTCAAGGGAACAGCACTTGTGGCCGGCAATGCCGCCTTCGCGCTGATGTGGGGCGCCGGCGGCATCGTCGGCCCGCCTGGCGCCGGCACGCTGATGCAGTTCATCGGCCCGCTGGGCTTGCCGGTGGTGATCGGCGGCCTCGACATTTTGCTGGTGACGTTCGCGCTCTACCGCTCGTCCGTGCGCCGCGCCTCCTGACATCCGTTGGCCGGAGCAAGCGGTTTCGGCAGGCATGGGACTTCCCGCGCTGGAACCGAACGTTAATCCTGAGTCGCGATAGTGGGTAAGGATCATGGCTCTGGCGGAATCGAACAGCGACGAAACCATGCAATGGGCGGCGATCACCGGCGTGATCGCGACCGTGTCGGTGTTCGCCATCGCGCAAGGGCTGAGCTTTCCACTGTTGAGCTTCATCCTGCAGCGCCAGGGCGTTTCGCCGGCGATGATCGGCGTGTCGGCGGCAATGACGCCCGTCGGCTTCATCCTGTCGTCACCGTCGATCCCGGCACTGGCGCGCCGGTTCGGGGCAGGGCGCACCGCGCTCACCTGTGCCGCGCTCTCGGCAATCGTGCTGGCGCTGATCGGCTGGACACAAAATTTCTATTTGTGGTTTCCACTGCGCTTCCTGATCGGCGTGGTGACCAATCCTCTCTATGTGTTGAGCGAGATCTGGATGATCGCGCTGGCGCCGCCGGCGCGCCGCGGTCGCGTGATGGGGGTGTATTCGACGGTCATTTCAGCGGGGTTCGCGGCCGGCCCGCTTTGCCTGCTTGCCGTCGGCACCGAAGGGTGGCCGCCATTTCTGGTGGGCATGGCCGCCTTCGTCTTTTGCGGCTTCTGCCTGGCGCTGGTGTTGCGACGCCTGCCGAAGGTCGACGAGGCCGGGCACCGGGTTTCGGTGATGGGCTTCGTACCGAAGGCCTGGCTGCTGGTATCCGCGGTTGTCGTGGCCGCCGGTTTCGAACAGGGCGTGCTGGCGCTGCTGCCGGTCTATGGAGCGCATTACGGCATCGCCGAGGCCCGCATGTCGGCGCTGCTGTCGGCGATGATCGCCGGCAACATCGCCATGCAGGTGCCGCTTGGCCTGCTGGCCGAAAAATTATCCGCGCGCCTGGTACGCCTTATTTGCGTGTCGCTGACGATGCTCGGATGTGCGCTGTTGCCGCTGCTGATCGAGACGCCGCTGATCTGGACAGGCGTCTTCATCTGGGGCGCCGTTTCCTACGGCATCTATACGATGTCGATCATCGAGCTTGGCGAGCGCTTCACCGGTTCGACACTGGTCGCCGGCAACGCTGCCTTCTCGCTGATGTGGGGCGTCGGCGGCATGGCTGTTCCGCCGCTGGCGGGCAGCGCCATGGACATTCTCGGCGCCGGCGGGTTGCCGATCACGCTGGGGGCGATTTGCCTGGCCCTGGCGGTTGCCACGGTTCTGCGTCGCCGGATGGCGTGAGGCAAAGCTACCTGATGACCTGGCGTCACCATCTTGAATAAAGCCGCCTACGACGCGATGTAGGCAGGGCCGCCAGACAATAGCTTGGAGACCACGCGTGACCCAATCGACGACAAAACGCCAGACTGAAGCCGCCGCCGAGGACAAGTTCCTTTGGCTGGAGGATCGGACCAGCAAGGAATCGCTCGACTGGGTGCATCGTCAGAACGAGCTTACGGTCGGCGAATTGCAGGGCGATCCGTCCTACCAGACGTCGTTCGAAACCGCGCTAGACCTGATGACGGCCGAAGACAACATCGCCGTCGGTGCCGCACTTAACGGCCATGTCTACAATTTCTGGCAGGACAAGACCAATGTGCTCGGCCTGTGGCGGCGCACGGGCGTCGCTTCCTACAAGACCGAGAAGCCGGAATGGGAAACGATCATCGACTTCGACGTGCTGTCGGCCAAGGAGGGGGTGAATTGGGTGTTCAGCGGCGCCAGCCGTCTCTACCCCGACTTCAATCTTTGCCTGGTGGCGATGTCGCCGGATGGTGGCGATGCCAGCGAGATGCGCGAATTCGACATTGCGACCAAGTCGTTTGTCGAGGATGGTTTTCGCGCACCCGCTTCGAAGTCAGGCTTCGGCTGGCTGGACAAGGACACGGTCATCGTTTCGGCGGCATTCGAAGAGGCCGACAAGACGGAATCCGGCTATCCGCGCGTGATCAAGCTGTGGACGCGCGGCACCAGGCTGGAAGATGCGGCGCCGATCTTCGAGGCGCAGAAGGAAGATCTCGCCGCCGGTGGCGCCGTCGAATTCGATGGCGACAAGCGGCATGTCTTTCTGGCCCGAACGCTCGACTTCTTCGCTTCGCACAGCTTTCTGCGCTTGGCCTCCGGTGAAAACCGCCGCATCCCGCTGCCGGACGACGCCACCGACACAGCGCTCTTTAGAGGTCAGCTTGTCTTTGGCGTGCGCACCGCGTGGACGGCGCCGGACGGCACGTCGTGCCAACCGGATGGCCTCTATTCGCTGGATTTCGGGCGCTGGATCGAAACGGGTGCGTTCGGGCCTGTCGAAACCCTGCTCAAGCCGGCGCATCGCGTCTCCATCGCCGGCATCACGCGCACGCAGGACCGCCTGTTCATCAATCTGATGGACAATGTGCGCGGCAAGGTCGTCGTTTGCGAGCGAACCACCGATGGTTGGTCGCTGAAGGCCTTGGCGTTGCCTGAGAACGGCAATGTCGGCATCAGCCATGCCGAGCATTTTGGCGCCAGCGTCTCCTTCTCCTTCACCGATTTCCTGACGCCGAGCTCGATCATCTGGTCCGATGACAATGGCGAGACGCTGACGACGGTGAAGGCGCAGCCGGCGCGGTTCGACGCTTCGCCGCTGATCTCGGAACAGTTCGAGGCACGCTCGAAGGACGGCACCGAGATTCCGTATTTCGTCGTCAGGCGGCGCGACCAGGACGGTCCGGTGCCGACGCTGCTCTACGGCTATGGCGGTTTCGAAGTGCCACTGCTGCCCGGCTATGCCGGCGTGCGCGGCAGGCTGTGGCTGGAGAAGGGCAATGCCTATGTGCAGGCCAATATCCGCGGCGGCGGCGAGTTCGGCCCGAACTGGCACCAGGCGGCGCTGAAGGCCAACCGGCAGAACGCCTTCGACGATTTCGCCGCGGTGGCGCAGGATCTGGTGAAGCGCGGCATCGCCACGCCGGCGACGCTCGGCATCCAGGGCGGCTCGAATGGCGGTCTGCTGACCGGCGTCTCGCTGACGCAGCACCCGGAACTGTTCGGCGCCGTGATCATCGACGTGCCGCTGCTCGACATGCTGCGCTACACCGAATTGCCGCCCGGCGCCTCCTGGATGGCCGAGTATGGCGACCCGGCGAAACCGGAAGAGGCGGTCTGGCTTGCCGCCTATTCGCCCTATCAGCACGTCTCCGCCGATGCGGCCTATCCGCCGGTCCTGCTGACCACGTCGACCGCCGACGACCGCGTTCACCCCGGCCACGCGCGCAAGATGGCGGCTCGCCTGCAGGCTGCCGGTCACGACATGACGCTGTTCTTCGAGGAAACCGAGGGCGGCCATGGCGGGCGCGGTGATCGCCGGCCGCAGGCGGCACAGGCGGCGATGAAGTATGTCTTCCTGCAGCGGGCGCTGAGCAGTACGACTTGAACTGAGGGCTTCAGACGGCCTAAGGTGCCTTTCATGGCTCCGGTAGTGACATTGGTCTGCGCATTTGGGGGGGCGGTGACGCCGTCGCCGCGCACGCTGCGAGCCGAGCTTCTGCGGCTGTGCGCCCGCATTGGCTATTCGCCCCCTGCCTGCCTCTGAAGAATCCGCCCCGGCACTAGCCGGATTGGTTCAAAGAGGAAGGTCAAATCATGACTTATCAGAATTACTCGCTGAAGCAGCTTCAGCAGATCGACGCCGCGCATCATTTGCATCCGTTCACCGACCACAAGGAATTGCGTGAGGCCGGCTCGCGCATCATAACCCACGCCAACGGGCCGTTCATCTACGATGCCGACGGCACCGAAATCCTCGACGGCATGGCCGGGCTTTGGTGCGTCAATGTCGGCTACGGCCGCGATGAACTGGCCGACGCGGCCTACGCCCAGATGAAGGAACTGCCTTACTACAACTCCTTCTTCAAATGTTCGACGCCGACGCCGGTGCTGTTGTCCAAGAAGCTGGCGGAACTGGCGCCCAAGGGCGTCAACCAGGTGTTTTATGGTTCCTCCGGCTCGGAGGCCAACGACACGGCGCTGCGGCTTGTCCGCCACTACTGGGCGCTGGAAGGCAAGCCTGAGAAGAACCGCATCATCTCGCGCAAGATGGGCTATCACGGCTCGACCATCGCCGGCACCTCGCTCGGCGGCATGGATTTGATGCACAAGCAGCTCGGCGGCGCAGTGCCCAACATCGTCCATGTGATGATGCCCTATGCGTATGAACTGGCTCTGCCCGGCGAAAGCGACCATGATTTCGGCCTGCGCGCGGCTAAGGCCGTCGAGGACGCCATCCTCGAAGCCGGCGCCGACAAGGTTGCCGCCTTCATCGGCGAGCCGGTGATGGGGGCAGGCGGCGTCAAGATCCCGCCGATGAGCTACTGGCCGGAAGTGCAGCGCATCTGCCGCAAATACGATGTTCTCTTGATGCTCGACGAGGTCATCACCGGCTATGGCCGCACCGGCGAGTGGTTTGCCGCGCAGACCTTCGACATCGAGCCCGACACCATCACCACGGCCAAGGCGCTGACCTCCGGTTACCAGCCGCTGTCGGCGCTGCTGGTCGGCGACCGCATCGCGGCGACGCTGGTCGAGAAGGGTGGCGAGTTCTATCACGGCTATACCTATGCCGGGCATCCGGTGGCCTGTGCGGTGGCGCTGAAGAACCTCGAGATCATCGAGCGCGAGGGCCTGGTCGAGCGGGTCAAGAACGACACCGGACCTTACTTCGCCCAGGCGTTGCAGGAGCGGATCGCCGGCCACGAACTGGTCGGCGAGGTGCGCTCGATCGGACTAATGGGGGCGATCGAGATCGTTAGGGATAAGGCGACCAAGGAACGCTTCCTGCCCTCGGGGAGTGCTGCGGTGACCGTTCGTGACCACGCGATTGGCCAGGGCCTGATGCTGCGCGCCACCGGCGACACGATGATCCTGTCGCCGCCGCTGATCTGGACGCGCGAGACGATCGACATGGCGTGCGACCGTATCGCCAAGGCGCTCGACCTGGCGCTGGCGGATCTGCGCAGCCGATAAGCCAAACCAGAGCCGGGCGTGCCGCGACCGGCACGCCCGGCCTCTAATGCACCTTTCGTTGTGCCACCAGGGAACGAATAGCCCTCGTCGCGCGTAGTGTTCTGGGACCGGCCACACCGGCTGCATTTCTGGGCGACAATTTTCATGACAAAAACCACCAAGAGCCAACGGGCGCTGGAAGCGGTCGCGATCGGAAACAACCTGATGCTGGCGCCCCTTGTGGCGATGATGCGCTTGCCGCTGATGGCCGCGGATGCCCAAAATGGACGAAGCTGGAGCCCAGAGACCGCACGCGCGATGAGTGAAAAGACCATGGCGATGGCGGAGGGTGCGTTTGCCGCGCAAATGGCGCTGCTGCAATCGACGACGCGCTTCTGGCCGGAGGTTTTTTCCGGCCGCATGCCATCGCTTTTTAGCGGTGTCGCAGCGGAGCGGTCGATCAGCGCCGCGCTGAAGCCAGCCAGCCGTGCCGTCAAAGCCAATTTTCGCCGACTGTCGACCAAGTCCTGATCTGCAGGCTGGAAACGCAAAAACCGCGCTCCATCGGGAACGCGGCTTTGCCAGATACGCATGGCGTTTCGCTAACAAAACACTGCGAAACTTACGGGCTCCGGTACGCGAGACCTGATCCGGAGCGCCGGGCGGATGCGATATGTCCGCCTCGAAATCCGTTTTATAGGGACATCGTTACCGTCAGGTTATTGAGAGCTTAAGCAAATCTGAATTTGCGATTTTTCTTGCTGAAAAAAATCGACAAAATCGCTGTAAAATTCGAAACTTACGCCGGGTTACCGCGCAGAAAATTAATGATGCCGGAAAAATCGGCGCCGGCATGTCCCTGGGCATTGAACAGCGCGTAAAGTTGCGTGGCCTCTGCGCCCAATGGCGTCACCGCACCGGCGCCTTGTGCTGCTTCCTGCGACAGCTTCAAATCCTTCAACATGAGTGCCGCGGCAAAGCCGGGTTTGTAGTCTCGATTGGCGGGCGATGCCGGCACGGGGCCGGGCACCGGGCAGTAGGTGGTCAGTGACCAGCATTGGCCCGAGGATGTCGAAGCGACGTCGAACAGCGCCTGATGCGACAGGCCGAGCTTTTCCGCCAGAACGAAGGCTTCGGCGACGCCAATCATCGAAATGCCGAGGATCATGTTGTTGCAGATCTTTGCCGCCTGTCCTGCGCCATCATCGCCGCAATGGACGATGCGGCCGGCCATCGGCTTGAGGATTGGCTCTGCCTTGGCAAAGGCGTCCTTCGAGCCGCCGGCCATGAAGGTTAGCGTGCCGGCGGTGGCACCGCCGGTGCCGCCGGAAACCGGCGCGTCGATCGACAGCAGGCCATTCCTGTTGGCGATGGCGTGGGCTTTTCGCGCCGATTCGACGTCGATGGTCGAGGAATCGATGAACAGCGCGCCTTTTTTTGCCTTGGGCGCGATGTCCTCATAAACTGACAGAACATGCTTGCCGGCCGGCAACATGGTGATCACCACATCGGCGTCTTTCACCGCGGCAAGCGCGTTGGCCATGATGACGACGCCATGGTCGCGAGCGACGGTCAAATTCTCTGGCATCAGGTCGAAGCCATGCACCGCATGCCCCGCCTTGACCAGGTTGGCGGCCATCGGGTTGCCCATGTTGCCGAGGCCGATGAAGGCAATGGTCGTCATTGTATTCTCCCGATTTTGGTAGCGTCAGCGGCCGATCAAGGCACGCGCGATGATGACGCGCATGATCTCGTTGGTGCCTTCGAGGATCTGGTGGACGCGCAGGTCCCGCACCAGCTTCTCGACGCCGTAATCGTGCAGATAGCCATAGCCGCCATGCAGTTGCAGCGCGTCATTGGCGACGTTGAAGCAGATGTCGGTGACGAAGCGCTTGGCCATGGCCGACCATTTCCCGGCATCCGGCGCCTTGCGATCGAGCTTGGAGGCCGCGGCGTAGAGAAAAATGCGCGCCGCCTGCAACTCCGTCTCCATGTCGGCAAGCTTGAACTGCAACGCCTGGAACTGGTTGATCTTGGAACCGAATGCCTTGCGCTCGGCGGTGTAGGACAGCGCCTTGTCGAGCGCAGACTGTGCTCCGCCCAGCGAACAGGCGGCGATGTTCAGCCGGCCGCCGTCGAGCCCGGCCATGGCAATGCCGAAGCCGGCACCCTCCGTCGACAAAAGGTTTTCGGCCGGCACCTTGCAGTCCTCGAAAATGACCTGGCGGGTCGACTGCATGTGCCAACCCATCTTGTGCTCGTTGGCGCCGAAGGACAGGCCGGGCGCATCCTTTGGCACGACAAAGGTGGAAATCCCTTTCGGCCCGTCGGCGCCGGTGCGCGCCATGACGACATAGAGATCGCTGTCTCCCGCGCCTGAGATGAACTGCTTGGCGCCGTTCAGCAGATAGTCGCCGCCGCTCTTGGCCGCGCGCGTCTTCAATGCTGCAGCATCTGATCCGGAACCGGGCTCCGTCAGGCAATAGCTGGCCAGCCATTCCATCGAGGTCAACCTGGGCAGGAAGCGCTGGCGCTGCTCGTCGCTGCCGAAGCGGTCGATCATCGACGCCGCCATGTTGTGGATCGAGATGAAGGATGAAAACGCCGGATCGGCGCGCGACAGCGCCTCGAAGATCAAAACGGCGTCGAGCCTGCCCAGCCCCGAGCCGCCGACATCGTCCCTGACATAGATGCCGCCGAGGCCAAGCGGACCGGTCTCGCGGATCACATCGGCCGGAAAGTGCTTGTTGCGATCCCATTCGAGCGCGTTGGGCGCGACGCGATCGGCGGCGAAGGCCTCGGCCATCTCCTGGATGGCGCGCTGGTCCTCGTTGAGTTCGAACTGGCTGGTGCTCGCATCGACAGCGGCGTCCATGGCGTGCTCCCTGTGTTTCCCCAACTGGGGGTTGGCTTGCTGGCCTGTTGTTTTTGGCTTTGCGCGCGCACCAATCTAGACCAATGATGCCGCCGCGCAACCCGGCCAACTCGACCGACCATTTGGGGAGCGGCTGTGCGCGAATGGATGCTCGGAGCAAGGTGTGACGGCAAATTTCGATGAACTGCTCGAAGGCTTCCGCAGCTTTCTCTCGACATTTGATGACGGGCTGGTGTGCGATGCAGTGGCCAGGATCGGCTGGGACATGCAGGCCCGACCGCTCGACCCGCATCCGCTCGCCTGCCTTCACCAACTCGACCGCATCGTCGAACTGGCGCCGGCGAGCGCCAGGCCGCTGGCGCGGCTGCTGGCGGAGCGTCGCAATGATTTCCGCTGGGGCCAAACCTACAGTGAGGCGGATTTCGGCAAGGCGTTCATCGACAATTACGGCTGGCTGGAGGTGTTCGGCACGCGCGGCCACTTCGTCAATGACGAGGTCGCGGCCGGCCTGCTGATCCTTGGACCTGACATCGTCTATCCCGACCATCACCACATCGCCGAGGAAATCTACATCCCGCTGACCGGCGGCACCGAGTGGCGCATGGGCGAGAGCGGGTTTCGCGTTCGCCAGGCAAGCGAGGTGATCCACCATGCGTCTGATGTGAACCACGCCATGCGCACCGGCAAGGAGCCGCTGCTGGCGCTCTACATCTGGCGCGGCGGACCGCTGGCGGCGAAGTCGACGATCACCGAAACCGTTTCGCAGGGCAAGGACTGATGGCCAAGGCGATCATGCTGCAAGGCACCGGCTCCGATGTCGGCAAGACGGTTCTGGTCGCGGGTCTTTGCCGTGCGGCCAAGAAGCGTGGGCTAAAGGTGCGGCCGTTCAAGCCACAGAACATGTCGAACAACGCGGCGGTCGCCGACATTCCGGGTGACAACAATGCCGGCGGCGGCGAAATCGGCCGTGCCCAATGGCTGCAGGCGATCGCCTGCGGTGTGACGCCAACCGTCCACATGAACCCGGTGCTGCTGAAGCCGCAGACCGATATCGGCGCGCAGGTGGTGGTGCAAGGCAAGGTGTTTGGCGAGGCAAGGGCGCGCGACTATCAGGCGCTGAAGGGCCGGCTGATGGACGCTGTTCTGGAGTCCTGGGCGAAGGTCGGCGAGGGCGCCGATCTGGTCATCGTCGAGGGTGCGGGATCGCCGGCCGAGATCAATTTGAGAAGCCGCGACATCGCCAATATGGGCTTTGCGACGCGCGCCAACGTGCCGGTGATCCTGGTCGGCGACATTGACCGCGGCGGCGTCATCGCCTCGGTCGCCGGCACGCATCTGATCCTGCCGGAAGCGGATCGACGCATGATCGTCGGCTACCTCATCAATAAGTTCCGCGGCGATGTTTCGCTGTTCGATGACGGCCTCAAGGCGATCGAGAAATTCACCGGCTGGCGCTGCTTTGGTGTCGTGCCGTGGTTGAAGGCTGCGGCACGACTGCCTTCGGAGGATTCCGTTGTGCTGGAGCGGCTGGTGTCCGGCGAGAAGCGGGCGCTGAAGGTGGCGGTGCCGATGCTTGGCCGCATCGCCAATTTCGACGACCTCGATCCGCTCAAGGCCGAGCCGCAGGTGGAAGTGGTGTTCGTGCCGCCCGGTCAACGCTTACCTGAAGATGCCGGGCTGGTGGTCATTCCCGGTTCAAAATCGACGATCGGCGATCTCCTGAAATTTCGCGAGAATGGCTGGGACCGCGATCTGCTCGCTCACAGGAAACGCGGCGGCCATGTCGTCGGCATTTGCGGCGGCTTCCAGATGCTGGGGAAAGTCGTGCGCGATCCCGACGGCATCGAGGGTAGCGTTACCGAAGCCGAGGGGCTCGGCCTGCTCGATATCGAAACGGTGATGGAGCCGGAAAAGACGGTGCGCAATGTCAGCGCCCATTCGGTGCCGTTCGACCTGCCGCTTCAGGGCTACGAGATCCATCTCGGCCGCACCACCGGTGCGGACATGGCTCGGCCGTCAGCCGTCATCAACGGCATCGACGACGGCGCCATTTCTGCCGACGGCAGGGTGTCTGGCACGTATCTGCACGGACTGTTTTCCGCCGACGCCTTTCGCGCCCGGTTCCTGGAAAACCTCGGCGTCAAAGGCGGCGGCATCGACTACCGCGCCGAGGTCGAACGGGCGCTGGACGAGGTCGCAGCCGAGCTGGAGACCCATCTCGACTGTGACGCGATTTTTGGGCTGGCGAGGTAGAGCCGCCTATCGTTTCGTCATCCACGGGCGGAGCAAGGAGCGAAGCGACGCAGTGCAGACCCGAGGATCCATGCCGCGAGGTTAAGGCGTTGCAACGGTTCAGAATTCTGCTCCGCTGCATCCTTCGACAAAGGTCACGGCATGGATCCTAGGGTCTCCGCGACGTCGCTTCGCGACTGCTTCACCCTAGGATGACGAAGGTGGGGGCGCTTCGGCCAATCTCGAACCCCCCAGCGCTGCCGGTTCAGGCCTTCTCGCCCGCCTTTGGCCAATAGGTGCCGAACGACCAGACATTGCCTTCCGGGTCGCGGCAGATGAATTCGCGGCTGCCATAGTCGCGGTCGGTCAATTCCTGGATGATCGTGGCGCCGGCTTTTTTGGCCCTGGCATAGGTGGCATCGGCGTCGTCGACGGCGACGTAGATCGACTTGCCGCCACCGGAACCGGGCTCGCCGACCATCTTGCCGTAGTCGTCGCTGCGCGCGGTGCCGAGCATGATCATCGAGGAACCGAAAACCAGCTCAGCATGGTGGACGATGTCCCCTTCGCCGTAGCGGGCGCGGACGCTGAAGCCGAACGCCTCACCCAACCAGTCGATCATTTTTGTCGCGTTCCTGTAGCGCAGCGTCGGGTAAAGCCGGGGCGGTTCAGTGGTTGTGGGCATGACAATCTCCTTCGGTTGGGTTGGTCGATACCCCAATCTGGGCGAAGGACGTTTTGGCGTCTTGAAGAAATGTTACCTCCCCACGGCGCGTCTATGCCTGGACGGGAAGCATGGTCGGCGCCTGGCCGGCAAGGTCGCGGAACTCGCGCACCAGATGCGCCTGGTCGGCATAGCCGCAGTTGGCGGCGATGTCGGCCCAATCGTTCTCGCCCTGTCGCGACAGCCCAAGCGCGCGGTTGAAGCGGGCGATGCGCGACAGCGTCTTGGGTCCGACGCCGATCGCGTCGGAGAATTTTCCGGCAAGATGCTTGCGGCTCCAGCCCAATCTGTCGGAAAGCGATGCAATGCGAATGCGGCCGCCCGAAGCGGTGATCCTGTCATAGGCCCAGGCGATTTCGGCTTGCGTTTCGCGGGCCTCGGTCAACCGGTTGGCGACGAAGGTTTCGGCGATGGCAAAGCGCGTGTTCCAGTCCCGCGCATTGCCGAGCTTATCGCGCAACGCGATGCCTTCAAGGCCGAGCACATCGTCGAGGGCAACCATGCTGTCGGTCAACTCGCTCATCGGCTGGCCGAAGAAGCGGTGGGCACCAAGCGGGGTGAAATTGATCTGGATGCAGCAGGCGCCGCCGAAGGATTCGATCACCACCGGCCCGGCATAGAGGCCGGCAGCGAAACTGGCGAAGCGGTCATTGTCGCCGGGGTCCTTGCCAAGCCCGATGGAAAAAGGTTCGGCGAAGCTGATGACCAGCGGCACGGTCAGCGAGGCGTATTCGACGTTGCGGAAATGGCCGGGCGCCGTTTCGCGATAGCCGCATATGTCCGTCACCGCACCCTGGAGCCGATCGCCCGCTGCGCGCCGCACCATCTCGAACCGATCGGCGACCGGTCGGTCCTGGTCCTCGTGACGCTCTGTCTCGACCGGCATTGGCCGTTCCTCATGTCCGGGACGAACCTAGCAGACCATGCGCCAGAATCAAAAGCGCCCGGCTTGTGGCCGGGCGCTCCGAGTTGCCTGAGATGTTTAGGCGCCGCGCATCATGCAGCCGGCGGCCAGCACGATGTAGGCGATGAGTACAATCCACACCGATGCGAGGGGAATGAACGCAAGAACGCCAAGCGCGGCGAGAATGCCGATGATGGCGATGACAAGGGAAATAATAAAAATGATTTGCGTAGGTGCACTGAGATTCATGTGTGGTCCTCCTCAACATGATTCGTACCGTTACATTGTATCAGGCGCGTGATTATACACCAATCAGCTGGCGCAACGGGTTGGCGGGGTCCGCCAGCAGCTTGATCGCCAGCGCCAGGCACACGATCACCAGCAGTGGCTTGATCAGCCTGGCGCCGATGCGGATGGCAAGGCTGGCGCCGACGCGGGCGCCAAGGAACTGGGCGACACCCATCATCAGGCCGATCTTCCAGTAGACGACGCCGACAGAAGCGAAAACGATGAAGCCGCCGATGTTGGAGGCGAAATTGAGCAGCTTGGTGTGTGCGGTTGCCTTCAGCACGCCATAGCCGGCAAGGGTGACGAAGGCCAGCATGTAGAAGGAGCCCGCGCCCGGTCCGAACAGACCGTCATAGAAGCCGACCAAAGGCGCGACCGTCAGCCCGAACACGAACGGCGACAGGCGCTCCGCGCGGTCGACGTCGTCCATGTTGGGTTTGAGGGCGAAATAGAGCGCAATGGCAATCAGCAGCAGCGGCAGGAGGGCCCGCAAGAAATCGCCCGGCACGATGGTCGCCAGCAAGGCACCGGCAGCACTGCCGGCAAGCGCCAGCAGCGCCGAGGGAAGCTGCCGGCGAAGGTCGACATGGCCTTTCGAGGCGTAGTGGATGGTCGCCGAGCCGGAGCCGAACATGCCCTGCAGCTTGTTGGTTCCCAGTGCCGCGACCGGCGAAAACCCGGCGAGAAGCAGCGCTGGAATGGTGATCAGGCCGCCACCGCCGGCGATTGAATCGACAAAGCCGGCGGCAAAGCCGGCGAAGGCGAGCATGGCGACGGTCTGGGTGGCGAGGTCGAACATCGGATTTCGGAATGCGTTCGGGCGGGAAAACGGTGCAGCGGGTTCGACCACGACCACCCAGTTTGCGCAAGGCCGATTCCGCGCTACCTATGGACGATTCGAAAAGGGATTGATGGCGATGGCATTGCTCGACCAGATACGTTCGATCTTCGAGGGCGACCCCGGCGTGCGCAAGGTTGCGGACGATCCGGTGCTGTCGGCGGAACTGCTGATGCTGTTTCGCATGATCCTGGCCGACGGTTCGGTCTCGGAGAGCGAAATGGTCGCCTTCAGGCGCATCTGCAAGGAAGCCTTCGGCATTCCGGAAGCCAGCATCGACAACGTCATCGAGTATCTCAACGAGTTCGGCTACGAGACCAACGGCTCGCAAGCCATCGCGCAATTCCGTGACCTCGACATCGAAAGGCGCAAGCTGCTCGCCCGCCATATGGCCGAGATCGCCAAGGCCGATTCGCACCTTGCCGAGAGCGAGGTGCGGCTGTTGCGCCGTACGCTCGACCTGCTCGACATCAGCCCGGTCGATGTGGTGAAGCCGGAAGAATAGGTCTTACTGAACGATCGGCTGCCCGACCGGGTTCCCGTTGCTTCGCTTCGCGAACCGGCTGCTCACCCTTGCTCTTGCATCCGGCGTGCGATCGCGCGGTGCAAATCGGGGGCAGCCGTGACCAGCGCCTTGGCCGCCTCGGATTGCGGGTGGTCGAGCACCTCGTTGGTCCTGCCGCGCTCGACGATCTTGCCTTCATGCATCACCAACACCTCGTCGGTGATGGCGCGGGCGACGGTCAGATCATGGGTGATGAACAGATAGGCGATGCCGAGTTTCTGATTGAGCTCGGCGAACAGGTCGAGGATCTGGGCGCGGATCGAGACGTCGAGCGCCGAGACCGGCTCGTCGGCGACGACCAGTTTCGGCCGGGTGATGATGGCGCGGGCAATCGACAGCCGCTGGCGCTGGCCACCTGAAAACTCATGCGGATATTTGTCCATGTCGCGTGGGCTGAGGCCGACCTCATGCAACGCATGGGCCACCATTTCGCGCCGCTCGCCGGGCGCTGGCTTCTTCTCCAGCACATGCAGCGGTTCGGCGACCAGTTTTTCGACCTTCTGGCGCGGGTCGAACGAACCGTAGGGGTCCTGGAAGACCACCTGCATGTCGCGCCTGACGGGCTTCAGTTCGGCTTCGCCCTTGCCGGTGATGGTCTCGCCGCGAAACCGGATCGTTCCCGCAGTCGATCGGTCCAGCGCCAGGACCATGCGGGCAAGCGTGGACTTGCCGCAACCGGAGCGTCCCACAAGCGCCACCGACTGACCCGGTCCCATCGAGAAGGAGACATCGTCGACGGCGCGAGTCGGAACGGCGTGCTTGAACAGCGAGGTGCGCCGCCCCGGATAATCGCGGGTCACGCTTTCGACCTGCAGCAGAGGCTTGCCCTGGCCAGAATCGTGCGTTCTGGGGCGCGCCGGCACATGCATCGACGCTTGCGCCAGCTGGCGCGTGTAGGGATGCAGTTGTTCGGACAGCGTGCGCGCGGTGTCGCCGGCCTCCATCACCTCGCCATGGCGCAGAATGGTGATGCGGTCCGTCATCTCGGTCACGACCGCGAGGTCATGCGAGATCAGCAGCAGGCCGATGCTGCTTTCCGCGACCAGGTCGCGCAAAAGGTCGAGGATCTGCGCCTGCAGCACAACGTCTAGAGCCGTCGTCGGCTCGTCGGCAATCAGCAGCTTGGGCTTCAGCGCACAGGCGATGGCGATGACGACGCGCTGGCGCTGGCCGCCGGACAGCTCGTGCGGATAGCGCGACAGCGGGAATTTTGCCGAGGGCAGGCCGACCCGATCGAGCATTTTTCGCGCCCGCTCCTCGGCATTGGCGCGGCTGGCCCTGGTGTGCCAGCGTATGCCTTCGGCTACCTGCTCGCCAATGGTCTTGACCGGGTTCAAGGCCGTCATCGGCTCCTGGAACACCATGCCGATGTCGTCGCCGCGCAGGGCGCACATCTGGTCTTCGCTCGCCGCCAGGATGTCGATGCCGTCGAAGCTGACACGCCCGGTGGCGCGTGCTGCGAAGGGCAGAAGCCGCATCACCGTCAGCGCTGTCATCGACTTGCCCGAGCCGGATTCGCCGACCAGCCCCATCACTTCGCCGGGTGCGACCGAGAGCTCGATGCCCTTCAGGATCGGCGTGTCGCCGATGGTCAGCGACAGGTTCTCGATGTCGAGCAGGCTCATCGCTGCCGCCGCGATTTCGGGTCGAGGATGTCGGCGATGCCGTCGCCGAGCAGGTTCAGGCCAAGCACTGTGATGACGATCGCCATGCCGGGAAAGATCGCCATCCATGGCGCCACCACCATGCGGGTCTGCGCGTCGAACAGCATGCGGCCCCAGCTCGGCATCGGCGGCTGGGCGCCAAGGCCGACATAGGACAAGCCGGCTTCCGCCAGGATGCCAAGCGCAAACTGGATGGTGCCTTGCACCAGAAGCAGCGTGGCGATGTTGGGCAGCACATGTTCGATGGTGATCAGCGTCGTGCTCTTGCCGGCGGCACGCGCCGCGAGGATGAATTCGCGCGGCCAGATCGCCAGCGCGCCGGCGCGGGCGACACGCGCAAATACCGGAATGTTGAAGATGCCGATGGCGATGATGGCGTTGACCGCACCAGGCCCGAAGATGGCGGTGATCATAATTGCCGAGAGAAGCGCAGGGAAGGCGAAGACGAGGTCGTTCAACCGCATCACCGCTTCGTCGACGAGGCCGCCACGTGCCGCGGCAAAGGCGCCGAGCGGCACGCCTACACCCATGCCGATGCCGACGGCGACCAGCGCCACGGCGATCGAGTTGCGAGCGCCGACCATGATCATCGACAGGATATCGCGGCCAAAATGATCGGTACCGAACCAATGCACCAGCGAGGGCGCCCGGGTCTTGTCCGATATGACCAGTTTGGTGACGTCGTCGGGTGTCCAGACGTAGGAGAGGACCGCGATCGCCGCCACAAAGGCGGTGATGATGAAGCCGGCGAGGAACGAGCGGTTCTTGAATACCTTGGCCAGAATGCCGGCAAGATTCTCCTCGGGAATGTCGAAGCGAAGCGTCATTGCCGGCTTCTCAGGCGCGGATCGATGACCGCATAGGAGAGATCGACCGCGAGGTTGACGGCGATGACGGCGGCGACCAGCAGCATGACGACGCTTTCGACGACGATCAGGTCGCGCTGGGTAATCGCCTGAAACACCAGCCGGCCAAGGCCGGGCAGGTAGAAGACGTTCTCGATGATGATGGTGCCGGCAAGCAGGAAAGCGAATTGCAGGCCGAGAATGGTCAGTACCGGGATCATGGCGTTGCGCAGCGCGTGCCGCCAAAGCACATTGCGATAGGGCAGGCCCTTGGCGCGGGCGGTGCGGATATAATCCTCGTTCAGCACTTCTATCAGCGCCGAACGGGTAACGCGGGCCAGGATCGCCGCTTGCGGCAAGGCAAGCCCCACCGCCGGCAGCAACAGCGATTTCAGTGCCGGCCACACACCGGCGCTCCAGCCGGGAAAACCGCCGGCCGGCACCAGCCGCAACCAGACGGCAAACAGGTAGATCAGCATCAGCGCGAACCAGAAGTTCGGTACGGCGACGCCAAGCTGGGCAGCACCCATTGCAATCGTGTCGCCGGCCCGCCCACGCCGGCTGGCAGAGAACAGCCCGACTGGTATGGCAATCACCGTGGAGAGAGCGAGCGCGATCAGCGCCAGCGGCAGCGAGACGACAATGCGCTCGCGAACGAGGTCGATGACCGGCACCGAATAGGTGTAGGAGCGGCCGAAATCCAGGCTGAGCAAGCCGCCGGCCCAATGCAAATAGCGCAGGGCAAGCGGCGCGTTGAGGCCCATCTGGTTGCGCAGCAACTCGACCTGGTCGGCGCTGGCGTTCAGGCCCAGCATCAGCCGCGCCGGGTCGCCGGGAATGATCTCCAGCACGGCGAAGACCACCATCGAGGCCAGCACCAGCGTGAGGGCGGCGATGATGAGACGTTTGAGGAGGTAGGTGGTCATCGGCGCAGGACAACAGTAGCATCGTCATCCTGGGGCGAAGCAGGAGCGAAGCGACGTCGCGGAGACCCCGGGATCCATGCCGTGACGGAGGTCAAAGAGCGCGACGGTCCAAAACCAGCGTCGCCTCTCTCTGTCCCCACAGCTATGTCTCCCAGATTCTGCACCGCAGGGGCGCTAGTAAGTCGCGGAATGGATCCTAGGGTCTGCGCAGTTCGCTGCGCTCGCTGCTTCGCCCTAGGATGACGAAACCGAGTAAGCCTCACTCGCTCCACTTCACCTTGGTCAGGTCGTTGGCCTGGATCGGTGCGTTCTCCCACAGACCCTGCAGCTTGGCGTCCCAGACGCCGACTTTCGGCAGTTCGTAGAGGAAGCCGACCACGGCGTCGTCGGCCAGGATCTTCTGCCCCTCTCCCAGCAGCTCCTTGCGCTTGACTTCGTCGGAGGTGAGGTTGAGGTCGGCGATGATCTTGTCGAAGGCCGGATTGTCGTAGTTGAAATAATAGTCTTTGCGCGAATAGATATCGATGTCGTTGGGCTCGGTGTGGGAGACGATGGTCAGGTCATAATCCTTCTTGGTGAACACCTGATCCAGCCACTGCGCCCATTCGACCGGAATGATCTCCAGGTCGATGCCAACGTCTCGAAGCTGCGAGGCGATGATCTCGCCGCCAAGCCTGGCATAGGAGGGCGGCGGCAGCTTCAGCGTCGCCTTGAAGCCATTTTCCAGGCCCGCCTCCTTCAGCAGTTCCTTGGCTTTCGCCACGTCGTGCGGATAGCGGCCGGTGAGGTCGACATAATCCTTGCTGGCGGGCGACATGTGCGAGCCGATCGGCACGCCGAGGCCGGCCGAGGCGCCGTCGATGATCGCCTTGCGATCGAGCGCGTAGGAGATCGCCTGTCTGACCTGCAGCTTGTCGAAGGGCGGCTTCTTGTTGTTGATCGAGAGGATGGTTTCGCCCTCGGTGGCGCCGATCACCACCTTGAAGCGCGGGTCATCCTTGACCTGCGCGACGCTGTCGGGATCGAAGAACGGGAAAGCCTGGATATCGCCCGAAAGCAGCGCCGGTACTGCAGCAGCGGCATCAGGCACGATGCGGAACTCGGCCTTGTCGAGAGAAACAGGCGCGCCCCAGTAATTGTCGGATTTCACCAGCGTGATCGACGAGCCCTTGGCCCAGCTCTGGAATTTGAACGGACCGGTACCGATCGGCTTTTCCTTGTTGGTCTCGGCCGTCTCGGGCGCCACGATCACAGCGTCGCCCCAGCCCATATTGTAGAGGAAGGAGCCTTGCGGGTTCTTCAGCGTGACTTTCACTGTCGCCGGATCGACCACGTCGACCTTGTCGATGGCCGCGAACAGACCCTTTTGCGCGTTGACGGAATTGTCGGCACGGGCGCGGTCGAGCGAGAATTTCACGTCGTCGGCATTGAAGTCGGTGCCGTCATGGAATTTCACGCCGGTGTGGAGTTTGAAAGTGTAGGTCTTGCCGTCATCGGAAATGGTCCAGCTCTCGGCCAGATCCGGCAGCACCTCGCCATTCGGACCGATACGCGTCAGGCCCTCGAACACGTTGGCGTAGAGCACCTCGTCGATCGCCGCCGCGGCACCGGCGGTCGGATCGAGATGCGGCGGTTCGAGCGGAATGCCGATGACCAGGTCGGTCCGCGCGGCAAAAGCCGAGGTGCCGGTGGCCAGCGCCAGTGCTGCAGCAGCGAGAATGGTTTTCCACAATTTCATCGTGCAACTCCCAATGTGCTCAAAACCCAATGTGCTCAAAACCAGGGGGATAGAAGCGTGATTTTCAGCCATAGTAAATCGCGTTTCATGCTGCGCGGGCCTGTCGGGGGGAATGTTTTTCTCAAACTGTAGGCCTGGCCAATCAAAGCGTGCCGCCGGGGCCGGCGCCCCTGAGCAGCACGTTGAGCCCGATCGCCATCACCTTCGCCGATTCCACCATGTCCGAGATACCCACCCATTCGTCGGGGCGGTGGGCGAGGTCGAGGATGCCCGGACCGTAGGCGATGCAGTCGTAGATGTGGCCGATGCGGGCAATGTGCTTCTGGTCGTAGGTGCCCGGCGAAATGACATAGTCGGGTTCGCGGTCGAAGATCGCCATGATGCCTTGCGCCACCGCCTTGACCACCGGCGCGTCGCGTTCGGTCATCAGCGGCAGCACCTCCATCAGGTCGCGGATCTCGTAGTTGAATTTTTTGCGCTCGCGCTTCAGCCGCTCGAGGATATCGGTCACTTCGCTTTTGACGGCGCCCAGATCCTCTTCCAGCAGGAAGCGGCGGTCGATGGTCAGCCGGCAGGAATCGGGCACGTTGGGCGAGGGCAGGCCGGGCCGGAAATCCTCGGTCTGGCCGCCATGGATCGAGTTGATGTTCATGGTCGAGCGCTTTGCCCCTTCGGGCACGACCGGCATGCGGGTCATCTTGCGGTCGAGGGCGGGAAACAGCTCATCCTCGAAGGCCTGCAGCACGGCACCCATGTGGCGCACCGCATTGTCGCCGAGGAAGGGCATCGAGCCATGCGCGATCTCGCCCTTGGTCTCGATCTCCGCCCACCAGACGCCGCGGTGACCAAGGCAGATACGGTCCTTGTTCAAAGGCTCGGGGATGATGACATGGTCGACCTTGGGTTTTGAGAAATAGCCGAGCCCGGCCAGATGGGCGACGCCGCCGAAGCCGCCGGACTCCTCGTCGACCGTACCCGATATTTCGATGGCGCCGGGAAAGTCCGGAAAGACTTCCATGAAGGCTTCGGCGGCAATGATCGAGGCGGCCAGGCCACCCTTCATGTCGCAGGCGCCGCGACCATAGACCTTGCCGTCCCTGACGATGCCGGCGAAGGGATCGACCGTCCAACCGTCGCCGGCTTCGACGACGTCGATATGCGAGTTGAAATGGACGCAGGCGCCGGGCGAGCGGCCGTCGAAGCGGGCGACGACATTGACGCGCGGATAGCGGTCGCTGTCGCCGGGCGTGCCTTCGGCGCGGATGAATTCGATTTCGAAGCCGCGCTTCTTCAGTCGCGCGCCGACATATTCGGCGCAGGGCCGATAGGCCTCGCCGGGTGGGTTGATGGTCGGAAAGCGGATCAGCTCGGCAGTCAGCGTAACCAGATCATCGACGCGATCGTCGATTGCTTTCAGGAGTCGTTCGTTCATCCGGCGATTTGAGCAGGCAAAGGGGTGGTTTTGCAAGCCTGCCACCCGGTCGATGCTGCGGGTCGTCGCAGCAACTATGGCGGGAAAATCGTTCAAATTCGCTGCTTTGGATTGGCGAATTTGTCAATGAGTGTGTGTTACTTCATTCACCTGTCTTTAAAAAAATGAAATACGGCGTGAAGCTGAGCAGGCAAAGGGCATCAAAGGGGTTTGATCGCATGAAGAAGTCCATTCTAGTAGCAGCAGTGATGCTGGCAACCGCGCTGTTTGGTGCGCCGACCGCAAGTTACGCGGCCATGTTGGAAGCGAGTATCGACGTGTCGTCGCAGACGATGACTGTCAGATATGGAATGTCGATCTACCGATGGACAGTCTCTACTGCTCGTCCTGGCTATTTCACGCCACGCGGCACCTACCGGCCGCAACGCACGGCGAAAATGTGGTATTCGAAAAAGTACCATATGTCGCCGATGCCTTATTCGGTGTTCTTCCACGGCGGCTACGCCATCCACGGCACGGGTGCGGTCAGGCAGCTTGGGCGTCCGGCCTCGCATGGCTGCGTGCGGCTGCACACTGCCAACGCGGCAACCTTCTATTCGATGGTACGCGAAGTCGGCTTCGGCAACACGCGGATCGTCGTCACCAACTAGCTCGGCGCACGACAAGACAGTCGATCTTGTTTCCACAGCCGTCTGGGTGGCACGCGGTTGTTCGCGTGTTTTCAAACAACTCTGACGCGCCAAATGTTGCAGGAATATCGCATTGGCCAACGGACTTGGCCCGTGCGTCTGGTTTGGCGCTACTTATGCTTGCATGAGTGGACAGTAATGGTAGATGCCGAACAGGCAAACACGAGGGGGCTCTGTGATGTATCGACTTCTTCTTGGCGCGGCGCTTGCTGCAACAGCTACATCGGCCTTCGCCGCCGATGCCGTCGCTCCGATCGTCATGGATCCGGCAGTCACTCAGCCACATATTTCCGGTTACCTTGAGGCTTATGTCGGTGGACTTTATGTGACATTTTCGGGGGACCACGCGACGGCGACGACTGCAGGCGGCACAGGGCGAGTCAACTTCCCGATCGATTCCCGCTGGAACGTCCAGACTGACGCGTTTGTCGATTCGCTTTGGGCCGAGGGCCAAAATATCTATGGCTATGGTGGCGCCGTTCACGGCTACTACCGCGACCCCAGCGCCTATGCGCTTGGCGGCTTCGCCTCGATCACCGGCTATGGCGGTGATAATTTTGGCGGTGTGAGTCTTTACAGCTTCTCGGTCGGACCCGAGGCGCAAGTCTACATGGGCAATGTGACCCTCTATGGCCAAGCTTATTATGGCCAGTTGCGGGCTAGTGGACAGTCGGAACATTTCGACAATTGGGGTGGGCGCGGTGTGGTGCGCTATTTCGCCCAAGACAATCTTCGCTTCGACGGCGAACTTGGCTATTCGACCGTTTCTTTGGGTGGCGAGCACCTGAACACCGTTACCGGCGCGCTGCAGGCCATGTACCGGTTTTCCGGGACGCCATTCTCGGTGTTCGGGCGCTATCAGCTCGATCATCTCTCCGCGGGTGGCGAAAGCGAGAACATCCACAAATATGTGTTCGGGCTGCGCGCCAGCTTCGGCTCCGACACGCTGCTCGACGAAGATCGCAACGGCGCCACGATGGATACCTATCGGCCAAACATCATCCTGCCATTCGGGGGATAAGGGTCCCAAGGGTCAAAGAATACGGACAACAAAGCCGCGGAGGGCAACCTTCGCGGCTTTTGCTTTGTGGTCCTGTGGTGTAGCTTTGTGGTCCTGTGGTGTATTTGTCGCGACCGGCAGATCTGCGCTCATAAAGCAGCTATTGGTTTAGTTCGCGTCTTCCTTTGCATGTCCGCGCCGGCTGCGCCGACGGCCGCTGATCTCCCACCGCTTGTGGAACCACATCCACTGGCCGGGATCCTCGCGCACCCACCGTTCGACCACATCGGCGAGAAGCTGGGTGGTGGCGGGAACATCGACGCTGCCGGCCTCGGTGCGAGGCAAGGTGAGCTTGTCTTCGATCTCCAGGCGGAAACGGTTGCCCGGCAGCCGGACGCAGCGCGCGGGATAGACGTCGCAGTCATAGTGGCGGGCCAGCATCCCTAGCACCGGATTGCTCTGGCAGGTACGGCCGAAAAAGGTGGTCTCCAGCCCACTCGAGAATTTTTGGTCGACCAGCACGCCGATATTGCCGCCATTCTCCAGAATGGCCGCAAGCGCAAATGAAGCGCCGGTCGCAGACGGCAATAGGGCGCCCATGGTCGAACGGCGTGTCGAGAGGATGTAATCGGCCAGATAGGGATTGTTGGGCGGACGAAACAGCGCGGTTATCTTCATGCCGAAGGTGGCCGCCGCCACCGGCAGCAGTTCGAAATTGCCGAGATGGCCGGTGAACAGAATATGCGGCTTTTCCTCGCCGGCGATTTGCAGGAAATGATCGGCGCCGCCAACTTCGACCCGGCCAGGTTTCGTGGCTTTCGGATCGTAGTCGAAAAGCACGTCGAGGAAGATATACTCGGCGGCAAGGCGAGCCATGTTGCCCCACATGTCGGAGGCGATGGCTTCGATCTCGGCGTCGCTCTTTTCGGGGTAGGCGAGGCGCAGATTGCCGGTCGCGACACGGTGGCGCCCGACCAGCGGCCCGATGCGGCGGGCGACGCGGTCGGCGAAATTGAGCGCCTTGTCGGCCGGCAGCAAGCGCAGCAAGGAGATGATCGTCATCGCGACACGCGCGACCAGCCAATGCTCCAACTGGCGCAGCCGCCTGCCGTAGCGAAACCCCAAGTCCCGGCGGGCTTTCTTGAAGAGTTTGTTCAAGGTTCTAGCCGACGCGCAGGATGATCTTGCCGAACACGTCGCGACCTTCCATGCGCTTCAGCGCGGCGTCGATATCGCCGAAGCCGACTTCGGTGTCGATGACCGGCGCGACGAGACCCGCCGCCATCTTCTGCATGGCGTTGGCCATGTTTTCCATGCGGCAGCCAAAGGAGCCGAGCAGCTTTAGCTGCTGCTGGAACAGCTGCATCAGGTTGATCTGAGTCGACACGCCGGAAGTCGAGCCGCAGGTCACCAGGCGTCCACCGCGCTTCAGGCACAGCATCGAGGCGGCAAAAGTGTCTGCGCCGACATGCTCGAACACGACGTCGACGCCCTTCTTCTTAGTCAGCTTGCGCACGACGCCTTCGAAGCGGTCGTCGCGGTAGTTGATGACATGGTCGGCGCCTAGAGCCTTGGCCTTGTCGATCTTGTCGTTCGAGCCGACGGTGGTGATCACCGTGCAGCCCATCTTCTTCGCCAGTTGGATGGCTGCCGAGCCGATGCCGGAGCCGCCGGCATGGACGAGAATGGTCTCGCCGGGCTGCAGCCTGGCATTGTCGAACAGCATGTGCTCGACGGTGCCGAAGGTAACCGGCGCGACGGCCGCGCCAATGTCGGTCACGCCGGGCGGGGCCGGCACCAGCAGGCGCGCCGGCAGGTTGATTTTCTCCTGCGCAAAGCCGTCGAGATGGAAGCCATGAACGCCGGAGACATGCTCGCAGAGATTGTCGCGGCCTTCGCGGCAGGCGCGGCAGAGTCCGCAGGTGCGGGCGCCATAAATCGACACCAATTGCCCGGGAAGGAGATTGGAAACACCGGGACCGACGGCTTCGACCTCGCCGGAAGCTTCGGCACCGACGACGAGCGGCAGCTTGCGCTTGGCGAAAGCCATGCCGCGCCAGCCCCAGACATCTATGTGGTTCAGCGCCACCGCCTTGATGCGCAGCGTGACTTCGCCGAGGGAAGGCGGTGGGGGAGACGGCAGGTCCACCGTCTCAAGACGGCGATCCTCGATAAGTTGCAATGCGCGCATTGAGCCTGTCGGTTCTGATTGGCGGAAAGAGGTCGCTTAGACCGGTTCCCGCGCCATGACAAGGCAAGTGTTCTGGCCGCCGAAGCCGAAGGAGTTCGACAAGACGGTACCAACCTCGGCGTTGCGCTTCTTGTTGGGCACCACGTCGAGCACGATCGCCGGATCGGGATTGTCGTAGTTGATGGTCGGCGGGATGACGCTTTCGCGCATGGTCATCAGCGAAAACGCCGCTTCGACGGCACCTGCCGCCGACAGCGTATGGCCGATCATCGACTTGTTCGACGAGACCGGCATCGAGCAGATCCGATCGCCGAACACGGTCGACAGCGACAGATGCTCCATCTTGTCGTTTTCAGGCGTCGACGTGCCATGGGCGTTGACGTAGTGGATCTCGTCTTTGCTCAAACCGGCATCGGCAAGGGCGGCGCGAACCGCGGCGATCGCCGGCGAACCGTCGGGCTTGGAGCGGGTGCGGTGGAAATCGTCGGCTTTTTCGCCGCAGCCGCGCAGGATGCCGAGGATGGTCGCGCCACGGGCAAGAGCCGCTTCCAGCGATTCCAGCACAAGCGCGCCCGAGCCCTCGGCTAGCACAAAGCCGTCACGGTCCTTGGAGAACGGCTTGGATGCCTTCTCCGGGATATCATTGTGGGTCGACAGCGCTGACAGCAGCGAGAAGCGGATCAGCGCCTCGGCGGTCGCTGAACCATCGGCGCCGATCGCCAGCGCCCGGTCGCATTCGCCGCGGCGGATCGCCTCGACGCCGAGCTGGATGGCGGTGGCGCCCGAGGCGCAAGCCGTCGACAGCGTGATCGGCAGGCCCCGTGTGCCGAAGGCGTCGGCAAGCCGGTCGGCGATCGAACCGAACTGGGTGGTTTCGAAAATATCGAGTTCCTTCAGCCCGCGCGCCACACGAAGCAACCTTTCGGCGCCGGCGTTTTGGCTGTCGGAATTGTAGAGCGAAAATCGTTCGCTCCAGTCGAGTTCGACCGGCGGTGAGGCGAGGAACAGCGGTCCGCCGAAATCGCCGGAATCAAGACCCGATTCCGCCACCGCTTCGCGCGCCGCTGTCTCGGCCAGCTCGTAGGTCAGGAGGCTGGCGCCCTTGGAGCTGGACGGCAGAAAGTCGACCATGCCCGAGATACGCGTGTTCAGATGGTCGACCGGAAAGCGGGTGATCGGATGGATGCCGGACTTGCCGGAGGTCAGTGCCGCCCAGTTGTCGGCCTTGCCGACGCCGAGCGAGGTCACCACACCGACGCCGGTGACGGCGACGATCGGCCTGCCCATATGATCGTTCAGATTGGCCATTTTTTCTTGAACCCTCAGTCGGCAGCGTTGACCAGCGCCAAGCCCTCGAATTGGTGATAGCCGATCGCCGTTGCAAGCACGGTCTTCGGAACGCCTTTAAATGGCTTCTCGGCAGCGGCATCGAAGGCGGGGTAGGCGGCCTTGCGGTCGACGGCCAGCGCCGCCAGCGCCACGGCGAAGGGAAATTGTGCTTCCTTCATATGGCCGGTCAGCGTCGAGAAGCCACGGGCTGATATCGCCGGATGGGCATCGAGCGCCGATTTCTCGGCTGCGGTCGCGGCATGTGCCCCGGAGGCGCCGGAAATGGCAAGCAATTCGCCGTTCGGCAATGCGGCCTGCTTGAGCAGCGCGGCAATGCTGGCGTCGAGTTCGCCCTGCCGGCGCCTGGCGCGACCGGACACGACCGGGCCGAGTTCGGCATAGATTTTTCGCCCGCGGTTTGTCGCATGTTCACGCTGTTCCAGAACCAGGAAGGCGCCGCCGGATCCGGTCACCACGCCGCCGCCCTCGGCGCCTTGCCTTTGCCAGACAGGCTTCCAGGTGCCGCGGTGCAGATAGCCGGCCAGTTCATAGCCAAGCAGCATGTCGGAGTGTTCGGTCTGGAAGGCGCCGCCGACCAGTATATGCGTCGACTGGCCGGAGCGGATGCGCGCGGCGGCCGTCTCGACAGCGGCGACGCCAGCCCCTTCCTCGCCCATGAAGGTACGCGAGGAGCCGGTCACCTTGTGGACGATCGAGATGTTGCCGGCGAGCAGGTTGGAAAGCTGGGCCAGGAACAGCGTCGGCCGCAGTTCCGTGGTCAGCTTCTCGTTGAGCAGCACGTCGCGGTCGTTGCGGCTTTCCGAAGCGGCGAGAATGGCCGCGTCGACCGCCTCGTCGCGCTCACCGCCACCGGCAGCCACAACCATGTCCATGGTTGCGCAAAGTTCGTCATTGCCCTTGATACCGGCATCGTCGAGCGCCAGGCCCGCAGCATAGGTGCCCAGCCGCTGCCAGGTTTCCATCTGCCGCTGGTCGCCACGCTTGGCGATCTGCAGGTTCCAGTCGATCTCGGGCAGGGGATGCACGGTGTAGGGCGCAAAGCGCGCGGCTTCAATCACCGGCTGCAGGCCCGGCTGGGCCAGCTTCTGCCAGTGGGCGTCCGGACCTTCTCCAAGCGAGGAGACAAGGCCAATGCCAGTGATGACGACGTCGCGAGGGCTGCTCATGAGCGGCTTTGTGGGTCAGGCGGCGCAGCCCGTCAAGGCCGCGCGTTTGCCCGATGTCAGGCGGTCTTGGCGGCGACCAGCGCGTCGATCTTGGCGCACAGGTTCTTCATGACGAAGTAATCGTCGGTCGAAGCCTTGCCGTCATTGACTTCCTGGGTCCACTTTTCCAGCGGCACCTTGATGCCGAATTCCTTGTCGATGGCAAAGACGATATCGAGGAAATCGAGGCTGTCGATGCCGAGATCATCAATCGTGTGGCTCTCGGGGGTGATGGTGTCGATATCGATCTCGCTGGTGTCGGCAATGATCTTGGCGACTTTGTCGAACGTGGTGGACAAGGGCTTTTCCTTCGGTTGCGGGCGGAATCTGTCCGCATGTGTTTGGGCGCTGTCTAATCGGTTTTTCCCGGCAGGAAAAGGCCTGATACGCCGGGCACAGATGGGATGGCGGTTTCGCGAACGCAAGAAGGGCCGCCGGTTGGCCCGGCGGCCCCCTCCATTAATGTTTCGTCAGCTCAGCTGTCGCGGAGCTTGACCAGGTCGTTGAGCAGCCCGGCCGTTCCGTTGTGGACGGTCAGCCGCTCGACCTTGCCGGCGATGGTCTCCAGAGCCTCGAGCTCCTTCAACCGCAGCATCACCGGGTTCTCGGCCATCACCCTGGCTGTGTTGAGCAGGGAACGCGTGGCGTTCGTCTCCTCGCGACGGCGGATGATGTTGGCCTCGGCCTGCTTTTCGGCCGACACCACCTGGTTGAGGATCTCACGAGTCAGACCCTTCAGGTCCGGCCCGCACCCGAAGGCTTGAGCCGTGCGTCAGATCTTCGGCATTCCAGTCCCCGGACCGTTTTCAGATAACACCTGCATGGTGCTTGGCTTGGAAGGCCAATGGAGAAGGAATCGAACCTTCGACAGTCAGATTAACAATCTGATGCTCTACCAAACTGAGCTATCCGTGGTGCAAACGGCAGGAATCGAACCTGCGACCTCCGGACCCAAATCCGGCGCTCTACCGCTGAGCTACATCCGCGATCCCAATCCCCAAAACGGCGCCGTACACAGGGTGGCAATGCCGCCTGCGCGGGCGGAGACAAAAGCTCCAACCGTTGTGCTCGCTTCGGTTTTCGTGACCGGGAGCGCGCCTATAGCCCCTGCGACGGGTTGTCGCAAGCGGCATTGTCGTGGCGGATTTGCGGCTTCTTTCAGTGGTTGTATTTCGGCAACACCTGCGCTGTGGGCGTCCGCGCCGTCAGAAGGTGACGCGGCCGAGCACGCGCAAACCATCGCCCTGCGGCTCGACCACCACCGCTTCGCCTTCGCGCGGCGAGATGCCGGTCAGCGCCACGATGTTTTCGAGGTGGGTGACCATGACCAGGTTGTCGGAGCCGGAATAGCCGCGGATCTCGGTCATGATCGCCGCGATCTGGGCGGCTTTCTCGGTCGCGTCGGTCTTCAGGAGATCGAGCGGTGCGAAGGGTTCCGGCTCGGCTTCGAAGGCGATGCGGGCGGTGTCGAGGCAGCGGCAGTAGCGGCTGGACAGCACGCGCTCGATGGGTGCGGCGCGGGCGGCAAACAGCGCGCCGATCTTGCTTGCCTGCTGCTGGCCGCGTGCCGAGAGGTTGATCTGGGTAGCGCATTTGGTGATGTCGAAATTTGCCGGATCGGTGGTGCCGGTGACCATTGCGTGGCGAAGCAGCACGACATGTCCGCCATCGGCCAGCAGCGCCCAGCCGGAATCCGTTGCATGGGCCACGGCGGGAATGACCAGCAGAAACAGTGCCAGGGCAAGTCGAAGCATCAGTTATCTTTCTCCCGGTCGCCGGCAGGCGGATCCGGTGACAGGCATATAGGGACGGCAAAGCCGGGTGAAAGACAAGCGCAGGGGCTGAGGTCTATTTCTTCGCCATCTGCTTCTTCACCAACTCGATCTTCTGGTCGGTTAGCGCGGTGGGGGCAGGGTAGCCGGCTTCGGTAAAGCCCAGCTTGGCGTTTTCGAAGAATTCGATGGCCTTCTGGAATTCGGCATTGCCGCCGCCATAGCTGCCGCGATTCCAATGGATATCGCCGAGATTGTTCTGCTGGAAGGCCCATTGCATCGGCAGGCTTTCACGGGTGAACACTTTGAGCGTCGCCGAAAAGGCGGCTTCGGCATCGTTCAAATATTTGTCGGTGCGTTCGAGGTTGCCGAGATTGAGCAGGCTCATGCCGATGCCGTTCTGCGCGTTCGCCCAATCGACGGGTGCGGTCTCGAAAGTCAGCACCTCCAGTGCTGCCCGTCGCGCGGCAATCGAATCGGCCAGGGTCTTGGGATCGGCATTGCTCATGCTCAGCCAATGCAGCGCCGAACCGAGGCCGGCTTGCGCCAGCGCCCATTGCCGCGGCGTCGTCTCGCGCTTGTACTCGCGCAACGCATCACGATAGGCCTCGATCGCATCCTTGTAGTGCTCGGGCTTGTCGGACAGGCCGCCGAGCAGTTGTAGCGTGTTGCCGAGATTGTAGTGCGTCATCGCCCAGTCGAGCGGGAAGTCCTTCTTGGTGTAGACCCGTCGCGCCGCCCGGAAGGCGCTGGCCGACTGCTCGAGCTTGGCCGGATCGAGGGTACGCTGGCCGAGCGTCTGGTAGATCGAGCCGAGATTGTTTTGTGTAGACGCCCAATCCATCGGAAAACGCTGACGCGTGAAGATGGTCAACGCATCGCCATAGGCTGCCGCGGCTTCCTCGAGGTTGCCGGTACCGAGTTCGAAACGCGCAGCACTGCTCAGCGCATTGCCGAGATTGAGCCGGCTGGTCGCCCAGGAGACCGGGAAGGTGTTGCGGGTTCGTATCTCGAGGGCGGCGCGAAAGGCGTCGGCCGCCTCGGTGATCTTCGCCTTGTCGTTGCGCAGCGTGCCGATCGAAACCAGCGTGTTGCCGAGATTGTTCTGCACCATGGCCCACTGCACAGGCGCCTTTTGCCGCGTGTATTCTTCGAGCGAGAGCCGATAGGCGGCTTCCGCCTCGGTCATATGCTCGCCACCTGGCTCACGCTCCGAGAGCGCGTAGAGCGCCAGGCCGAGATTCATCTGCGAAGCGGCCCAGTCCAGCGGGACTTTTTCACGCGGGCGCTTGTCCAGCGTCGCGCGCATCGCGGCAACCGCTTCGTTCAGGCGCTTCGGGTCGCTCTCGCGCTCGCCGATCTTCAACAGCACATTGCCCAGATTGTTCTGGGCGGCGGCCCAATTAAGGTCGTCCTTGTCACGCTCGAACACGGCCAGCGAAGCACGGAAAATGTCTGCCGCCTCTTCCAGCCTTGCGGTGTCGGTCTCGCGCTCGCCGATGGTCTGCAGCACCACCGCCATGTTGTTGCGGGTAATCGCCCAGTCGCGATTCTGTTCGCCATTGGGAATGAAGTTGAGGATGACATGGTAGGCGTCGATGGCGCGCTGCAGAGCGTCCTTGTCGCCTGTGGCATCGCCGTGGGCACCCAGCGCCTCAGCCTCCTGGTTCTTGTAGTTCCAGCGCAGTTTGTCGTCCCATTTCTCGACCAGCGAAAACGCCTTGCCGTAGTCGTTGGCGGCGGATTGGTAGTCGAAGACCAGCGCTGAGGCGTCGGCCCGCCTGGCATAGATGGCGGCGTCGGCAATGCGCTTGCGCTTCACCAGATCCTCTGCCTGGTCGACCGCGCCGCTGCCCTGCTCGACTCGGCCCACTGCGTCATCGAGGAATTTGCGCGCCGTGACGATGGCGCCCTGGCCGATGGCCTTGTCGGCGGAAGCGACCAGGCGCTTGATCTCGGGATCGTCGGTGCGCAAGGCATCGCGCTCGGAAACCATCTTCTTCAACCGCTCGGCCTGCGTGTCGAGCAGCTTTTGCAGGTCGGTCGGATCCTCGGGGATCTTTTCGGTGCCGAGCGCCTTCAACACGCCATAGAGCGCATCGAGCGGCACGCCGTCCTGCAGCGAGGCCAGTTCCACTTGCGCCCGCCTGGGGTCGGGCAGGTCGGAAATGGTCAGCAGCAATTGCCGCCGCTCGCCGGTGATCAGCCCGTCATCGCCGGTCGGCTCCGGCGGCGCGACGCCGAAATAGAGCAGCCTGCGCAGGCTTTCATTGACCCACGGTCGCTGCTTCGCCCTGGTGTCGAGATAGACTTCTTCCGTCACCATGCGCATGACCGAGCCGAATTCGGTGCCTTTCATCGCCGCGAGGTGGCGCAGCAGTGCTGCCGCATAGGGGCTGTTTTCGCCGACGGCGCCATCCAGTGCCGGGCGTCCCGGCTCGGCGGCGAAGCCGATCACTGTGCCGAGGTTTTCCGTTGCTGCTGGCGCATCGCCGAGCGCCTTGGCGCCGCGCACCGGCTCCAGCCCGCCGGCGCCGATCGGCGACGCTGAGGCCGTCGGCGCCCGGCGCACGACAGCATCCGGCGGAAACGGGTTGGTGCGGCAGGCGTCGAGCAGCATGATCGTCACCGGCACAGTCTTCTTCAGTTCGTCCATGACGGCGGAAATCGGCACCAGCGCCTCATCGGCATTCTTGAGCGACGATACGTCGGCATCGACCGGCACCAGATAATTCTCGCCGCCGGCCTCGATGCCGTGGCCGGAATAGTAGATGAAGGCGACATCGGCTCCCTCGGCATCCTCGACGAAACGTTCGAGGTCGCGCTTCAGCTTGGCGGCATCGCGATCGGTGACGCTGCGGGCATCGAAGCCGAGATCGGTCAGCATCTTGGCCATGTCGCGGGCGTCGTTGGCCGGGTTGGCAAGGGCGGTGATGTGCTCGTATTTCGACTGGCCGATGATCAGCGCCACGCCCTTGAGGCTCGTCTCCGCAACCGCTAGCGCCGTCGCGGCAACGCAAAGCATCGCTGCGACGAAAGCCGTCAGCCATGCCTGTCTGAAATGACGCTGTTTCGGCGTCGCGACCATTCGCTTTGTGTCCGCCCTGAAGATCCCAAGCCTGTATAGCGCTGTCACCTGACCATGATCAAATTCTGGCGCTGGCATTATCGAGCATCGGTTTGCTGAAGAACAGGCGATTGCGCTGCCATCCGGGCTCGCCTATCCCTCAAGAATGTCTCCGCTCACCGAAACGGTTCTTTTCGTCTTCAGCCTCGTCGCGCTCGGCTATCTCACCGGGCTCACCGGCTATCTGAAACCGGCCAGCGGGGACGGCATCTCCGAATTCGCCATCAACGTTGCGATGCCGCTGCTGCTGTTTCGGACGATGGTGAATTCCGATTTCCACGGCGTGGCGCCCTGGTCGCTGTGGGGCGCTTACTTCACGGCAGTGGCAATCACGTGGGCCGCCGGCCATCTGGTGACGACGCGGGTCTTCGGACGGGACGCCCGCACCGGCATCGTCGGTGGAGTGTCGTCGTCCTTCTCGAACGTGGTGTTGCTGGGCATTCCCTTCGTTCTCGGTGTATTCGGATCCAGCGGATTCGAAGTGCTGTCGCTGCTCGTTTCCGTGCATCTGCCGACCATGATGATGGCTTCGATCGTCATGTTCGAGATATTTGGCCGGGGTGACAGCGAGCCCGTGCACCCACTGCGCATCGTCCAGAGCTTTCTGAAAAGACTGTTCGCCAACCCTCTGATCATCGGCATCCTCGCCGGGCTGGCATGGCGCCTCAGCGGCGCGCCGCTGCCGAACCTTGCCACGCGGCTGGTCGATGCGCTGGCTAACACGGCCGGGCCGGTGGCGTTGTTTGCGATGGGGCTCAGCCTGCGCCGTTTCGGCATTTCCGGCAACATCCGGCCGGCGCTGGCGCTGTCGACGCTGAAACTGTTCCTGATGCCGGCGCTGGTGCTCGGCCTGGTCTGGCTGCTTGGCCTGCCGCCATTGACGGCCAAGGTGGCGGTGGTGGTGGCGGCACTGCCCTCCGGCGTCAATTCCTATCTGATCGCCGTGCAGTTCAACACCGGCCAGGCGCTGGCGTCGAACCAGATGACCATCGCGACGGCCAGCGCCGTTGTTACAACCGCCTTCTGGTTGACGGTGGTTGTCCACGTCTTCGGCTAGTTTGGCGCTGGCCCAACCCCTATATGCCATATTGCGATTGCTTGCCGGGCTTGCCCTAGGTAAAGAGCAGTGGCTCCAGCGTGCGGGATAGCGCACGCTTACCGAATACATCAAGAAACCGGCCCGTCAGAGCGCCGAACGGAGGCTAGACCATGCTTCAGAAAACCAGCCATTTCATGCGGCAGGCCAATCTCATCAACGGCGAATGGGTGCAGGCCGACGGCGGCCAGACGGTTGACGTCAACAATCCGGCCACCGGCCTCAAGATCGGCACCGTGCCGAAATCGGGCAAGGCCGAGACCCACCGCGCCATCGAGGCCGCCGCCACCGCCTTCAAGACATGGCGCAAGACCACCGCGCTCGAGCGCTCGAAGCTGCTGCGCAAGCTGCATGACGCTATGATGGACAATCAGGACGTGCTGGCCGAACTGCTGACCATCGAGCAGGGCAAGTCGCTGTTCGAATCCAAGGGCGAAATCGGCTCGGCCGCGTCCTACATTCTGTGGTTCGCCGAAGAGGGCCGCCGCACCTATGGCGACGTCGTGCCGTCGCCGTGGGCCGATCGCCGGATCCTGGTGACCAAGGAGCCGGTCGGCGTCATCGCCGCCATCACGCCGTGGAACTTTCCGTCCTCGATGCTGGCCCGCAAGCTCGGACCGGCGCTGGCCGCCGGTTGCACCGCCGTCGTCAAGCCGGCGTCGCAGACGCCTTATTCCGGTCTCGCCTGGGGCGCGCTGGCCGAAGAAGTCGGCTTCCCCAAGGGCGTCATCAACATTCTGACCGGTTCTGCCAGCGAGATCGGCGACGAGATCTGCGCCAACCCGCTGGTGTCGAAGATCACCTTCACCGGATCGACCGAGGTCGGCAAGCTGCTCATTCAGAAGTCGTCGGTCACCGTCAAGAAGGTGTCGATGGAACTCGGCGGCAACGCGCCGTTCATCGTCTTCGATGACGCCGACATCGAGCGCGCCATCGCCGGCGCCATCACCGCCAAGTATCGCAACTCCGGCCAGACCTGCGTCTGCACCAACCGCTTCCTGGTGCAGGCCGGCGTCTATGACAAATTCGTCGAAGGGCTTGCGGCGGCCAGCAACGGGTTGAAGGTCGGCTCCGGCCTCGAGGATGGCGTCCAGCAGGGACCGCTGATCGACGTGAAGGCGGTCGAGAAGGTCGAGGAACTGATCGCCGATGCGACCTCGAAGGGCGGCAAGATCGTCGCCGGCGGCAAGCGCCATGCGCTCGGCGGCTCGTTCTTCCAGCCGACGGTGATCGCCAATGCGACGCCGAAGATGCGCTTCATGAAGGAAGAGATCTTTGGCCCGGTGGCGCCGGTGTTCAAGTTCGAAACCGAGGAAGAGGCCATCGCGCTCGCCAACGACACCGAATTCGGCCTTGCCTGCTATTTCTACACCGGCGAACTCGGCCGCGCCTTCCGGGTCATGGAAGGGCTGAAATACGGCATGGTCGGCGTCAATGAAGGCCTCATCACCACGCCGGAAGCGCCGTTCGGCGGCGTCAAGGAATCGGGCCTCGGCAAGGAAGGCGGACATCAGGGCATCGAGGATTATCTCGACACCAAATATGTCTGCATCGGCGGCCTCGGCCTCTAGGAAACATTGAGGACAGGGCAGGCCATGTGCCTGCCCTTGCCAGACGACATTCAGCCGGCCTAAGTCCATGGATCAAACAACCGACGTATGGGCACGGCGATGAAGGACGGCGAGGTTTTCGGCACGACGCAAGCGGGCGAGGACGTCCGCCGCTTCACCATCAGGGGCGGCGGCCTCACCGCCAACATCATCGGGCTGGGCGCAATCCTTCAGGATCTGCGCCTGGCCGGGCACGACGCACCGCTGGTGCTCGGCTATGACCGTTTCGAACCCTATGAGACGGACAGGGCCTTCTTCGGCGCGGTGGTCGGACGTTTTGCCAACCGCATCCGCGATGGCCGCTTCACCATCGCCGGCAAGCGCTACCAGACCGAGCGCAATTTTCTCGACAAGCATACGCTGCATGGCGGCTCGCAGGGCTATTTTCACCGGCCGTGGACGGTGTCGCTGCATGGCAAGGATTTCGTCACGCTGACGTTGCACGACCCCGACGGCACGATGGGCTTTCCCGGCGCGCTCGACGTGACCTGCACCTACCGGCTGAAAATTCCCGGCACGCTCAGCATGGAACTGACCGCGACCTGCGAGGAGCCAACGCTGTGCAATCTGGCGCAGCATTCCTATTTCAACCTCGATGACGGCGGTGCCGGCGATATCCTCGACCACCGGCTGATGCTGAATGCCGGCGCCTATACGCCGGTCGACAGCGAGCTGATCCCGACCGGAGTGGTGAAGCCGGTCGACGGCACCCCTTTCGATTTCCGTCAGGCGCGGCCGCTGCGCATGGAAACGGAGGGCGAGCAGCTTGCCTACGACCAGAATTTCTGCCTGACCTCGACGCGGGGGCCGCTCAAGCAGGCATCCTGGGCGCAAGGAGCAAATTCCGGTGTCGAGATGGAACTCTGGACCACGGAACCGGGTGTCCAGCTCTATATCGGCCAGCACGTGGCGCCGTCTTCGCCGGGATTGGGCGGACGTCGCTACAAGCCCTTTTCCGGCTTCTGCCTGGAATCGCAAGTGTGGCCGGATGCACCCAACCGGCCATATTTTCCGCAAGCCACGCTGTGGCCGGGCCAGATCTATCACCATGTGACGGAATATCGGTTCCGCTTACCGTAGGCGGGTTTAGCGTTCGAAAGCGACTCTTAGGGTCTCGAACGGCGCCAGCGCGCCGCGCACCTGCACGACTGCGGCGGCGACGCGATGCGCACGCAGCACGGCCTCTGCCGGGGCGTGACCGGCAAGCCGGGCGGCGAGATAGCCGCCATTGAAGGAATCGCCGGCGCCGGTGGTGTCGACGGGGGTGGCGACTTGGACCGCCGGAACGGGCTGCAGGTTTCCATTCTCGGCGATCAGTGCCGGCTGCTCGCCATTCTTGACCACGACTTCACCGACCAGCTCTCCCAGCCGCTCGGCGGTCACATGCGGTGCGGTATCGCCAAACAGCATCTGTTCGTCGGGAAAGGTCGGCAGCGCGATGTCGGTGACGGCAAGCGCTTCGAGGATCGCGGCCTGCGCGTCCTCGCGGCTGTGCCAAAGGCGCGGCCGGTAGTTGGGATCGAAGGCGACAAGCGAGCCTGCCGCGCGGGCATTCGCCACCGCCGCCAGCAATGTCTTGCGCGCGGCAGCGTCCAGAATTGCCAAAGTGATTCCGCTAAAGTAGACAAGTGCCTGTTTTTCAAGGCTTTTGGTCAAGGCGGCTGGGTCCGAGGCAAGCCGCCGCGCCGCTGCGTCGCTGCGCCAGTAGGTGAAGGCGCGTTCGGCGCCAGTCAGCGTGATGGCGTAGAGGCCGGGCCGGGCGCCCGCTATGACCGGGCTGGCGCCGATGCCGATGCCGTTCTCGGCGAAGAAGGCGATCTGGCCTTGTGAGAACGGGTCGTCGCCGAAGGCCGAGACATAGGTCGCCGGCCGGTCACCGCTCAGCGCATGCAGCGCCCAAAGCGTGTTGAACGTGTCGCCGGCAAAGCCCATGCGCCAGTTCGGCCCGGTCTGGCCCGAAAGTTCAAGCATGCACTCACCGATCGAAGCGACGCCGTTTGCTGCCATATGTCTTTCTCCTGGTGCATGTCGCCCAAAAGTGTGTAGCGGTTTGGGGCAACGAACATGCACGAAACCAAAGAGCCGGTGCTGTAGCTTTTTGCGGCCCGCAGCGCCATGGTTGGCTGCGGCGGTTTTTTGCGCCAGAAGCGTTTTCCCACAGGTGCGGCGGGACGCGAATTGCTCCCCGAGACGTTATGTTTGGAAGAGGAACCGGTTTGGCATCACTATGGCGTTATCTTCTCGCGGGTCTGGGTCTTGCTGCCTTGCTGGCCGGCATTCTCGCTATCGTCTATCTGACGGCGCCTCGGTCGGCGCAGTTCGCCGGCCTCGATGTATCCCGCTCGAAAACCACGGCGAGCGGCTTGTTCGTGGCGAGCTTCCAGCCGGAGCGGGGTGTCGTGCGGCAGGGCGAATTGCAATCCTGGCTGCTGACGCTGAAGACGGTCAAGGGCGCACCTGTGGAAGGCGCGGCGATTACGGTGTCAGGCGGCATGCCGCAGCACAGTCACGGCTTGCCGACCAGTCCGCAAGCGACCGACTATCTGGGCGATGGGCGCTATCGGATCGACGGGTTGAAATTCACCATGAGCGGCTGGTGGCAATTGCGCTTCGCCATCTCGGCGGCGGCCGGTTCCGACACCGTCGTCTTCAACGTGGTGCTGTGAGTTTTAGATGAGCCGCTTTTCGCGATGTCTCGCACTAATGGTGGTGGCGATGCTTGCCGGTTGCGGCAAGCCGCAGTTTTCCGACACCGAGAAGAAAACCATCGCCTCGCTGGCGCTGAACACGCTGCCACCGCTGAAGACCGACACCACCAACCGCTTTGCCGATGTGCCTGCTGCCGCGGCGCTCGGATCGACACTATTCTTCGACGCGGGGATGAGCCGCGACGGCACCGTCTCCTGCTCGACCTGCCACAAGATCGACCGCCAGTTCCAGGACGACCTGCCGCAAGCCGTCGGCGTTGGCCGCACCAACCGGCGTTCGATGCCGCTGGCCGGCGTCGCGCGCGACCCGTGGTTCTTCTGGGATGGGCGGCGCGACAGTCTCTGGGCGCAGGCGCTGACGCCGCTGGAAAATCCGCTCGAGCATGCCGGCAACCGCGCCGCCTATGTGCACTACATCAAGAAGCGGTTTGGTGAGCGCTACGAGCGCATTTTTGGTCCACTGCCCGATCTCTCGACCGTGCCGGCCAATGCCAGCCCGCTCGGCACCGATGCCGAGAAAGCGGCCTGGAAAGCCATGCCCGCTGCCCAGGCCGAGGACGTCAATCGTGTCTTTTCCAATATCGGCAAGGCGATCGCCGCCTTCGAGCGCTCGATCGAGCCGCCGCAGACGCGCTTCGACCGCTTTGCCATCGATCTGGGAGCAGGGGCCAAGCCGCAAGGCGAGGATGCCTTTTCGCCGGACGAAATCCTCGGGCTGAAACTGTTCATCGGCAAGGCTAATTGCGTGACCTGCCACAATGGCCCGCGCTTCACCGACAACAGTTTTCACAACACCGGCGTGCCACCGGTTGCCGACTTGCCCGTGGATCGTGGCCGCATCGACGCGGTACGCCAAGTCGAGGCTGACCCGTTCAACTGTCTTGGCGCCTTTCGCGACGGCGATGACAGTGCCTGCGGAGAACTTCGCTTCATGGTCAAGTCAGGACCGGAACTGATCCGTGCTTACAAGACGCCGTCGCTGCGCGGCGCCGCCACCCGACCGCCCTACATGCATGCCGGGCAGTTTTCCTCGCTCGACGAGGTGGTGGCGCATTATGCCAAGGCGGAGCCAAGCGTCGAGGGCACGTCCGAGGTTCACCCGCTGCAGCTTTCGGACCGCGAGCGCGCAGCGCTGGTGGCGTTTTTGAAGACGTTGGCGGAGTAGGCTTACCGGTCCTTGACCGTTTCCATCGCCACGAAAGTCGAGGTCTGGGCGACGTGGGGCAGAGCCGAGATGCGCTCGCCGAGCACGCGGCGATAGGCGGCGATATCGGTGGTGCGGACCTTGAGCAGATAATCGAAGCTCGACGCCATCATGTGGCACTGCTCGATCTCCGGCACCACCTGTACGGCGCGGTTGAAGGCGTCGAGCGCGGCCGAGCGGGTGTCGGACAATTTCACCTGGACGAAGGCGACATGGCCTTCGCCCATGCGCTCGCGGTCGATGATCGCCTGATAGCCCCTGATGTAGCCTTCCTTCTCCAGCCGCTTCACCCGCGCTTGCACCGGCGTCTTCGACAGGCCGACCTTGCCGGCGAGTTCCGACATGGAAAGCCGCCCGTCGCGTGCCAGCGCCGACAGGATATTTCGATCGATGCGGTCCAATTGATCTTCGATCATCGATTTCGTGGTCGGTTTGGCGTGAATATGGCGCAAATGATAGATCAATCGATCTGCATTGTCCATTTCTTTGGGCCGACCGAAATTCTCAATTGTGCTAGCTTGCGCCATTCGGTCCGGTGACCGCCGGCCCGCTCCCTCTTGCTCGTTCACAGGACCGCCATGCCAGCGCTCGATGCCATCCGCCAGCAGATCCGTTCCAACTATCTGCCCGACGAAGATGCAGCCGTGAAGCGGCTGGCCGAGGCGACAGGACTGTCGACCAAAGACCGCGACGCAATCTCGACCCGTGCCGCCGATCTGGTGCGGGCGGTGCGCGGCTCGTCCGATCCAAGGCTGATGGAGGTGTTCCTCTCGGCCTACGGCCTCTCCACCAAGGAAGGCGTGGCGCTGATGTGCCTGGCCGAGGCGCTGCTGCGCGTGCCCGATACCGAGACGATGGACGACCTCATCGCCGACAAGATCGCGCCGCACGACTGGTCGGCGCATTCGGGCGGTTCAAGCTCCATTTTCGTCAATGCCTCGACCTGGGCGCTGATGCTGACCGGCCGCGTGCTCGACGAAGGCGAGGGCGGCATCGAAGGCACGCTGCGTTCGATGGTGCGCCGGCTCGGCGAACCGGTCATCCGCAAGGCGGTGGCTGCTGCCATGCGCGAAATGGGCGAACAGTTCGTGCTTGGTCGCACCATCACCGAGGCCGTCAAGCGCGGCCGGCCGATGACGCAGAAGGGCTATCTCTATTCTTTCGACATGCTGGGCGAGGCGGCCCGAACCGAGGCCGACGCGCTGCGCTATCTCAAGGCCTACGCCGACGCGATTTCCTCGCTCGATGCCGGCTCCAATGGGCCCGACATCCGCCAGAACCACGGCATTTCGGTCAAGCTGTCGGCGCTGCATCCGCGCTATGAAGTGGCGCAGAAGGAAAAGATGTTGCCGGTCATGGCCGAGCGGCTGTTGTCCTTGGCGCTGGCGGCGCGCCATTCGCGCATGGGCCTGAACATCGACGCCGAGGAAGCCGACCGTCTCGATCTGTCGCTCGACGTCATCGAACGGGTGCTGGCCGAGCCGGAACTCGCCGGCTGGAATGGCTTTGGCGTGGTGGTGCAAGCGTATGGGCCGCGTGCGGCCTTCACCATCGACTGGCTCTACGCGCTGGCCAAGAAATACGACCGCAGCATCATGGTGCGGCTGGTCAAGGGCGCCTATTGGGACACCGAGATCAAGCGGGCGCAGGCGCTCGGGCTTGGCGGCTATCCCGTCTTCACCCGCAAGGCCAACACCGACGTTTCCTACATGGCCTGCGCGAAAAAACTGCTTGGCATGACCGACCGCATCTACCCGCAATTCGCCACCCACAATGCCCACACCGTCGCCGCCATCCTGTCGATGGCTGATAACCGCGATGCGTTCGAATTCCAGCGCCTGCACGGTATGGGCGAGGCGCTGCATGAGACGGTGCGCCAGGCCGAAGGCACGCGCTGTCGTATCTATGCGCCGGTCGGCGCGCATTCCGACCTTTTGGCCTATCTGGTCCGGCGCCTGCTGGAGAACGGCGCCAACTCCTCCTTCGTCCACCAGTTGACTGACGAGGAGGTCGAGCCGGAGGACATCGCCCGCGATCCGCTCGAGACCGTCGAAAGCCAGGGCCTGGCCGCCAATCCGGCGATCGCTCGCCCCTCGGCGATTTTCGGCGCCGGCCGCAGCAACTCAAAAGGCTTCGACATCACCGATACCGTGGTGCTGGCCGCGATCGAGAAGGCCAAGGCAGGCTTTGCCGGCTCGGACCGCTGGCACGCCAAGCCGATCACCCGCGCCGCCGGCTACGGCAAGCAGCGCCCGATCGTCAATCCGGCCAAGCCTAGCGAAATTGTCGGCACGGTCAGCGAGGCTGCCGCCAAGCAGGTCGCGACCGCCGTGCGCTTCGCCGTGGAGGCGCAGCCGGCCTGGGCCAAGCGGCCCGTCGCCGAGCGTGCCGCCATCCTCAACCGCGCCGCCGATCTCTATGAGACGAACGCCGTCGAGTTCTTTGCGCTCGCCACCCGCGAGGCCGGCAAATCGCTGGCCGATGGCGTCGCCGAAGTGCGCGAAGCCGTCGACTTCCTGCGCTACTACGCCACCGAAGCAGCCAACAACGAAGCGGGCACAGAAGCGCGCGGCGCGATCGTCTGCATCTCGCCGTGGAACTTTCCGCTTGCCATCTTCACCGGCCAGATCGCCGCTGCCCTGGTCACCGGCAATTCGGTGATTGCCAAGCCGGCCGAGCAGACGCCACTGATCGCCTTCCGCGCCGTCGAAATGCTGCGCGAAGCCGGCGTGCCGGAAGATGTCATCCAGCTTCTGCCTGGCGACGGCCCCTCGGTCGGCGGACCGCTGACCGCCGATCCGCGTATTGCCGGCGTCTGCTTCACCGGCTCGACCGAGGTCGCCAAGCTGATCGAGAAGCAACTGGCCGAGACCGCGGCACCCGACGCCATGCTGATTGCCGAGACCGGTGGTCTCAACGCCATGATCGTCGATTCCACCGCGCTGCCCGAACAGGCGGTTCGCGACATCCTTGCTTCGGCCTTCCAGAGCGCCGGCCAGCGCTGCTCGGCGCTGCGCGTGCTCTATGTGCAAAAGGACGTCGAAAAGAAGATGCTGGAGATGCTGAAGGGCGCCATGGAAGCGCTCAGCATCGGCGATCCCTGGCAGATTTCGACCGATGTCGGCCCGGTCATCGACGACGAGGCGCAAGCGTCGATCCGCGACTACTGCACGAAGATGGGCCTGCAAGGTCGGCTGATCGCCAAGCTCGAAGCGCCGAAGGACGGCCGTTTCGTCGCGCCGCATGTTTTTCGGGTCAAAGGCATCGAGGAGATGGAGCGCGAGGTGTTCGGGCCCATTTTGCATGTCGCCAGTTTCGACGCCGACAAGATCGACGCCGTCATCGCCGAGATCAACCGCAAGGGCTATGGCCTGACCTTTGGCCTGCACACCCGCATCGAGGGTCGCGTCCAGCATTTCGTCGACGGCATCCATGCCGGCAACATCTATGTCAACCGTAATCAGATCGGCGCCGTCGTCGGCTCGCAACCCTTTGGTGGCGAGGGGCTTTCCGGCACCGGTCCGAAGGCCGGCGGTCCGCATTATCTCCGCCGCTTCCGCAAGGGACCGGAAGCCGGCACAGAAGTCGGCGAAGGCCACAAGGTGACGGCGACCGAGCTTGCCGACAATCTGCCCGATCCGACGCTTGGCGGCTGGTCGACCCGTCCCGATCGCATTGCCATTCTGCGCAAGCATCTGCGCGGCAAGGGCGCGGCGGCCATTGGTGCTGCCGCCGGCATCGATTTCGGCCAGGTCGACCTGCCAGGACCGACCGGCGAGGCCAACACGCTGTCGCTGTCGCCGCGCGGCCGCGTGCTCTGCCTCGGTCCTGATGGCGATACGCTGCTTGCCCAGACGATCCAGGCACTCGCCGCCGGCAATGCCGTGCTCGCCGTCGCTCCCGGTGCACCGGCAGCGCTCTCGGCGCTGACCGGCAAGGGCCTGCCGCTGGCGGCCATCGACGGGCGTCCCGATCCGGTCGAGGCACGTTCGCTGCGGGTCGACGTCGTCGCCTTCTCGGGCACGCCCGAGGCAGCGCGCATCGTGCGCAAGGTCATTGCCGACCGCGCAGGACCGATCGTGCCGCTGGTCAGCGAAGTGCTCAACCCGGCCGCCTATGCGCATGAGCGCGCGGTCTGCGTCGACACCACGGCGGCGGGCGGCAATGCCAGCCTGCTGGCCGCGGCTTAGGGTGCATTGATATTCAGGTGATGCCGGCCTGCAAACGATGGTTTCCTGCGCTTCCGGTGCTCACGTACTTCAAGCACGCTCCGCTCCGGTTCTCTGAAACCATCGTTTTCGACTCGGCCTGACCTGAATCTCAACACACCCTAACCGTCAGCGGAGGTCTGGCCTTAGCCCGTTAGCGGTCAGGCGCCTTCGACGACCGAGAACCCCTCGAACTGGGGGTGACCGAGATAGTGCACCTTGCTGGAACCGGCGTTGCGATGCGCGGCACGGAAATTCTCGGATTTGGTCCAGGCGACAAAATCCGCATGGCTCGCCCACACTGTGTGCGAAGCAAACAGCGTATAGCCCTCCGCTTCGTTGACCGGGCCGCGAAGCAGATGGAATTCCTTGAAGCCCGCCATTTCCGAAAGCGTCGAATCGCGTCCCTTCCAGACGGCTTCGAAGGCGGCCTCCGAGCCGTTCTGGACCTTGAAGCGGTTCATGGCGATGTACATTGGCTGTCCTTCCGGGATTGCGACTTGTGACGTTTGATGGGTGGCTGAAACGATGAGGCTGAGGCCCTCAAAACGGACCGATCCGCGCTTTGAATACCCAGCTTGACCTGCCGGTCTCGGCTGGAATGGGAGGGAACGGCGCCTGCTGGCGCACCAGTGTCAAAGCGAATTGATCAAGCTCGGCAGACCCCGAACTTTCGGCAAGCTGTATGTCACCGATGCTACCGTCGGCCATGACAATGAAAACGACCCTGGCATTGTTGTTGGCCTTGGCTTGTACCGCTTTGGAAACACGACGGTTGGCGCGGGCAAGCTTCTTCTGAATTTCACCGCTGTAGCGGGATTCAATCGCATTGCCTGCCGCGCCCTGCTTCTTGCCGGTGCTGGACGTCACCGCGTCACGTTCCTCGCCATCCGCCGCGCCGCGCGCCTCGTTGGTTTCGCCCGGGCCTCCAGAACCCGCTGTCGTGCTTGGCCTTGCGGTCGGGATCGGCGGCTGTTCGATGTCGGCAGGAGGCGCCTCGGCGCTTTCAGCCGAAGCCGTAGGCTCTGCCGGCGTCTCAGCCTTCGGGGCCACGCTTTGTTCGTCATGGCTTGGCGTGTCGACCGTCAGTATGTCCGGCGCAGCGGTGGGTTGCTTGACAGCTAGCGGCAGAGGCGCAGGGGGCTGCGCGGCCATTTCCCTGGCGGGCAGGTCGGCAGGCGGCTTGGGCTTCATCTGAGGCTTGGCGGGCTGCGGGTCGGGCACCACGGTAACGTCCATCACGCCAGGGGCCTGGCCATCCAGGGCGCTGCCGACCACGTTGGCGCCTGATTGATCGGCGCCTTCCAACTGGATTGCATCCCTGGAATCGAATGTGCCGGCGGGTGTGATGAGAAAAGCCGCGGCTACCGCGACATGGAGCAGGCAGGAGACGATGATCGCCGCCATCCATTTGCGGCTGATGGCTGACGGCCGCGCGGGCGCAAGCGGCTCGGCTGGCGTGATCGCCAGTTCGCTGCCGGCATCGGGGAGGGGGCTGGTTTCCTGCATGTTTCGCGGCGAGACCTGCCGCGAGCGGCGCGGACTTGTCAAATCAAGATCGGTTGCCTGCGGCAACGCGCCGACCACCAAAGGCCACGCCACAGCGTTTCGCACGAGTACGGGGCCTGACGCGCACACCATCCGGATCAGCGTGTGATGCCGAGCGGCAAGCTGAATGCCCAGCTCGATCGGCCTGCATCCGCCGGGATGGGTGGAAAGGGGGCTGCGCGGCGTATGATCGCGAGTGCAGCCGTGTCGAGTTCAGGCGAGCCGGAACTGCGGGCGATGCGGATGCCGCCAACCCCGCCGCCAGCATCGACGATGAAGCTAACCTGGACATCGTTGCGTGCCTTTGTCCGCGCGGAATTCGAAATGCCGCGAAGAGCGCGCCGCAATCTGGCGACCACTTTGCCCGGATAGTTGGAGACGGACGCATTGCCAACGCCCGACTTGCCGCCCTGGCTTTTGCTCGTTGTCTTGCCGTCGGTCTGGCCATCGGCGACGCCGCGCTTGGCATCGGCTTCATTCTGGCCGCCGGAGCCGGACCTGGTCTGTTTGGCAGGCGCTTTTTCCGCCTTCTTCGGCGCTTCAGCCTTCTGCGCCTTCTTGATCGGCTTTTTCGCAGGCTCTGCTTTCTTGGGTTTCGTCGGCTGCGGCTTTCTTTCCGCGGGCGCCAGTTGCGGCTCCGTTTCTGCCGTGACCTTTTCGAGAGTTTCGACGGACGCCGTTTTCTCGGCCGCGGTCGCCTTTACGGTCGTGGTCGACTGCTCGGCGGGCTTCTGGACGGAATTGTCGTCTTCGACCGCCTGATCGACGGCCAAAATCTCGGGCACGGGAGTGACTGTCGTGGCGGTCGCCGGCTCGTCCGGGACAGGATCGACGCGGTCGGGCGCGGACGCAGGCCGGTCCGACGTTTCCCCCACAGGTTCCAAAATTGCCGTGGCTGTCGCTTCTGCTTCCATCGTTTCGACCGGCTGGGCCGGTTCCGTCGCCGCGACCGGTTGCGCCTCCACGGTCTCCACCGGCTTGGGGGCAAGCATGGTGACCAGCGTCACCTCAGCCGCTTCCGGCAGGGCATCTGTCATGTCGCCGGCGGCCGACTGGTCGTCGGGCGCGTTGCCGAGCAACATGATTCCGGACTGGTCGGCGCCTTCGATCAGGATCGGCTCATCGTCGGTGGCCAGGAAGGCCATTGCCGCCGCCGCATGAAGGACCAGTGAGAAAACCACGGCGGCCTTCCATTTGCGCCTTGGCTGCCTGGTCCGCGTGCCGCCCAGCGGCTCGGCTGGTATGGTGGTCAGCTCGCCGCTGGCGTCCGTAATGTAGTTCTTCTCCGGCGTGACACGCAGCGAAGACTGCAGCGAGCCGTGCGGAATGGTGAAATCGGGATCGTCCGGTTCCAGCGGCAAAACAAAGGGCCCGGCCAGGGGCCAGGCCACGGTGTTTTGCGAGAATTTCGGTTCGAACCCCAATCCCGCCCCCTGTCACAGGCCGAAGGCGATGCCGGTCTTGGTCGCGGTCTTCAGACTGCGCAGGCATGTGGCCGGCTCTATGCCGGCGCCCGCGCACTCCGTCGCGCTGTTGATCAGCACGCGGCCAAGTTTGGTGCAGTCGGTGCCGGCGAGATCGAAACGCGTCACCTTGGTCTTGCCCGCCGGCAGGTCCTTGAAATCGAGGACGGTCAGCCGGTCGACCACGCCCGCATGGTTGAACAAGGCGATCTCGAACGCCGCCTTGGACAGGTCGGCGCCGAGATTGTTGGCAACCACGAATGTCAGCCGGCAACCCTTGTCGGAGGGTTGCGCGCCGTTGAGCTCGAGCGAGAGCCCTAGGCCCGGCGCCTCGGCTTGCGCTGGGCCGGCCACGGCGGCGACAAATGTCGCTGCGATCAGGAAGGATGTCATAGCCGCCGTGATGCTCATCGTTCTCACCAGTCCAGTTGTTTTGCCAATGTCAGCTTGAAGGTCCGGCCCTTGGCGTAGTCGAGCGCGATCGCGTCGCGGTAATAGGCATTGAAGATGTTGTTGATGCCGAACTGCGCCTGCCAGCCTTCGAACTGGCCGGATTGCGGCTTCCACGATGCGAACAGGTCGACAGTGGTCCAGGCGTCGGCTGGAACCACGGTAGCGCTCGGTGTTGCCGACGAAGATGCCGTGCCCTGGATGCTGTTAGGCGCCTCGAAGGCGTGGGTCACCCTGCCGCCGAACTCCAGATCGCGATCCGGCATGCGTGCGCCCAATGAAAGTGCGATCTTGTGCGCCGGAATGGTCGAGAGCGGCTTGCCGTAATTCAGGCCGGGCGTCAGGTTCTCGCCCTTCACGCCGGTATAGGCAAGGTTGGCGAAGACGTAGTCTGAATCGTAAGCGCCCTCGATCTCAACACCGTAGATCCGCGCCTTGCCGACATTGTAGAAGTAGCGGGAAGCGCCGGTCGCCGTCAGCTGGATGAGATCGGTGAGGTCGTTGTAGAAGCCGGTCGTCTTCAGGCTCAGCGCGTCGCCCTCCTGGAGAATGTCGTTGCCGGAAGTGGTGAACCCGACTTCGTAATTGTTGGATTTTTCCTTTTTCAGGTCGACGCTGACGCCCTTGGACCAGGTGTAGAGTTCGTCAAGCGTCGGTAGCCGCTCGGTGTGGGCAATGGAGCCGAACACGCCGAAATTGTCGTTGACCTTGTAGAGCGCCGCGATCTTCGGCGACCAGGCCTGATCGTTGACGTCGACCGCATTGCCGAGCGATTCGGCGGCTTCGCCGGGCTGGCGCCAGACGAAATCGCCGCGCATACCGGCGATCAGCGTCAGCTTTTCGTTCCAGACATATTCGTTCTGCACGAACGCGCCGAGCTTGTTGTCGGTGCCTTCCGGATGAGTGCTGATGGCGTCGCCGGTGCCGGTGATGAGCTGGCTGACCCCGATGCGATCCTGGTGGCTGGCCTGCACGCCATAGGTCAGGAAATTCTGATAGGCTTCGCCGCTGAATTCGGACGTATTCTGCAGATTGGCTTGCCAGGTGCGATAGCCGTAATCCGCATCGATGATGTTCGAACCGGCCAGCGTGCCGTTGCGCTGTTCCACCGCTGTGTCGGAATAGGAGATGTTGGCTTTGATATCGAGCCACGGATTGTCGCTGACCGGGTTGTCGTAACTGAGGATCGCCGTGCTGTCGACGACATGGCGATCGACCGTGCCGAATGCCGCCTGGGTGCCGGTCTGGGCGTAGGCCTGGTTGTCGGCATCGCTGTCCCAGCGCTGGTAGGAGAGGCGAACGACCTGCTCGTTGTTGTCGCCGAAATGCGCCGTTCCCTTCATCAGTCCCGACCAGGCGTTGAAATCCGAACCCAGAAGCTTGGTGCCGTTGCCAAGCGTGAACTCGTCGGCGGTGCGATAATTGCCTGTCGCGAGGAACTCCACATTGTCGTTGAGGCGGCGGGCATAGATGGCCGAGCCGAGCAGCCCATTGCCGTTGGTCTCATAGGAGCTCTTCAGCCGCAACGCGTTGTTCTTGCCGTCCTTGAGGAAGTCGGAAGCGTCCTTTGTGACGAAATTGATGACGCCGCCGAGCGCGCCCGAGCCATAGAGCGTCGAGGAGGCGGGTCCGCGCAGCACTTCGACCTTCTTGTAGAGCTCGGGATCCGAGAAGAACGAGCCCATGCGGTACTGCTCGTAGAATTTCTGCGCGCCATCGACATTGACGATGATGCGGGAACCGTCGGCCGAATTCTCGGTGGAGCCGATGCCACGAATGTTGAAGGCTTCGCCGAAAACGCGCTCGCTGCCGACCATGGTTACGCCGGGTACCGACTTGAACAGCCCGCCGGTCGTCTCGGCCTGCTCGCGATCGATGTCGTCCTGATTGAGAACCGTCACCGCCTGTGGGGTGTTGATGGCGATCTTTTCAGCGCCGGCGCCCAACACCAGCCGCTGCAACAGGGTCACGCGGCCCTTTTTCTCCGCTTCGTTGGTCGTGGCTTCCTGGGCCTTTGCGCCATGCATCCCAACCAATACCGTCACCGCTGCTCCGCCCAGCAGAGCAGCCATATTCCTTGCCACCGGCCCCATAACCCCACTCCAAATTCCAGGTTCAATGCTGGCTGGCGTGGGGCTCGCTGGCATTTTTCACTAAATCCGGCGCCTTAAATGTTGACTCATTTAGTCCGGTATTGCACTGACTAGTAAACATGATTATTCGAGTCAAGAAATGAATCGGCATTTTTGCAACGCCTAGCCAGATGCCCGGCACAGAAAGGGATCGAACCAGATGAACACGCACAATCCCAATGACTTCCGCTACCGCGTCCGGCGTCCCGAAGACGCTTCGGCTCGTTTCGATCGGGTGCCGCTGGCGGTGAGGACCTTGTCCTCGAACACGCTGTTCCAGGGCGAGCACGAGATCGGCATCGAACATCACGGCGCGCTCTACCGGCTGAAGATCACCCGCCAGGGCAAGCTCATCCTCAACAAGTAGGCTTTCAAGAACAGCAAGGGCTAAGAACCATGGATCAGCGGGTGAAACCGTCGCCGCATGAAATCCGGCGGGCGCGGACCGACAACCCGAAGACGCGGGAGCGTGATCTCGCCGCACAGCTCGGCATTTCGGAAGCCGAGCTTGTCGCGGCGCATTGCGGCGACGGCGTCGTTCGCATCGAGCCGCGCGTCAACGATCTTCTGACCGGTCTCGATGCCGTCGGCGAGGTGATGGCGCTGACCCGCAACGAAAGTGCGGTGCATGAGAAGATCGGCGTCTACGACAAGGTCGTCACCGGCGACCACAATGCCATGGTGCTGGGCGAAAACATCGACCTGCGCATCTTCCCGAAAATCTGGGCGCATGGCTTTGCCGTGGAAAAGCGCGACGACGGCGAGATCCGCCGCAGCCTGCAGTTCTTCGACGCGGCAGGCGAGGCGGTGCACAAGGTGCATCTGCGGCCCGCGTCCAACCTCTATGCCTACCAGAAGCTGGTCGCCGGGCTCGAATCGTCGAACCAGGGGCCGACAGTGATGATTTCGGGAGGTGGCACCGAGGAGGAGACCGAGCTGTCGGACAACCCCACAAGCATCGACGATCTGCGTGATCGCTGGAGCCGGCTGACCGACGTGCACCAGTTCTTCGGCATGCTCAAAACACTGAAACTCAGCCGCCGCCAGGCGGTGCGCATGGTCGGCCAGGACTACGCCTGGCTGGTCGACAATGACGCCGTCAGCGCCATGTTCCATCACGCCGCGGCAGGTGAAATGCCGATCATGTGCTTTGTGGGAAACCGCGGCTGCATCCAGATCCATTCCGGCCCGGTCAAGTCGATCAAGCCGATGGGGCCGTGGATCAACGTGCTCGACGAGACTTTCCACCTGCATCTGCGGACCGACCACATTGATGAGGTCTGGGCCGTGCGCAAACCGACCAAGGACGGCCATGTCACCTCGCTCGAGGTCTATGGCGCCGACGGCAAGATGATCATCCAGTTCTTCGGCAAGCGCCATGAAGGCCAAGGCGAGCGCGACGACTGGCGGTTCCTGGCCGAAAACCTGCCGCGCATTCCAAGCCCGACAGCAGCCTGAGGACAACGGCAATGATTTCATTTTTCAGGTTGATGTTGGCGCCGGCGGTCGGTCTTGCCCTGGCTGCTGGTGCGCTTCCGGCCAGCGCCGCCGAAGGCAAGGCTGTCTTTTCCGACCCGTCGAAGATCGCCGCCATCGGCGGTTCGATCACCGAGATCGTCTATGCGCTGGGCGAGCAGGGCCGTCTGATTGCCCGCGATTCGACCAGCCGCTATCCGGAAGCGGCGCTGAAGCTCCCCGATGTCGGCTATATGCGTCAGCTGTCGCCGGAAGGCGTGCTTTCGGTCAACCCGTCGGGAATACTGGCGCTGCAGGGCAGTGGCCCCAAGGAAGCCATCGACGTGCTGAAAAAGGCGAGCGTCCCCTTTATCGAGGTGCCCGACCGCTTCGACAATGAAGGCATAATCGAAAAGATCCGCGTCGTCGGCAAGGCGCTTGGCGCCGATGCCAAGGCCAAGGTGCTGGCGGCTGAGGTCGATGCCAAACTGAAGGCGGCCGAAAAACAGACCGCCTCGATCAAGGAGCGCAAGCGCGTGCTGTTCGTTCTGTCGATACAGGGCGGCAAGATCCTGGCGTCCGGCAGCAACACCGCCGCCGACGGAATCATCAAGCTGGCTGGCGGCGTCAATGCGATCGAAGGCTTTAGCGGCTACAAGCAACTCTCCGACGAGGCGCTCGTCACCGCCAGGCCGGACGTCATCCTGATGATGAACAATGCCGGGCCGGCGACATCGGACGACCAGCTGTTCGCCATCGCGTCGGTCTCCCCGACGCCGGCAGGCGCCGCCCGCAAACTGATCCGCATGGATGGCGGCTATCTCCTGGGTTTCGGCCCGCGCACGGCCGACGCCATCCACGACCTCGCCGTCTCGCTGTATGGCGGGCAGGTCACGGACTGAGCAGGCAATCATGACCAACCAATCGATCGCCGGCCCGGCGGGCACCATGGCGACCGCATCCGAAGGCGACCGTTCGGTCCGTGCCCGCATCGTCATCGTGCTTTTGTGCATTGGCCTTGCCGTCGCCGTGCTGTTGTCGCTGACCTCGGGCGCGTCGGACGCGTCGGCCGTCGGCGTCGTTCGCGACTGGCTGCTGGGGGCGGTGTCTGATGATGCAGCGCTCAGCGCGCGCGACCGGCTGATCGTCTATGACATCCGCCTGCCGCGCGTCATTCTCGGCATGCTGATCGGCGCATCGCTCGCCGTCTCCGGCGCGGTCATGCAAGGGCTGTTCCGCAACCCGTTGGCCGACCCCGGCCTGATCGGCGTCTCCGCCGGATCGAGTCTTGGCGCGGTCGCTGTTATCGTGCTTGGCGGCACCGTTCTAGCGCCCTTCGTCGCGGCATTGGACACGCTGGCCTTACCGCTTGCGGCATTCTGCGGCGGGCTGGCGACGACGCTGGTGCTGTATCAGGTCGCCACAAGACAAGGCCGCACGTCGGTCGCCACCATGCTGCTTGCCGGCATTGCGCTGGCGGCGCTCGCCATGGCGCTGACCGGCATCCTGATCTTCATGGCCGATGACCGGCAGTTGCGCGATTTGACCTTCTGGCAACTCGGCTCGCTGGCCGGCGCGACCTGGCAAAAGATCGGTTCCGTCGGGCCGGTCATGGTGCTGGCGCTGGCGGCAATGCCGTTTTTGGCGCGCGGCCTCAACGCATTGGCGCTGGGCGAAGCCACCGCCGGCCATCTCGGCATCCCGGTGCAGCGGCTGAAATACACGGCCATCGTTGGCGTCTCGGCGGCGGTCGGCGCGTCGGTCGCCGTCAGCGGCGGCATCGGCTTCGTCGGCATCGTCGTGCCGCATCTGTTGCGCCTGGCCATTGGTCCAGACAATCGCTACCTGCTGCCGGCGTCGGCGTTGCTCGGCGCCTCACTGCTGCTTTTGGCCGATGCCGTCGCCCGCACCATCGTGGCACCGGCCGAACTGCCGATCGGCATCGTCACCGCGATATCAGGCGCGCCCTTCTTCCTCTGGATCCTGCTGCGCAAGCGCGGCGTGATAGACCTGTGAGGCCGTCATGATCGAAGCACGCGATGTCTCGGTGGCAATTGGCGGCAAGCGCATTGTCGCCAATGTCGATTTCGCCATGCGGCCGGGCGAAATCGCGGCCATCGTCGGCCCCAACGGCTCGGGCAAGACGACATTTCTCAAGGCGCTCTCCGGCGACCTTGCCTATTCGGGCCACGTCACGATCAACGGCCGCGATCTGTCGGCGATGAAGCCGGTCGAGGCCGCGACGTTGCGCGCCGTGCTGCCGCAGGCGACGACACTGTCCTTTCCCTTCACGGTGCGTGAGATCGTCAGGCTTGGCCTCATTGGCGGGCGTTCCGGCGCGCTGCCCGGCGAAAACGAACGCTTGCCGGAACGGGCGCTGGCGCGCGTCGATCTCGACGGCTTTGCCGGCCGTTTCTACCAGGAGCTTTCGGGCGGCGAGCAGCAGCGCGTGCAGCTTGCCCGCGTACTGTGCCAGGTGTGGGAGCCGGCGCTCGACGGCAAGCCGCGCTACCTGTTCCTCGACGAGCCGGTCTCCAGCCTCGACATCAAGCACCAGCTGATCATCATGAACATCGCCCGCGATTTTGCCAGGCGCGGCGGCGGCGTGGTCGCCATTCTGCACGACCTCAATCTGACGGCCATGTATGCCGACCGGATCTTCGTCATGCATCGCGGCAGGCTTGCCGCCACCGGCTCGCCGCAAGACGTGCTCAGCGACGAACTGATCGAAAGAGTGTTCGATTGCCGGCTGAAAGTCGGCGTGCTGCCCGCCGCAAATATGCCGTTCGTGTTGCCGCAGTCTGCGGCGTAGTCAGGCGGCGGGCGCTCGACGCTCCAGCATGTCGATGCCGAGGAGGTGGCGCACATTCGGGCGCGCCGCCACCATATCGGCGATTGTGTAGCGCGACAGCACGGCGAAGAAGGCGTTGAGCGCTTCGCGCAGCGCCGAATTCAGCGCGCAGCTGTCGATCAGCGGGCATTCGGCGGCGTCGTTCTCGAAGCATTCGGCCATGGCGAAGCTCTCTTCCGTCACCCGCACCACATCGAAAAGGCTGATCTGCTCGGCGGGGCGGCCAAGCCTGACACCGCCATTCCTGCCACGCACCGTCTCGACCATGCCGTGTTCGACCAGAGGCTGCAGGATCTTGAACAGAAACAGCTCCGACACCGAATAGGCGGCTGCGATCTCGGGAATGCGGCTCAACCGTTCGGTGTTGGCGGCGCAATACATCAGGATGCGCATGGCATAGTTGGTCTGGCGGGTCAGCCGCATTTTATCCTCACGAAGCAGTAGCTTGAGCCCAATATGGCCCATACCTTGGAACAATTCCAGACTGGCACCGCATAATAGATGAATACACCCGTCAACTTTATGTGCGCCATCGCGCAGACCGTGAACCGGCTTCTTCGGCGGCGGGCATTCCGGCAAGCGCGATACTAGATAAGATCGAAAGATCGACCAGGAAACGCATATCCATGTCACGATCAGTCCAGGCTCTCGCGCGCATCCAGTCGGACGCGGATACGTACGCCAAGCTGTCTGCGCTCAGGCGCACCAAATTCGTCGCCACCGCCGCGCTCGTGCTTTGCGTCCTCATCTTTGCCGTGGCCAAGTCGTTCGAGGGCCGCCACCCCTGGCTGGGTTTTGTCGCCGCCTTCGCCGAGGCGGCGACGATCGGCGGGCTGGCCGACTGGTATGCGGTGGTGGCGCTGTTCAAACGGCCACTCGGGCTGCCGATCCCGCACACCGCCATCATCCCGGAGAATCAGAGCCGCATTGCCGATAATCTCGGCCGTTTCATCGAGGTCAATTTCCTGGCACCGGAACCGGTGCGCGAAAAGCTCGCCGAGGTCGACTTTTCGGCGCTCGTCGCCGACTGGCTGTCGGACCATGAGCGGGCCGCCGGCCTGTCGCATTTCGTCGGCCGGCTGGTGCCGCAGACGCTGGCGGCCGTCGAGCAATCCGGCCTGCGCGGCTTCGTCACCAGCCGCATGCTGGAGCAGATCGAAAAGGTGCCGCTGGCGCCGCTGGCCGCCGAACTGCTGTCGGCCCTGACCGACGACCGCCGCCACCAAAAACTGTTCGACGAGTTCACCAAGGTGATCGGCCGGTTCCTCAGCGACGGGCAGGCGCTGGCGACGATGCGCGAAAAGATCCGTGAGGAACTGCCGTCACTGTTCAACCTGTTCAGAGCCGACGCCTATCTGTTGAAGAAGATCGTCGCTTCCGCCGGTTCGTTGCTCGACGAGGTGCGGGCCGATCCCGATCACCCGTTGCGGGCCGAATTCGACCACTTCGCCCAGGCCTTCATCGAAAAGCTGAGGACATCCAAGCAGTATGCCAAGCGCGCCGAGAAGCTGAAGCGGGATTTCCTTGCCCGACCGGAGCTGAAGGCGCTGGCCGGCGACATGTGGGAGAGCATGCGCCTGTTCATCGAACAGGATGCCAAGGCGCCAAATTCGATGATCCGCAGCCATCTCACCAACATGTTCGTCGAAGTCGGCCGCCATTTGGCCCACGATCCGCAGATCAGGGCCGACATGAACCAGGGCTTTGTCGTGGCGCTGTCGTCCTTCGTCGAGAGCCAGAAGAGCGGCGTGTCGAAGTTCATCGCCGACCAGGTCAAGCGCTGGGACCTTGCCCAGCTGACAAGGCTGATCGAAATGAACATCGGCCGGGACCTGCAATATATCCGGTTCAACGGCATGGTCATCGGCGGTCTTGCCGGCGTCGTGCTCTATGTTGTCGAGCGGTTGTTTCTCGCCAACTAGCGTACAGCGATCCCCGGGCTCCTTCGCGACAGCTGATTCTACTGCGCGTCCGAATGGACACGCGGCACGCGAGTGCTATTCTGCCCTGCGGGTGCCCAGCATCTGCGGCACAGGGGAGAGAACGACATTGGCAAAACAACCTGAGACTGACTCCTTCATGGACATGTTCAGCCGGTTCGGCCGCGACCTGAAGGTGCCCAATGTCGATGTCGAGGCGATCCTCAGTCATCATCGCAAGAACCTCGAAGCGCTTGAAAAATCAGCCAAAGCGGGCGCCGCCGGGGCGTCCTCGCTATTGTCCAGGCAGCGCGAGATGCTGCAGGACACGCTGCGCGAAATCACCGATATGGCGCAGAGCTACAGAGCGCCAGGCAATCCGCAGGAGTTCATGACCAACCAGGCGGCATTCGCCCGAAAATCCTTCGAGGCAGCGTTGAAGAATGCCGGCGAGGTCGCCGAACTGGTCAAGAGTTCCGGCACAGAATCTGTCGAAATCCTGCGCAACCGGATCAAGGAAGCGATGGAGGAGATCCGCGCCGGCTACGACAAGAAGTGATTTCTGCAGCGTGCGCCGTCTTCTCTTGGCGCAGTCTGACCGCTTCCGGCGCGGCCGCTAGCCAAAGCGCCATCCAGCCCGAAACGGCGGAACGGATTTGCACGCGGCGAATTGACAGAGGCTGTCGGTTCGTGGTCCGGAGGCAGGCGAAGTGATCGGGAAAGCAGGAATGACGGAAATACGGCCTAAAACGCCGCCGACCTTTGAACAGCTGCGGACAATGGCCGGGCAGGAGCTTGGCGTGTCCGAGTGGACGACGGTCGATCAGCACCGCATCGACCAGTTTGCCGAATGCACGGGCGACCATCAATGGATCCATGTCGATCCGGAGCGGGCGAAGCGGCAAAGCCCGTTTCGCACCACGATTGCGCATGGCTATCTGACACTGTCGATCATCGGCGCGCTTGCGCTCGGCATGGGCATCGTGCCCGAAAACACCCAGGCCGCCTTCAACTACGGTTTTGACAAGGTGCGTTTCCTGTCGCCGGTCAGGGTCGGCAAGCGCATCAGGCTGCGCACCACGCTGCTTTCGGTGGATGACAGGGGGCCCGGCCAGTATCTGATGAAGGCCGCAAACACCGTCGAGATCGAAGGCGAGCCGAGGCCGGCGCTGACCGCCGAAACGCTGGTCATGCTTTATGAGCGCCGCAAGCGCGCAGGCGCCTGAGGGTATATCGATATTCAGGTGATGCCGGCCTGCAAATGGCGACTTCCTGCGCTTCCGGTGCTCACGTACGAAAAGTACGCTCCGCTCCGGTTCTCGGTATCAGCCATTTTCGGCGCGGCCTGACCTGAATCTCAACATACCCCGAATGGCGCGCGTCAAGACTGTTGTGCGGCGGATGTGCTAGGTATCCGGCTAGCAAAACGGGCCGAAAGAACTGCCAGGATCAGCGCTACCAGCACCAGACCGCTTGCCGCTTCGAAAGTGGCCCGCATTCCCTGCGCGGCCGCGGCCGGCGATAGGATCGTCGTGTCCGCACCGCCTTGGCCCGTAGCGACCGCGAACACAGCGCCCATCACCGATGCGCCGGTGATGAGGCCGAGATTGCGCGACAGGTTGAGCAGGCCGGAGACGACGCCACGCTCGCCAGCACCGACACCGGTCATGACGGCTGCATTGTTGGCGGTCTGGAACAAGGCGTAGCCAACACAGGTGACAGCGACCGGCATGATATAGCTGGCAATGCCCAGTTCCATCCAGGCCAACGACAGGAGGAAGGTGCCAGCGGTGAGACTGAACAGGCCGGCAATCATCATCCGATGGGCGCCGAAACGATCGACCAGCCGTCCTGCCAGCAGCGCCGACAGGGATGAGACAAGCGGACCGGTCGAAAGCACCAGCCCGACCCTGGCGGCGTCCAGCCCGAGCCCGCGCGACAAATAGAATGGGGCAACCACCAGCGTCGCCATCATCACGGTGGCGACGACGAGGTTCATGGCGAGGCTTGCATTCAACGTAGGGTCGCGGAATTTTGCCGGCTGGATCAAAGGGTTCTCGACCTTTGTCTGCGCAAACACGAACAGAACGACACCGACGCCAGCCGCGATCAGCAGGCCGACATTGAGGGCGCCAAAACTGCCGCGGCCAAGCGTCATGGCCAGTGCATAGGCGGCCAGCGTCAGGGCGAGCAAGACCATGCCGATCCCGTCGAAACCTTGGCCTGCTCCCGCTGCCTTGTTTGCTGCCGGCAGAGCGCGCCAGGCCAGGGCAAAGGCTAGCAGACCGAGCGGCACATTGACGAGGAAGATCGCGCGCCAGCCGAGGCCGGCGATCAGCAGGCCGCCAAGCGAGGGGCCGAGTGTGGTGCCGATCGCCGACATGGCGCCGAGCAGGCCCATGGCGCTGCCGGTCCTTTCCCTGGCGACGGTTTCGGCGACGAAGGCCAATGTCAGGGCCATCATCATGGCCGCACCAAGCCCTTGGGCGGCCCGCGCGGCGATCAACAGCCAAAGGGTTGGCGCCAGGCCGCATAGCACCGAGGCCGATGTGAACAAAGCGATGCCGCCAAGCAGCAGCGGCCGGCGGCCGAAAATGTCGGCGAGCCGCCCGGCGCTGACGATCAAGGTGGTGATGGCGAGCAGATAGGCAAGGACCACCCATTGCACGGACTGGAACGACGCGCCGAACGCCTGCATCAGGGAGGGAAGCCCGACACTGGCGATGCTGGTGCCGAGCGACGACAACAATGTGCAAAGCGCCAGGCTTGCCAGCGCCCATCCCGCCGATTGGATTTTTCCAGGCGCGGATGCCCGCAGATTTTGCTCAGCAACTGTCATGTGACTTCCTTTCCGTCAGATCCCGAAACCAGGGCTTTCAGAGATCTAATCTCCTAGGTGATGTGGCGGAACGCGCAGCATTTGCATCTTATTCATGCATGAAACGCCACATCATTGCCGATCTGTGCTAGGGTCGGCTGATGTCATCGCCTGATCTCAACCTGCTCGTCGCCCTGGATATCCTGCTGACCGAAGGCAGCGTGGCGCGCGCCGCCGAACGGCTAAGGCTTAGCCCCTCGGCGATGAGCCGGACGCTGGCGCGGTTGCGCGAGACGACAGGCGATCCGCTGCTGGTCCGCGCCGGTCGCGGCCTGGTGCCGACGCCGCGCGCGCTGGAATTGCGCCAGCAAGCGGGCCGTGTCGTTCAGGATGCGGAAGTGCTGCTGCGCCCAGCCAGGCTGCTTGACCTCCCAGGTCTGGACCGCACTTTTACGCTTCGCACCAACGAAAGCTTCGTCGAGGAGTTTGGCCCACGCCTTGTCGCCCGCATCGAAGCCGACGCGCCTCACGTGCGGCTGCGTTTCGCGCCCAAGTCCGACAAGGATGTCATGTCGCTGCGCCAGGCGGCGGTCGATCTGGAGATTGGCGTCGCCGGGGAAACCGGGCCTGAAGTGCGCATCCAGGCGCTGTTTCGCGATCGCTTCATCGGCGCCGTGCGAAGCGGCCATCCGCTGAGCGAAGGCATCGTGACAGCGGAGCGCTATGCGGCCGGCCGGCACATCAATGTTTCACGGCGTGGCCGCGAAAGAGGGCCGATCGACGAGGCCTTGAGCCGGCTTGGGCTGCAGCGGACAGTCGTGTGCATGGTCTCCGGCTTCTCGGCCACGCTCGCCATGGCGCGCGCATCCGACCTGATCGCCAGCGTCCCCGAGCGGCACACGGAAGGGGCTCGTGCCGGCATGCACAGTTTTGCGCTGCCCGTGGTGACGCCGGAGGTCACCATCTCCATGCTCTGGCATCCGCGCCTCGATGCCGATCCGGCGCAGCGCTGGCTGCGCGACTGCGTGCGGGAGATCTGTGCGTCGTCCCGCTGAAGGTGGCGCTAGAACTTGGTCACAACCCCAATGCCGATGCCCTCGAAACCGCCCATCGCCATCAAGGCCGCGGGCGCTTCGTCGAGGCTGATCTTCTTGCCGACCAGCAGTTCGGGCTTCAGCTTGCCGCTGCGGATCATCTCCATCATCGCGGGATAGCGATAGGCCTGCATGCCATGGCTGCCGAGGATTTCGAGCTCGAAGGCGATCACCTTGTCCATCGGCACTTGCGGGCGGGCGTGCTCGCCCAGCATCAGGCCGACCTGCACGTGGCGGCCTCGCCGGCGCAAATTCGCAATCGAGTTGAACGAGGTGGTGGGGTGGCCGAGCGCATCCATCGACATATGCGCGCCGCCATTGGTGATCTGCTTGACCGCCTTGACCACGTTCGGCGTCTTGGACGCATTGATGGTGGCGACAGCGCCGATCTTGCTGGCGAAGTCGAGTTTTTCGTCGGTGAGGTCGATGGCGATGACGTTGGCGCCCATGGCGCTGGCGATCATGATCGCCGACAGGCCGACGCCGCCGCAGCCATGCACGGCCACCCATTCTCCGGGTTTCACGCGGCCCTGGTCGACGATGGCGCGAAACGAGGTGACGAAGCGGCAGCCGAGGCTGGCGGCGGTGGCGAATTCCATCTCGTCGGGCAAGCGCACGAGATTGGTGTCGGCATGGTCGATGGCGACATATTCGGCGAACGAGCCCCAGCTGTTGAAGCCGGGCTGCGACTGGTGCTCGCAGACCTGATGGTTGCCGGAAGTGCATTCGAAGCAGCGGCCGCAGCCGACGGCGAACGGCACGGTGACGCGCTCGCCGGCCTTCCAGCGGGTGACCCGCTTGCCGACGGCGACCACGATGCCGGCCAGTTCATGGCCCGGCACATGCGGCAGCGTGATATCGGCGTCATGACCCATCCACCCATGCCAGTCGCTGCGGCACAGCCCAGTCGCCTCGACCTTGATGACGACGCCTTCCGGCGCCGGCTTCGGATCGGCAACGGTCTGGATCGTCGGCGCTTCGCCGAACTTTTCGAAGACGACGGCTTTCATCGGCAGTTCCTCATGCTTTTATCCCAATCGCCTATTCGGCATCGATCTGCTTCTCTGGCGCCGCCTTCTGGAAGGCTGGCAGCGCCATGCAGGCGGCGTGGATACGCGATATCGTGGGGTATGGCGTCAGGTCGACGCCGAAGCGGGCGTTGCTGGCGATCTGGGCAACCAGGCAGATGTCGGCCAGGCCGGGCGTGTCGCCATTGCAGAATGTTTTTGTCTGCGGCGACGAAGCCAGAATCTTTTCAAGCGGCTGGAAACCTTCGTTCACCCAGTGCCGGAACCAGTTGACGACATCCTGGTCGCTGGCGCCGAACAAATTGCGCAGCGAGGTCAGCACACGCAGATTGTTCACCGGGTGGATATCGCAGGCGATCATCTGCGCCAGCATCCTGACGCGGGCACGGCCAAGCGCATCCCTGGGCAGCAGCGGCGGGTCGGGCGTCGTCTCGTCGAGATACTCGATGATCGCCAGCGACTGCGTCAGCAGCGTGCCGCCCTCCAGGATCAGCGCCGGCACCAGCCCTTGCGGGTTGACCGAGAGATAGGTGGGCTCGAGATGCTCGCCATGGCGCAGATGATGCGGCACGTAGTCATAGGTCAGGCCCTTCATCTCCAGCGCGATCCGCACGCGGTAGGAGGTGGAGGAGCGGTAGTAATTGTGGAGGACGAGGTCGCTCATCGGATCACTCCCTCGGCTGACCGATGGTCAGTTCGATTGCGCCGATGCCATCGACGCCGCCGGTGATCGTCTGGCCCGGCCCAACCACGCCGACGCCGGCCGGCGTGCCGGTGAAGATCAGGTCGCCGGGCTGCAGTTCCACCGCCTCGCTGCAGATCGAGACGATGTCTGCTATCGGCCAGATCAGCTCGGCGAGGTTGCCGTCCTGTCTCATCTTGCCGTCGACGGCGAGCCAGATGCGGCCTTTTTCAGGATGCCCGGACTTCGATGCTGGAACCAGCGGACCGCAAGGGGCGGAACGGTCGAAGGCTTTGGACCAGTCCCACGGCCGCGCCGCTTTCTTGGCTTCATCCTGCAGGTCGCGGCGTGTGAGGTCGACGCCAACGCCGTAACCCCAGACATGATCCAGCGCCCGGTCACGCGCAATGCGGAAGCCGGCCTTGCCGATCGCGACAACCAGTTCGATCTCGTGGTGCAGGTTCTTGGTCAGCGGCGGATAGGGGATCGCGGTGCCGGAATCGACCACCGCGTCGCTCGGCTTGGTGAAGAAGAAGGGCGGATCGCGCTCGTCATTGCCGAGTTCGCGGGCATGCGCGGCGTAGTTGCGACCGACGCAGAAGATGCGGCGCACCGCAAAACGCTCCGCCGAGCCGGCGACGGCCACGGAAGGTGTTGCGGGCAAGGGAAGGACGTAGGCTGTCATGCACTGTCTTTGCTCGGGGTTTGCGCCGGCACATTCGACCGATTTGGACGGCCGGGCAAGGCATGGTGGTTGAGAAAGCCGGACATCACCGGTTGGCAAAAGATGGCGATAGACTATTTGCCAATAAGCTGGCCATGGTCGCGGGTCTATTGTCGGCCAGGGAGAAAGCAAAACGAACGCCATGACCACAGTCCACGATCGCGCCCGGTTTCTCATCATCGACGACCATCCGCTGTTTCGCGAGGCGCTGCACAGCGCGGTGCAGATGGCCTATCCCGAAGTCGACACGGTGGAAGCGCGCTCGATCACCGAGGCGCTCGACCTTCTGGCTGACGCCAAGCCGTTCGACCTGGCGCTGCTCGACCTCAGCATGCCTGACGTGCATGGCTTTGATGGACTGCTGCAGCTGAGGACCCGCTATCCGCGCCTGCCGGTGGTCATCGTTTCGGGTCACGAAGAGCCAAAAATCATTTCCGAGGCGCTGTCCTACGGTGCGGCCGGCTTCATCCCGAAATCGGCGCGCAAGAGCGACCTGGCCGCCGCCATCCGTTCGGTGATGGAGGGCGCGATCTATGTACCGGAAACCTATGAGGGCCAGCCGCCGGACGCCGACAGCACCGACCGTGCCGACATGGTGCAGCGCCTGGCCAAGCTGACGCCGCAGCAACTCAGGGTGCTGCAGATGCTGCGCCAGGGCCTGCTCAACAAGCAGATCGCCTATGAACTGCAGGTCGGCGAGACGACGGTCAAGGCACATGTCTCCGAAATCCTGCGCAAGCTCAATGTGTATAGCCGGACGCAGGCGGTGATCGAAGTGTCGAAGCTCGACAATGCGGAGCTCTTTCGGGATCAGGCTGGGTTTTGAGGGGGCGACGCGACAGTAAGTGCCCCGTCACATGCCCTATCAATACTTCGATCAATTTCTGACAATATCTAGAATACTTTTAATCCTCTGATATGATAGAGCAATAAAACACAAAATAATACAAAGAAAATTGCATGGCATTTCCTTATGAATAGGACAACTTCTCGCGACTGCCCCTCGTTTAACATTTTTTGATTATCGGAATCGTACCTAAAATAAGCCATACCACTCATGATAAAAATAAATATTAAAAAAATAAGATATATGACCTCACCTCTAACATGATCTATCGAGGCTATAAAATTTGAATTTGGAACGTATAACCTTTTTGTTCTTATAAATACGATAACAATAAAAGATAGTATGACAGATATACCGGAAAAAATAAATGCCAACAGCGTAATACCTTTTATAATTTTTTCCTTATTCCCGAAGTATTCGCCGCTCATTTGTCTATATTTCCAGTTATCCAATATATAATTTATTCGACAACAGCATATCCTCCACAAGACGCCTTGCCGCGCACTTTAACTCTAATCGAATTCCGGTGACAGTGCACAGTTTTCTTTCTCGCCACCGAAGAAGATTGCGAACGCCGGCGCTGCCCCTCATCCGGCTGCCGCCACCTTCTCCCCGTATAGTGACGGGGAGAAGGAAATCCTAAGCCAGCAAATGCGCCAATAGTGCCCGCAATTGCGCCGGCTTCAGCGGCTTGCGCATCAGCTCGATGCCGGCAGCGCGGGCGGCTTTCACAACGGCTTCGGAACTGTCGGCGGTGACGATCAGCGCCGGCACGGCGCGGCCGACATAATCGCGGACCTCGGCGATGGTGGCGGTGCCGAGATCGCCGCCGTCGAGATGCTGGTCGGCAATGACGATGTCGGGCACCCAGTCGGTATCGCCAAGCAGGCTGAGCGCGTCGTCGGTCGAGGTGGCGGCGCGCACCAGGCATTGCCAGCGCTCGAGCAGGAAGGTCATCGCCTGCAACACGTCGGCGTCGTTCTCGACCAGCAGCACCTTGGTGCCGAACAGGCCATAGCCGCGCGGCCGTTCCATGTCGGCGGCGCTGGCGATGGCGTCGGCCGTCGCCCCTATGCCGACCGGGACGTCGATGTGGAAAATCGTGCCGCGTCCGACCTTGGATGAGAAGGTCACGGGATGGCCGAGTGCGGCGGCCATGCGCCGCACGATGGCCAGGCCCAGCCCCAGCCCGCCGCCGGCAAGCCCGGCATCGGTCGACATGGTGCCGCGCTGGAATTCCTCGAACACCGTCTCGCGCTGGTCGTCGGGAATGCCGCAGCCGGTGTCGGCGACGTCGATACGGATGGTGTCGCCGCGATGCCTGGTGCCGATAAGGACGCCGCCGGAGCGGGTATAGTGCAGCGCGTTGGACAGGATGTTCTGCAGAATGCGGCGCAGCAAGGTGCGGTCGGAACGCACGACGGTGCTGACCGGGCGAAATTTCAGCGTCAGGCCCTTCATCTTGGCCACGGGGAGGAAATCCGAACGCAGCGACGAAAACAGCGTCTCCAGATTGACATCGCCAATGTCGGGCTGCACCACGCCGGCATCGAGCTTGGAAATGTCCAGCAGCGTGCGCAGCAGGTCTTCCATCGTCTCCAGCGACCGCTCGACCTGGCGGACCAGCTTTCTGCCTTCGTCGCTGGTCTGCACCTCGGCCAGCGCCGAGACGGACAGATGCGCCGCGTTCAGCGGCTGCAGCACGTCGTGACTGGCCGCCGCCAGGAACCTGGTCTTGGAGAGGTTCGCCAGCTCGGCGTTTTCCTTGGCGGCGCTGAGGTCGATATTGGACTGTTCGAGCCGGCGCAAGGTCGAATGCAGTTCCTCGGTGCGCGTGCGCACCCGGTTTTCCAGCGAAATCGCTGTCTGAAACAGCGAGAAGGCGTTGCCCTGCTGGTCCATCGAGCGCTCGACCCGGCTGACCAGTGCGGCATTGATCTTCTTCAGCTTCTCGAGGTCATTGATGTCCCTGAGCGGCATGGAAAAGATCCTATTCCGCCGCCTGGCGTTCGCCGAAGGCAATGCCGGTAAAGGTCTGGTTCAAATGCATCGAGCGGTACTGTTCGCCATAGGTGCCAAAGCCGATGACATTGTTGACCCGGTAGAGCTCCGAAATGTCGCGAAAGACCTGGCGGTTGCGGGCGTCGAGCCGGCGCAGCACGCAATCGAAACCGAGGATCATGTCGATGCCGCCCAGCCGCTGCTCGACGTCTCTCAGTGCAGCGCGCGTCGATTCCACCATGTCTTTCGGCTGGGCAATCGACAGCACCACGCCGTCGTCGATGGCGCAGAAGAACGACAGCGAGCCGTCCGGGTGCATCTTCTGGATCGAGCGGCAGTAATATTCGCCACCCACCTTCACCACCACCGGATGCGAGGCGAAACTCAGCGGCGTCAGCGTCTGCGGCATGATACCGACCGAGGCGGCATATTCCTCGGCGGCATTGATGGCGTTGAATTCGCGCACGATGCGGTGATCGGGGTCGGACGCCGTCACCACCAGCTTTTCGTCGGTCGGAACGAAATTGTCGGTCTTGAAGACGTGGAAAGGAATTTCCGTTGATATCAGCACGATGATGGCGCTGTCCGAGGTGACCTTGCCGTTCGAGATCAGCCGCGTCGTCTCGAATTTCAGATCATCGCCCGCCGATCCGCCAATCAGCGGAATGTCGTCGAGCCCCCAATGGATGGCCGAGGTCACCGCCTCCTCGGCATAGGACAGGCCGTCGATGAAGCAGAGCGCAAACGTGCTTTTGGCCGGTTCGTGCGCGACGCGGCCACGCAGCAGGCGCCTTAGTGCCCCGACTTCGCCGGTGATCCTGTCCATCCCCGACGAGGAGAGATTATCGACCATGGTGCTGGCCACCGAAAATGATGAGGAGGGGAGCAGCAAGGCAAGGATATGGCCTTCCTCCAGGCCTTGCGGGGTGATTTCGCCAGCAGTCGAGCAACCGGCATAGGCAAGCGCCGGCGCGTGGGCCTTCAGCGCTTCCGACAAGGCCGTTGCATCGACGAGGCTCTGGGAGAAAAAGATGAGCGCGAAGCCGGCATCGATGAGTAAAGCTTCGGCCGCTATCGCCCGGGCAAAAGCATCCGCGTCGGGCTCGTCCGTGGTGAGCGCCGACAGGCCGGATGCGTAGCTCCTGCGTGAACTGGCCAGCTGCTTTCTCCTGCGTTTCCCTCCGACGCCTTTTTTGTGCGCATCGGGCGCGCGGGCGTCGAAAGGGATTGTTGTCTTCAAGCGAGGCTTTGGCAATGGGCCAGGCCTATTCGGCGTGACCGAAAGTACAATATGCGGAATTTCGGACGAACTGCATGCTCGCAACCTCGGAATTCGTAGCCTTTTTCCCGCGCGTTATGCGGTGTAGCAATAGCGAAAGCCGGAGCGCCCAGGCACCACCCGGCGGCCAAACGACCAAGGTAGTACCCAGGGAGGTTTCATGTCTGAAATATCGTTGATGGTGAACGGAAAGCGGATTAGCGGTGTTGCCGAGGGCCGCACACTTCTGGTGCATTTCCTGAGAGAGAATCTCGGCCTCACCGGGACCCATGTCGGCTGCGACACGTCGCAGTGCGGCACCTGCGTCGTTCATGTCGACGGCAAGGCGGTGAAGTCCTGCTCGATGCTCGCCGTGCAAGCCTCCGGGTCGAGCATCGTGACCATCGAAGGGCTGGCCAACGGCGCCGACCTGCATCCGGTGCAGGCGGCATTCAAGGAACATCACGGCCTGCAATGCGGCTTCTGCACGCCAGGCATGATCATGACGGCAACCGATATGATCGCCCGCCATCCCGAAGGCCTCGACGAGGCGACGGTACGCGCCGAGCTGGAAGGTAACATCTGCCGCTGCACCGGCTACCACAACATCGTGAAGGCGATCCTCGCGGCATCGAAGACGATGTCGAAGGCGTCGAAGGGCAAGGCGAAACAAGCTGCGTGAGGGATGAAGCGAGTAGCGAATAGTGAGTAGCGAGTAGTCGGCTTTCTCTGACCGAGCTCCAACTCACCACCATTCACCTGCTCGCTATTGGCTACTCACTACTCGCTATTCTGGGAGGAATTTCTGCGATGGGCATTGAAGGTATTGGCGCTCGGGTCGTGCGCAAGGAAGACAAAAGGTTCATCACCGGCGCCGGCCGTTATGTCGACGACATGGTGGTTCCAGGCATGAAGCATGCGGCCTTCGTGCGCAGCCCGTACGCGCATGCGCAGATCAAGAAGATCGACGTCAAGAAGGCGCAAGCCATGCCTGGCGTGATCGGTGTCCTCACAGGGAAGGAGCTCAAGGCCGACGGCATCGGCAACCTCATCTGCGGCTGGATGATCCACTCCAAGGACGGCTCGCCGATGAAGATGGGCGCATGGTCGCCGCTGGCCTTCGACAAGGTGCGCTATGTCGGCGACGCGATCGTCATCGTGGTGGCGGAAACCAAGGGCCAGGCACGCGACGCCGCCGAGGCCGTCGAGATCACCTACAAGGAACTGAAGGCCGTCGTCGATGCCTCCAAGGCGATGGACAAGGGCGCGCCGCAGATCCACCCGGAAGCCGACAACAATCTGATCTTCGACTGGGACATCGGCAATGCCGACGACACCGCGGCCGCCTTCAAGAAGGCTGCCCATGTCGTGAAGATGGACATCGTCAACAATCGGCTGGTTCCCAACGCCATGGAGCCGCGCGCTGCGCTCGGCCACTACGACAAGGCCGAGGATCACTACACCTGCTGGACGACCTCGCAGAACCCGCATGTCGCGCGGCTGGTGATGAGCGCCTTCTACAATGTCGCTCCGGAAAACAAGCTGCGCGTCATTGCGCCCGATGTCGGTGGCGGCTTTGGCTCAAAGATCTACATCTATCCCGAAGAGATCGTCTGCCTGTGGGCCTCGAAGAAGACCGGCGTGCCGGTCAAATGGGTGGCCGACCGCACCGAGAGTTTCCTCACCGACGCGCATGGCCGCGACCATCACACCCACGCCGAAATGGCTTTTGACAAGGACCACAAGATCCTCGGTCTCAAGGTCGAGACCAAAGCCAATCTCGGCGCCTACATGTCGCTGTTTTCGTCGGCGACGCCGACCTATCTCTACGCGACGCTGCTGTCGGGCCAGTACAATATCCCGGCGATCCACGCCAACGTGAAGGCGATCTACACCAACACGGCCCCGGTCGATGCCTATCGCGGGGCAGGGCGGCCGGAGGCGACCTTCGTCATGGAACGGCTGATGGAGACGGCGGCGCGCCAGTTCGGCGTTTCGCCGGCCGACTTGCGCCGCAAGAATTTCATCACCGCGTTCCCGCACCAGACGCCGGTCATCATGTGCTATGACGCCGGCGACTATGCCGCCTCGCTCGACGCGGCGATGAAGGCTTCCGACTATGCCGGCTTTGCCAAGCGCAAGGCGGCGGCCGCCAAGAAGGGCCTGCTGCGCGGCATCGGCATGAGCTGCTACATCGAGGCTTGCGGCATCGCGCCGTCGGCGGCGGTGGGCTCGCTCGGCGCCGGTGTCGGCCTGTGGGAATCGGCCGAAGTGCGGGTCAACGCCGTCGGCACGATCGAGGTGCTGACCGGCTCGCACAGCCATGGCCAGGGCCATGAGACGACTTTTGCCCAGCTGGTCAATGAGCGCTTCGGCGTGCCGCTCGACAGTGTCTCGATCGTCCATGGCGACACCGACAAGGTGCAGATGGGCATGGGCACCTATGGTTCGCGCTCGGGCGCCGTCGGCATGTCGGCCATCGTCAAGGCGCTCGACAAGGTCGAAGCCAAGGCCAAGAAGATCGCCGCCCACCTGCTCGAGGCAGACGAGGGCGACATCATCATCGAAAACGGCGCGCTGAAGGTCGCCGGCACCGACAAGACCGTGCCATGGTTCCAGATGGCGCTCGCCGCCTACACCGCCCACAATCTGCCGGGCGGTATGGAGCCCGGGCTGAAGGAGACGGCGTTCTACGATCCGTCGAACTTCACCTTCCCGGCCGGCTGCTACATCTGCGAAGTCGAGGTCGATCCGGAAACCGGCACGACCGAAATCATCCAGTTCGTCGCCGCCGACGATTTCGGCAACATCATCAATCCGATGATCGTCGAGGGCCAGGTGCATGGCGGCATCGCGCAAGGGGTCGGCCAGGCCTTGCTCGAAGGCGCCCACTATGACGCCAGCGGGCAACTGCTGACGGCGAGTTATATGGACTATACGATGCCGCGCGCGGGCGACCTGCCGTCGTTCAAGGTCTCGACCTCGAACACGCCGTGCCCGGGCAATCCGCTCGGCATCAAGGGCTGCGGCGAGGCCGGCGCCATCGGTTCGCCGCCGGCGGTGATCAACGCCATCACCGACGCCATCGGCACCAACGATCTTGCCATGCCAGCATCGCCGTCCACTGTGTGGGCTGCGATCCGCACCGCAAAGCATTGAAAAGCGAATAGTGAATAGGGAGTAGCGAATAGGGAAGAAAGGGCGGTGCGAGAGGATGGTTCCTATTCGCTACTCGCTACTCCCTATTCGCTCTTTCCCCTAAGGGAGAAAGCCAAATGTACGCAGTCAATTACCACCGGGCCGCCTCGGTCACTGAAGCCGCAAAGCTGATCAAGACGGGCGATGCCAAGCTGTTGTCGGGCGGCATGACGCTGATCCCCGCCATGAAGACGCGGCTTGCCGCACCCTCCGATCTCGTCGACCTGTCGCGGATCAAGGAGCTGCAAGGCGTCAAAGTGTCGGGCAAGACCATCACCATCGGCGCCGCCACCACCCACTTCGATGTCGCCAACGACGAGAAGCTGCGCAAGGCCTGCCCGGCACTCGCTCATATGGCGTCGCTGATCGGCGATCCGGCGGTACGCCACAAGGGCACGATCGGCGGCTCGATCGCCAACAATGATCCGGCGGCCGACTATCCGGCAGCACTCTTGGCGCTGGGAGCCACCATCGTCACCAACAAGCGCGCGATCGCGGCCGACAAATTCTTCAAGGGCCTGTTCGAGACGGCGCTGAAAGAAGGCGAGATCGTCACCGCGGTGAGCTTCACCGCGCCTGCCAAGGCGGCTTACGAAAAGTTCCGCAATCCGGCATCGCGCTATGCGATCGTCGGCGTCTTCGTGGCCAAGGGCAAGGACGGGGTCAGCGTTGCCGTCACTGGCGCCGGCGATGACGGCGTCTTCCGCTCGAAGGAGATCGAGGCGGTATTGGCCAAGAACTTCGCGGCTTCGGCGCTGGAAGGCGTGAAGGTTTCGGCGAAGAATTTGATGACCGATATCCACGCCTCGGCCGAATATCGCGCCAATCTGATCGCGGTGATGGCCAAGCGCGCGGTGGCTGCGACCAACGCCTGAGTGTTTGCGAAGGAGAATAGAAAAGGGGCCTTCGCGGCCCTTTTTCATGGAGTTGCGCAGGCATGACCGGTGCTACACGGCCTTGCCTTTGCGCCAAGCCAGATAACGGCGCAGGCCGGCTTCCCCGCGCGGCGTAGTCCACCGATGGTTCCAGGCGAAGGCGGGCCGCAGCAGCGGCGCCAGGAACTTCAGGATCGGCCTTTCGACCGTCACCTGCCAGGTCAGCTTGACATGGGTGCCCGTGCCCGACGGCGACAATTCTGCCCGCCACAACCCGTCGAAATCACCGATCGTCTTGACCCCGACGAGTTTGCCGGGATCCATTTCGACCGCCTCTACGATGAAATTCAATTCATAGGGCAGGGCGCCGCGCGCCCGGGCTTTGGCTCTTGAACCGACAACGCCCTTGCCCTTCTTGTCGAGCGGCACGACCTCTTTGTAGACATCGCCCCACCAGAGCGGCAGCAGCTCGGCGTCGGACAGCACGTCCCAAACCTCTTGCGGCGTTGCCCCCGGAATGTCCCAGCTCTCGTCGAAGCGAAAGACGTTGCTCGGCATGGTGTTTCGCCCTGGCTGGCGGAAACGCTTATTTTAGCCATAGCTTCCTTGCGTGACCAGTGCCGCCGCCGCCTCAGCCAGGGATCTGCCTGACATAGTAGCGCACCGCCTTTTTGCCGCCGTGGATGACCGCGTCGCCGACTTCGACAAAGCCGAGCGCGGCGTGAAATGCATCCGAGGCCGGATTGGGCGGTTCGGCGTTGACCTCGCAAGTGACGATGGTGTGGCCCGCGCGGGCGGCCTCCACGAACAGTTCGCCATACAGAAGGCGGGCATGGCCGCGGCCCCGCGCCGCACCGGCGACGACGACGCGGTCGACATAGACGAAGCGCTGGTAGCGCTCACGGAACCAGAGGAAGTTCGGACTGTCGTAGTTTGCATCCTGGTCGAAGGTCATGATGAAGGCTTCGAGCGCCCCGATGCGGCGGGCGTAAAATGCCTCGCCGAGCAGGAAGGACAGCCGCTCCGGCTCCAGCCACGACAGTTCGGCCGCATGCTCGTTGTTGAGCGCGAGGATTGCCGGTTCGTCTTCTGCCGAGACGCGGCTGATGACCGGAACGGCGGCGGCTGTCATGCCCTCACCGCCGCGATCGTCGCTGCCACCAGCGCCTGGTCGGTGACCGTGGTGCGGTATTCGCGGTCGAGGTCGGTGCCACCCATGCCGACTTGCGGGTTGCGGTAGGCCATCGCGCTCGGCACGTCCGAGAGTGCGGCGAAATGCATCTCCGTCAGCCCGGTTTTTTCCAGCACCTTGGCGATGTTTTCGGGGTCAAGCGCACCGCAGCCGAGGATGATGATGCGGTCGCCGGCCTGGCGGACCAGATCCGCCAGCAGCGCAGCCCCTTCCAGTGCGGTGTCGCGCTGGCCGCTGGTCAGCACGCGGCCCACCTTGCAGCGGACCAGCGCTTCAAGCGCCTCGGCCGGGTCGCGCGTCATGTCGAAGGCGCGGTGGCAAGTAACGTTCAGGGGGCCGGCCGCACGCACCAGTTCGCTCATGCGCTCCTCGTCGATGCTGCCGTCGGCGTTCAGGCAGCCGACGACGACGCCGGCCACGCCGAGGTCTCTGAGCGCACTGACATCGGCGAGCATCGAACGATATTCCGCCTCGCCATAGAGAAAATCGCCGCCGCGTGGCCGCACGATGACATGGAAGGGGATGGTCGCGCGCTCAAGTGCTGCGCGCACCGTGCCGAGGCTCGGCGTGATGCCGCCTTCGACCAGGCTGGCGCAGAGTTCGACCCGATCGGCGCCGGCGGCTTGCGCGGCCAGCAGGCCATCGATGCCTTCGACGCAGATTTCGATCAGCGGCAAGCGAGCGTTGTTGTCGGGGGTCAAAGGGGCCAATCCATTGCTGATTCCAGTCGCCCAAGCGGTAGCATCGGGCCGATAGCTGCGAAAGCCGGATAGTAGGCTGGACCTACGCCGAGGCCGGCCCTGTCTTTGACACCGGCGCCATCAGCACCAGATGGTAGGGAGCATCTTTTCGCCATTGTAGGCTTTGAACGACTCACTCAAACCATAGTGGTCAATCGCTCGTCTGGTCAGTCCGCCCGCTTCCACGGAGCTTGTTGAATGCCCTTCCAGATCGACCCGGCGACGATCGAGGCCTATCTGGAAGTCATCACCATCAATCTCGTTCTGTCGGGCGATAATGTCGTGGTGATCGGCATGGCGGCCGCCGGCCTGGCGAAGGAGCTGCGCCAGAAGGCGATCATATCAGGCATTGCCGCGGCGGCGGTGATCCGCATCGTTTTTGCCGTGGTGGCTGTGGAGCTGCTGGAAATCTCTGGGATCATGCTTGTCGGTGGCCTGCTGCTGTTCTGGGTGTGCTGGAACATGTTCGGCGAATTGCGCTCCGCCGGGGACAGCGACGACGGCGCCGCTCCTGCGGCAGCGGCAGGGCGGCCGGCCAAGGCGTTGCGGACGGCAATCATCCAGATCATCGTCGCCGACGTTTCGATGTCGCTGGACAATGTGCTCGCCGTGGCGGGCGCGGCCAGCGACGACATGGATGCGCTGATCTTTGGCCTCATCCTATCGGTGGTCCTGATGGCGGTTGCCTCGACGCTGGTGGCGGCGCTGCTGGCCAGATACCGCTGGATCGGCTGGCTTGGTCTGGCGGTCATCGTCTACGTCGCCGGCAGCATGGTGCTGGATGGCGTCAGGCAATTGGCAGCGGTCGACTACCACGCGCTCGTTTTGCAAACCTCGGACCACCAAGTCGTTGCGCAAACGCCCGCTTGACGCCCGACCTAGCGCCGCCGCCAAACCCTGCCGATCACCTGTCTGGCTGCGCTGGTGCCAAGCGGAGCTATGGCTTCGATGTATTCTATGGTTCGCAATACCGTATAGTGGTCGATCTTCTCGGAGTAGCGCCCCGGTTCAATTCCAGACCCATACATTACAGTAAAAATGCGGTTTCTGGTGCTGTAGTCATCCTCATCGAACGTCACTATGAACAGGCTGTTGTGTGCCCTTGACCAATTGGCGTAGCCGCCAAGGTGGCTTTGCAGCCAGACATCCGCCTGGCTTATCGTGCCGTCATGCATATCATTTGTGAGATTGGGGATCACGAAACTGACCGACGGCAGTTTCGTGTAGTCGCGGGGAAAACCGGCCAAAGGTTTGCCAAAGCCCTTTGCGTCCACAAACGATTCCCAAGGATTGTGTTTTCGCGGGGATCCGGCTTCGACATAGCCGGCAAATGTCTTGCCGTGGGCATGAAGACGGGCGGCTAGGTTCGGCGCTGCGAAGCTATGCAAGCCATCGTCGTGGACGCCTTGTGTCGAGCCGCTAAAGAGCGCGAAATAATTGGGCTGGCTGGGGTGGGCAACCCCATAGGAGTTGTCAAACAGAGCGCCTCCCTTTGCCAGCTTCTTCAAATAGGCGGCTTCCTTTGTCTGGAAAATTTGATCAAAGGAATGGTTCTCCATGATGACGACAACGATGTGGTCGTATTTCGGAGGGCTTTTCGACGATGCAACCGCCGTACCTTCTGATAGCGCGATGCTGCTCGCAAGAAGGACAACGGCGGACAAGCGTCGAAGCGTCTCGTAGCCACTTTGCCTACGCACGGAATTTCCCTTCCCACGATTCCGGTCTGCAAGATGCTCCCGAAAGCTACTGGCGCAACACCGTGTTCTTGGCGCCTGCTTCGACCTGATCGATCACCAGCAGCTTGACCGGGTCGGTGCCGATATTGGTGGCCTGATGCCACTGTCCGATCATCTCGACGATGAAATCGCCGGTCTGATAGGTGTTGCTCTTGCCGCTCTCGATACCCGTGACTTTCAGTGTGCCGGCCAGGACATAGGCATAGCGGGCAAACGGATGCTTGTGCACCGGCAAGGTCGCACCCGGCGCGATGTCAAAGGTGGAAACCAGGACCTGGACGTTTTTCTGCGGCAAGGTGATCGGCTGGCCGGAGGCGGTCTCCGTGCGCGAGGCAAGCGGGGTCACCACCACAGGGGTGCCGCTGGCATCGAGCGCCCAAGCGGGGTTTGCAGATAGCGTGGCTGCGAACAGCAGCGACAATGCCATGATCTTTCGCATCGTTCCTCCCAGGTTCTGGTTCACCATCGCGTAGCCAGGATGCGCGCGCAAGCTGCGCCAAAGCATCATCCGCCCGCGCCATCATCCATCATCGTATTGGTGAGCGCCTGATAGACACTGCTGCATGCTTGAGAGCGGGGGCAGTTTTTCACGATGAGGATCGGTACGACAGTCAATGCAGCAGCGATCAGGACTTGCAGCAAGAGAAGGACGGGCGCGAGCCGTTTGCCGAACAGCCCCCGGCAAAGGAAATAGAGACTTTGCGCCACGCATGCCCAGGCGAGAATGCGCAGCAGTTCGCTGGTCGCCTTCGCGTATGGCGTTATGTAGCCATCGGGAAAGCCCAGCATGCCAAGGTCGACCAGGCACTGCAGACCGAGCAGGCAAGACAGGCATGCCCACAGCAGGATGGGCGCACGGATGACGAAAGTGTTCTGCATTCAACGCTCATAACCGTGGATGCCGCCGCCCGCCAAGCACTGCCGGGCGAGGCAAAGGCAATTTATCACTTGGTCGACCAAGCTTGCCTCGATGCGCGAGGCCGCTGGAAACGCGTGCAGCACCACGCCGGCACCGCGCGAAGGGCATGAAGCGGACGCAATGGGTCAAGCCGCGCCTCGGGGCTGGACCTTCAATCGATGATCGACGCGAAGATGTGTGCTGTCCCATTTCGGGAGAGAATTGCCGGCATCCATCTTGCACCGCAAGCTTCGCCGGTTGATCCCGGCCCTGATCGCTACTGCGATCAGGTGTAGGCTCGCCGGGTTTGAGGTGGTTGGGGTCTTCGCCCGGCGAGTTCTACTGCATTGAGCCGGTGCCATTGACGGCAAGCAAAACAGCCGCGGCCCGACAGTAAGTTGGGGTGCATTCGACTGACCGTCGGGCCTGACCGGCTCGGGCGGGCGAGCCAGCTAAAGCAGACCCTAATATTAGCAACCCTGCAGCATAACCCTGTTCGAACGTTTTCCCCCGCTAATGGCTGTCCCGGTGGCCATCCATCCATCTTTGCCATGCGCGCGCCTGGACGCAGCTTTCATCCGATGGAACGGGACGGGGACGGTACCCCCCTACGCCTGCGACCACCGATTGGCTTAATTGCGTGGTTGCTAATATGCCGGTAAATTTGCGGTGCGGGAGGAACCCATAAGCCCACCGCAGTGGCCGGTGCGATGTTCGTCCCCGAAGGCTGCAAGCCGCACCGGCCATTCCCCTACGGAGGTGCCGCGCCTGTCTTTTGCAATACCGTCCAGAGCCATCCTGATGTCTGGACGGTCGATGCCGCCGCTGCAAAGAGTGATCAGGCAACGGGCCAGATGCTCGCGCGCGGCCGGCCTGCTCGCAACAGTCGTCTGGAATTCGGGTGAGTGTTGCCAGCTGTGTTTCTTCAGGCGTGCTGCGGAAAAGCGCAACCACGCGGCCTGCCAGCGCGAAGAAGACGGCGACGGAGGATGGCGCCCGGGCGAGATCAAACGTGCTGAGGATGCACACGCCAGATTCATCAAACCTATTTCACCGCGACGACCGTGCCCGCCGCATCGAGGCGACATCCGACCCGTGCCTGCCGAACCTCGATGCCGCCTTGCCTTGCATAGTCTATGCGCACCTCAATCGGTGCGGTGAGGGCGCCGCGACGATGTCGGCGCAGGGACCCTGCGCTGACTACGTGCACACGCAAGGCACCAAGTGGCGTCGCAGCCGACATGATCGCCTGGCGGCAGACGCGAACCACGGCAGGCGGGGTGCCAGGTATCGCCGTTAACGGCACCTGAAGCCGTAGCATGGGATAACCTGTGGTGCCCGGGCCGAACATGTCGCGACCACCTTTGGAAGGCCTGAGGCTGCGTGGCAGGACGATTGCGTGTGGCGCGTCCTTGGTCACGACCAGGGCGGCCGTCTTCTTGCTGGCACCGACACTGGCTGGCCCCGTGGTACCCCCCAACGCAGTGCTCACTCCACCACTTGTCGTACCGCCGAGGTTGGTGCTGGCTCCAACGTTGGCGCCAAGCGATCCCGTGCCGACTGACCCTCCAACGTTTGCCCCCCCGATTCCGTCGACGCTCGCGCCAACGCCGACGGAGGCGCCGTTCGAGCCAACGCCCAGACCGGCGCTGACCCCGACACCACCGACGTTGCCTCCAACACCTAGGTCAAGAGCAGAAGCAGGCCCGATCGCAACTGCGATCGTCAATGCGCAAGCCAGATACTTGCGCATCACCATATTCCTGGTGCTGGGCGCAATGGCGCCCGCGTCGGGAGCAAGGTGGCGGGCAGCGTAATCGTCGTCAGCCGAACAGGTTGCGATGACTTGCGGACCGCCACTTTGCGGATTTCTCGCCCCTGAGGTTCATGGGTTGATCGAGCCTGCTTCCTTGCGAGTGCAACGGTACCTGCGCGATCACTGGCGCGTGCTTTGGGAGCGGGCTCGGTGGTCTGAGCGCGAGGCGCATCGCGAGCTTTCAGCATGTCGATGTCGTTGCGCGCCGCAGTGAGGTCGCGGGCCAGGCCAACGGCCCTTTCGCGCTGTTGCTCCAAAGCAGCAGAAAGCCGGTCGACTTCCTCCTTTGCCGCGTCACGATCCTGGCTGGCAGCATTGAGATCGAGCGCGAGAGCATCTGCTCTCCCGCGTTCCAATACGAGCGCTTCGCCGGCTCGCTTTGCAGCGGCCTCGGCAACCTCGCGGCGCTGAATGCTGTCGAGTTGTGCAGCCGCAGCCAGTTTTCCGCTTACCTCCAGAGCATCGAGAGATTGGTGCGCCGCGGCAAGATCGCGTTCGAAGCGCTCAACTTTCTGCCGCTCCTCGTCAAGCGCGCGCCTCGCTCCAGACAGCGAAACCTCCGCAGCTTGGTGCGCTCCGAGTGCGGCGGCCTTTTCGCGGATAGCGAGAACGGCTTTGGCCTGCAAGCTTTCGACTTTGCGCTGCGCCATCGCCAGATCCCGCGCGAGCAGTTCGGCTCTTTGCTTCTGCTCTTCAAGGGCTCGTCCCTGAAGAGCCGTTGCGTCTACAACAGCACGCGCCCGTACGCCTGCGTCGGCTGTGACGCGTCGCATCGTATCGAGTTCTTCGCGCGCTGTGCGAGAACCGTTGATGTCTGGTAGCGCCGCCAGCGGGAGCCCCTCGACTTTGGCGCGGCCCGAAGACGCTGCCGATTGCCTGCGCTGGACGGTCGTAACCGGACGCACGTCGAACCCGCTTCTGGCCTGCAGGCGATCGGTAATCAGCTTTGCCAATTCACTCTCACGCAGACCTGCGGCGGGAACTTGTCCAATGGCTGGAAGATCCAGCTTCCCGGCTGTATCGATCGTAAAAGCACGGTTAAGCTCCGCGCCCTCCGTAACGCCGCCGCGCAAGGCATCCCACCCCGAGACATTTACCTCGACAGTGTCTTGAGGGACGAGCTTGTCGTCAGTCTCCGACTGACCTCTTGCTGAAACAGCAAATAACAGGATGAGGCAGAACGGGATGAGGCTTATCGTGGCGCAGTGTGACCTCTCGCGGGCGCCATGAAACAAGGCTGCCACGGTTGAGAATTGTCGGTTGCCGCGGGGGAATGCAGGGCTGCGGCAATCCGCCTTCGGCCTCTGGGCACGATCCATGACTGGACCTCCACGACTCACTGGCCACGCGCGATCCTTGCTTCGATCCGAGGCGCAAAACTCGTGCGCACCGCGTTGCCGGATTCCGCAACCACGGCGTGAGCCTAACAAAGTTGACCAGCAGTGGTGAGTACCAAATAGAGCTAAGCAGTATCACCAAATTGAGTTAATCGGTCGATCAGTTCACTTGCAACTCTTTGCCGCGCCCGGCCTCACGGGTATGGCAGGTTTTCGGCGTGGTAAGTCTCACAACAGCCACAGCAGATACCATGATATCCTCACCAAAGGAGGAAACGATGGTTTCGGTTATTGCAAGTCAGCATCGGCAGATACCGGAAACTCAACTGAAAGCGGTGAAGCCAGAAACAGGCGAAGGATTTGCGCCAGGCAAGAGCGCCGACAGCGTTGGACATCGCGCCAAGGCAATGGTTGCCGAAACGGGCGACACGAGTTCTAGCGCTCAAGGAGCCGCCGCATCGAAGATCGCCAGAATGGACATCACAGTGTTGACGCCACCGCCCGAAGAAACACCTGCGGAGTAAAGCTAGGCCAGACGCGACCCAGAGGCGGCTGCCTTCATGGTGGTGGCTATGCATTGTCTCATTGCACCGGCAGAAATTCGGGCGCGCCTAGGACTAACTCGCCGACCTTGCGTCGCATGTCCTTGGCAAAAACACTATATCGCACTCGCAACAACGCGCGAGCGATAGGCAAGCGGCCAACAGGGCCGGTGAATTAAGCCGCTACTTCCATGCGATCCATGGAACGTCTGTGGCTCGGCGCCCTCCTTTGACACTGAACAAACAAGAGGGGCGCCGAGCCTTTACCGACGGCGCTTTGAGGGAAGCGCGCCGAGTAGTGAGTGTACCGCTCTCGCTAGAGTTGTGGGAATACAGCCTTTTGGACGATGGTCCGCAGCGAGCGCTGGTGAAGACGGCCGGCGCCGCAAGGGCGCTTGTTGGGGTGCTTAGGTGGGGGGCGCCGGCCAGGGCGGAAATGGGGTCCGCCGCCAAGATAGGCTAACAGACGGGCCGCAGTTGCATATGGTGTGATCGCGGAAGTAAGGGCATGGCCGGCAAGTATGTCGCGCTGCCTGTAGCGCCAGACGGCACCGGCAAGCATCGGGGCGGCGATGTAGAGAGGTACCAAATGCAAGGGCCACTGGAGGCTTATTGGACAGTAGGTTTGGGTATGAACTTGGGCGATTGTAAATCGTGGCCCAACTTTGTTGCCTGACTGGGCCTAAGTATAATCGGAACAACATCACCTTCGGTCGGGAACAGGAGTAGGGCGACACCGCCAACTGCTTCACTCATCGCTACCTCCCACTTGTCGATGGCGATTGCCGGTTTCTCGATATTGATCTTGCTTGCCATTGATTGCCCCTTGCCCAAGAGGCAGCATCGCGCAACCTGTGCGCGAACGCAAGCTTCGCCTCCCGCAAGGGAGAGCTTCCGGTAACGGCCCCCTTACGTCAGGTAAGGCGCAGATTAAGGAGATCACACCGAAACCGAAGAACCGCTAGGGTTTCCTTTGTTTCGTAAATTAACCTTGATCAAATGAGGTAGTGATCCTCGCTGGCCATTACTTGCGTGACTGCTAAAATAATGAAACGCTCCGCCCATGTTGGGAATGGGGCGATGGAAGAAAGCCCGGGTAGATTTAGTTGCATTCTTGAACCGACTGGCGGTTGGATGGTTTGGGATGACGTCACTAGCGAGCCCGCAAGCTTGGGCGGGAAAATACTTATGGGCTGCACACGGGAGCGCGCCGAGTCTGCTCGTGACGTACTAGAGCGGATTTACAAAAACGGGCTGCACGCTCGACCGGCTGGCCACTCCCGCTATTGACGGCGGCTTCGGCTTCCGGGCCTTTCTTTATCCAGCGACGGCCAGACCAATGCCGACACCGATTTTACAGGCTGTCCCATCGGACTTGGCGAACTCTTCTGGACCGAAGACGATTTCACCAACCTTCTTTCTCATATCCTTTGCAAACACCGCGTAGCGCGAGAGTCCAGATGTCGTCGAGCGCGGGGGAGCAAGAGGCACGGAATTTGCGACTGCATCATCGAATAGGGAGAGGAGCCAAATGATGCCTCAAGGTGGAACGACAGCGCGAACACGGTACGTGCCAGAATGGCGCTTCAACAAGAGAACGTTTGAGCTTCCGTACCTCATGAAGCTCGGCAACATTGGCCGCCAGGAAGCGCTCGCTTTGATCGCTAGGCATAGTGGGGACAGAGACAAAATCACTGCCGAGCTGTTTTCGCAGAGAGGTCGATCACAATAGCTTTCGCTTCGGCGCTGTAGGGGACAGCGGGTGGCGGAAACGCGCGGCCTTGTGACCTCTATGTGGGCTTGTTCACATCCTGCTTACCGGATCTGCCGGTATGTCTTTTTTAATTGAAGGCCTACCCGCGCCGGTCATATAAAAATCGGCGTTTCCCATTGCTTCTAAGGGAGCGGCTGCGATGGATGACGTGACGCTGAACGGCAAGGTGCATCCTTGTGTGGAAGTGGTAGAGGCCTGCGGCGAGTGGTTCGTCCGCGTGGTTGAGGAAGACCAAGAAGTAACCCGATGGTTCGAGATTGAATCTTTCGCTCTGGTCTTCGCGGAAGGCCAGCGGCGACGTCTAGGGCTTGATCGGTTCGCACGAATTTGAGCCGTTTTGCTACGGCCACGCCGCAAGCGCAGGAACCGCGACTGGAAGCCGACTTTCGAAAGCACTTATGGCGGGCGGCCCAGCGGCTTGGTTGCGAGGGGGACTGGCAGCGGAAGGCCGCTGGGCCTGACCGGCAGCGGCCTTGAGGATGAGCGCGCGTCCGGCTGGCTAATATATATACCTTTGCTAATATGATTGGGGCTTATCAGTCTGAACGATGGAAGCAGCAAAAGGTGGAGCACGCGCGTCCACTGGCGGGCGCCAGGACGCGCGGGACGCTTCGGCGGCGTAGGAGAGCGGCCGGCGGGAACGCGTGCTGGCGAGTCTCTGTTGCGTGCTGTTGCCCTACATTGTGATCGAGACATATGACAGCAGGTAAAGGATCGCCACGGCCGCCGTAGCGAGTACGACCAATACGCCAAAGCTGCTCATGCTTTCTCACCTCCGCTTCAAGTACAAGGCGCCGCTTGCCGCGGCCGGCGTCCTCTCCTTGGGGGCAGAATTGCCTGAACAGACGCCGACCTGGCGGTCCCTTGATTTGGGGCTCGCCGCATATACAAATCCGCTAATCTACCTCGGAAGGATATGGTGTGATCGCGTAAGGTCTTGCCAAAGCAGGAAGCGCCTGGGAATATAATCCTTCGTTGCGGCGAGCCCCTTCAGGAGATCGCCATTCCCATGATCATGAAATATCCATTTGTCGAGGACACGCTCGGCAAGAAGCTCAAGGCCGGAACGGGTCTCTCGGTCGACTGCATGACCTGCCATCGAAGTGTGAAGCTCGACGTCAAAGCGCTCGTCGACCGCCTCGGCGAAGATCACGGCTGCATGTACTGGGATCTGATCAAGGTGCTATTTTGTCAGCCATGCCGGGAAGCCGGCCGCGGCGATCGGAACCTCGCCTTCACCAACCATGCCGTGACGCCGGACCAGCGGCGCTAAGCGAATAGGCCCCGGCGCCAGGGTTGAATGCGCCGGGGCCATTTCACCAAGTCCGCCGCAACTTAAGCGATATCTGATTCTTGACCTAACGTCAGGAACTTGACGAAGCCGCGCGGTCAGCAAGCCGCCTCCGGCTGCTCGGCTTGGTTGACTGACCGACTCGGCGCTATATCGGCGGCATGGGCAAGGGCTGGACGTTTCAACGGTTGATAGACGAGAAGATGACGGTGACGGCGCACTGTCATCACGCGCCATGCAACCATAGCCAGAAGCTCGACCTGCTGAATCTCCGCGACCGCTTCGGTCCAGAGGCGCCGGCGATGGCGGATGACCTCATTCCCAGGCTGAAATACGCCAAGTGTGGAAGCAAGAAAGTCGGGCCGATCTACACGCCTGATTCGCGGCCGAACGCATACGGCAGGGCAAAGGACGGTCCGTGACCGGGATCACGGAACCTAACGGCTGGTTCCGCTTTAATGGCCCCATGAGCACTCGCGGAACCATGACGCGGGCGTGGCGGTAGGGGAGCGATCGCATGACCGGGATGCCGGTGACAACCTACATCGTGAGCGTTTTTGAGGCGCCGCACTGGCGGACTGTCTTGACCACGACAGACATAAACCAGGCTCTGGCCAAGGCAAAGGAAATCGGCGACCAGGCGCGGGTCGAGCGGCGCGTTCAATACGGTGGATGACACGCCGTCAAAACCCGATTCTTGCGCAACCTCACCCCGGCTCCGCCGGCCACCAGCAGCCCGCCGCGTGCCCCCACGCGACGGACCTCTGATGGCGGCTACATCCCAAAGGAATCAACCGCTTGTAGTTGTATTGTGAACCGCGGGATCGCGTCAGCCTATGGTGTGATCGCGGAAGCACGAGGAGATCGGCAACAAGGTCAGGGTTGAGGAGATCACGCCGAAGGTGAACCGGCGCTAGGGCCAGCCAGCCACACGCGGGTCATTGGTCAGCACGGTTCATCGTCGTTCGGCTGCTATACCTACGCAGACTTTCTTCAAGCACGATGGCAGTCGAGATCGCGACACCTCTAGGACCAAACTTCCTTGTGGCCTCCAAAAGACCAAGCGTAGCTCCAGCAAATAATCTGCCGTCATTTGATGTTGATGGATCGTTTGCCGCCGACTGTAGATATTCGTCGACGTCGTTGTAGAGCGCATTGGGAGCCGGCATTTTCAGCTGAACAAGCTGATCAACCGTTGCCCTAGTTCGGCTCTCCCTCTCAAAAAACCAGAAGTAAGCCATGTAGCGAGCGAAGCCGTGGAGGGCCAGCACCATTTGAGTCAACCAAATTGCGACAGTGGCAGCTGCGGCTACCACCAATGCTGCCGGCCAATCGTTCCAAATCGACGCTATGGCCAGGACGATCGCAAAATCTAGAATCGACCAAAGGATGATGCCTGCCCAAAAGCTGCGGCTCTCAGATGATTGAAATCGTGTCGCCATGATTGCTGCCGCTGTTAACCTCTCACCAGAATGATGACTAACAGGACTAGGACGCAACCTACGAGCCCGACCAAATGCCTTTGAGATTGCTGGATTTCGGGGATTCGGTTTCGCATCATTTCGAGGTCAGTGAGCATGTCGCGCTGGTTCCCGCGCATCCCCTGCAATTCACTCGCAATACTTTTGATTCGCTCTTCTATGGGGTCGGTCATTTCCGCAGCCTCACCCCAGCCCCGCCGCCATTCTCGGCGACGAACTCGACGCCGGCCAATTCGAGGGCGGCACGCAAGGCCGATTTGTCATGGTTCCGATCTCTTCTAAGCCTGCCAGCCTTTGTCGAAGCAAGACACGTCCAGTCAATTTCGACTAGCAGCAGACCGTTCGCAGGTAATAGCTCGCGCCGTCTATTATCATAAAGCCGGCGCTGCTCGCCCCGGTGCACACCGCTAACTGTCATTCGGTCCGGCTTGTCGAAATGTCTTATCGCCTCGCTATGCTGCCGTTCGCGATACTCGATAACTAGGGCGTGGTTGACGTAAAACGCATCTACCGGGAGACATCGCCGCATTCCTAGTCGTCCAGGATCTCCGCGCAAAAAATCAAAGGTGGCCTGACGCTGTGACTGACAACCTAGAAGCTCGTCGCACAGGTCAAGGACGTATGTCTCATCACTATCCTTTCGCACGTTTTTCCCTCTGCATTACCCGACATAGAACCGGGTCCAATGCCGACCCATTTAGCCCGCTGCCTCACGGCGGCGGGCTTCAGTTACAGCGGCGTGGCAGCCGCCCACAGGTCGGCGTAGGCGGAAATCTTGAGCGTTGTAACCTCGGCCGGGGCTACGGTTATGGACGCTGGCGACCTGCCGGCGAGATTCTTGAACGACTGGCTGACGTTCCAGACCTTGGCGTCGTCGACGATGATAAGCCGATCATGCAATAACCGTGGCGCCGTGGCGCGAGCCTCTATGGGTCGTCTGGCTCCATATTGGGCACCCCATCGATGTGCCGCCGGCGCGAGTGTCGCCACCGTCTTCGGTGAAAAGGAATCAGCCAGCAGATCGATCTTGACTCCTTCGGCCGCCATGGCGGCAAAGTCAGTCAAAACAGTATGATCCAGATACGGGTCCACGAAGAGCAGCCTTGACCTCGCCTCCTTCAAAACCTTGCCGATAGCGGTCATCGCGTCCATTGCGCTGCCGACAGCAAGGAAAGACCCAGAAGATGCTGCAGGTGCTGCCAGCTCGGCGCGCGCCAGCGCACGCTGCAGGAGGAGCCAAAAGGTGTTCGCGTAAATGTCTGGGTGCTTGCGATACCATTCCGAAGCATCCCTGACTGCAGCCATATCCATCAGGTTGCCGACCGCCTCGACCAGGGCAACAGCCTGGCTGGCCCATATCGCCTTCTCTGCGCTGTATACCTCCATCCCGGCAGGCATTGACTCGATATGGTGGCCGATGCGGACGTACAGTTCTTGCGCGTCGATCGATCGGGTAAGCATGGTCACCTCGACGCCTCTTGTATGTCACGTCCATATCGCATGGACCTAGCGGAGTGTGACAGGGAACCCTTGGAAATCAAACTGCCACGCCGGCCCAGAATCGGATCAGGCTCGCAGTTGTAGCCCACGGTGTAGCCCAAAGTCGAAAAGCACCCAAAATTCAAGGATGCTAAACTTTGTCTAAGTGCTTGAAAAGATTTGGCTCCCCGGGCCGGATACATTTCCGTATCCATTGTATCCCATAGCGACCACCAGACATCGGATAAGTCGTTGAATAGCCACATTCCTCTTGCCCATAGCGTCCATGACGATTACCTATAGCGCTTACCCCAATAGCGGGGAAAAAGTGGGGAAAGTGATATGGGGAGCCATACCAGGAACGTTCTGACAGTGAAGTCTATTGGGGCCAGCAAAGCGACCAAGCTTCGCGACGGTGGCGGGCTGTGGCTGGTGGCGAAGGGTAAGGGTCGATATTGGATCTTGGACTATCGTTTCGGCGGCAAGCGGCGTGAGTTGGGATTGGGACCGCTGCACACTGTCGGCCTGGCCGAAGCCCGGCAGAAGGCTGAGGCGGCTCGCGCGCTAGTGCGACAGGGTGTAGACCCGATCGAGCATAGGCACGGCGTCGAGGCGATCGAGGCAGCCAAGGCTGAGGCTAAGGTGAAGACGTTCGGGCAATACGCGGACGACTTCATTGACGCGGCGGTCAAGGCCGGACGGTGGCGCGGCGCCAAGACTGAGGCGGGATGGCGAAACACCATGACCACTCATGCAGGACCGATCCGCAAGACTGCTGTAGCCGAGATCGGTGTACAACATGTCTTATCGGTCCTTCGACCGCTGTGGGGCGTCAAGCAGGAAACAGCAGAAAAGCTGCGCGAGCGCATTGAGCGCGTGCTTGATTCTGCCAAGGTCGAAGGACTGCGCGCGGGGGAGAACCCAGCTGCATGGAAGGGCAATCTGGAGCATGTCCTTCACAAGCCGGATGCTCTGACCAACACCAACAATCATCCTGCGCTGCCGTACAGTGGCGTTGCTTCGTTCGTCAAGAAACTGCGTGGCGTCGATGGCATGGGCGCGAGAGCGCTCGAGTTCACAATGCTGACTGCCGCCAGAAGCGGAGAGACGCGTGGCGCCTCGTGGCCAGAAATAGATCTGGAGCGAGCGCTCTGGATCATTCCAGCCAAACGCATGAAGGAGGGCAAAGAGCATCGCGTTGCGCTATCAAAGGCCGCAGTGAGATTGCTCAAGGCGACGCCACGATTTGAGGGTACTGATCTTGTCTTTCCGGCCGTGCGCGGCGGGAAACTATCTGACATGACTTTGGCCGCTGCAATCAAGCGAATGCATGCTTTGGAGCTTGAAGCCGGACGGGCAGGGTGGGTCGACCCTAAACAACTTGGCGCTGACGGAAAGCCAAAGGTTGTAACCACGCATGGCATGCGCTCGACGTTTAAGGACTGGGCCACAGAAGCCTCTGACCATCCGCGCGAGCTTGCCGAGATGGCATTAGCTCACGCTGTCGGCGATGCGGTCGAGCGAGCGTACGCGCGCGGCGATGCGTTGGAAAAGCGGCGTGCGCTCATGGAGGATTGGGCCGCCTATTGTACCAGCGGCACCAAGTAACTGTGCCACCGTTGCCGATTTGGCCGCAAAAACTTATATACGCGCTATCAGCAACCTTCGCTGTGTGCGTGGACCTTTTAGTCCGCCTGCAGGATGGCCAGACCAGCATCCCGCCGATCCCAGAGCGGACGGTGACATAACCTCCCAGATTTCAAATCAACACTTGAACCGCGTTCGGATTTCGGCCGTTCGCGAGGAGGACACATGACACCCGCAAACGACAATTCACTCACCTTGGTATCGCTCAACGATGCCGCCCGCATGACCAGCCTTAGCCGAACCATGGTCAATCGATACCGCGCTGAAGGTCGCTTCCCTTCGGCCATTCCGCTTGGTGACCGCAGGATCGCGTTCATACGAAGCGAAATCACCGAATGGATTCAGGCTCGCATATCTGCCGTCAGGGCAGCATAAAAAACCACTGCGGAACCAACCGCGGCCACTGCTAAAAAACAGGAACACTCACCTTGATAGTCAAGAACTGTAGGCCTGCTGTCCATCATGGCGGCGGGCGGTATCGCGACGTCGCGATTTTCGATGCCGAGATTGTTGAAGGCTTTGAGGTGCTCGGCCTCAAGTTGGCGCTAACGCCGGAAGGCAGGCGCTTCGTATTCGCCCCACAGAAGCATGGACAGCGCTTCGCCAGGTTCACAGGCGCGTACGCGCGCCAAATGGCGGATGCCGCCTTTGACCAGTTTGGAGGCGTCGTCGCCAATGTCCCTTCCTGAAATTGCGCCCTTCGAACTGCCGGCTGGTTTCGGCGACCAGGCCGAGCCTGCCATAGACTTTATTGGCGTTGATCCGCGAGAGCACGCCTTGGACTGTCTGACCGACTATGCCGACATGCTATACGGCGACAAGGTGCTGGTGCCGTTTGCGGACTGCGAGCCGGATTGGAAGAATACCACTCGCGACACTATCGAAAAGTTTTCGGGCCATTGGACAGAACTGAAGCCGGAAGACGTTCCGCGGCTTGGCATTCTGACGGATAGCTTCGCTCGATTTTTGGGCGATGTTGAAGGCGTATCCGTGGTCACGCTTTGGCGCGAAGGCACCCCAATTATTCGACAGATAGACGGAGAGCCGTGCGGCGCGGCGCTTGATCTAGTCATGGACGCCATCATTGATGACGAGCCGTTAAGGGTGCTGCAAGCGGCGAAGCCGAAGGATCCACTCAAGGCGGACAACGACAACGAAGCGCCGAAGCCTATCAAGGCTAGCCCGTTTCTACTCCGCGAGCCCTCGCTCATACCCGAACGCCAATGGCTATTCGGGCACCACTACATCCGCAAATACCTGACGTCGACCGTTGGGGCTGGTGGTGGCGGAAAGTCCGCTCATGCCGTCTCCGAGACTCTTGCCATGGTGACCGGCCGCCCACTGCTTGACCCGGATGGTCCGTTGGGTAAGAAACTTCGCTCTTGGTATATTAACGTCGAAGATCCGCGCGACGAGATCGAGCGCCGCTTCTCCGCCGCAGCCAAGCACTTCGGAATCAGCAACGAGCAGATCGACGGACGGTTGTTCACCGATTCCGGGCGCGACCATGAGTTCGTCATAATGCGCCAGGTTGGTCGCGACTTTAAGGTCTGCGCACCGCTCGTAAACGCAATGGTCGCCGAGATCAAAGCCAATCAGATTGACGTAGTAATAGTGGATCCGTTCGTCTCAACGCACGAGGTTCCAGAGAACGATAATAGCGCCATTCAGCGCGTTGCGAAGGCCTGGCAGCTTGTTGCAGAGCGAGGCGATTGTTGCGTCGAGGTAATCCACCACGTCGTCAAAGGCGCTGATGAGGTGACCGCAGACTCCGGCCGCGGTGGTGGCGCGCTAAAGGATAAGGCCCGTTCCGTTCGAACGATCAACGGTATGACTCATGCGGAGGCCATCAAGGCGGGCGTCGACGATCGACGCGAGTACTTCCGTGTCGATCTCGGTAAGGTCAACATGACCAAGTCGACGCGCAGCCAGTGGCGTCGCTTCGAGTCCGTTAGCCTGGGCAACGGCGGTAAGTTTAGAAGCGAGGGCGACAGCATCGGCGTTGTCGGCCCATGGCGGTGGCCTTCTGCGAATTCCATCGCAGAGAAGGCGGAGGCGGCCCGCGTCGCACTGGTTGCGGACGTTCCTGCCGACGTGCTCGCCGGTATCAAGGTGCGGCTGGAAAACAGCGACTACAAGGCCAGCGCTCAGGCTGACACCTGGGCCGGGAAGCTCGTTGCGGAAATCCTCGGTATCGACATCAAGACCAAGGACGGCAAAGCGCAGGTTAAGGAAATGCTTGCCGCGTGGATCGATGCTGGCGAGTTGGAAGTGGTCGAAATCCTTGACCAATATCGGCATCCAAAACCGCACATAAAACCGACTGCGGCACTTTGAAAATGCGGTGCCGCAAATAGGTGCCGCAAGTGCCGCAAAACACTGCGGCGCGGCACCTGTAACCCTTGTGGGTACAGTGCCGCACGCTGCTGTGTGTAGAAAATCAAAGGTGCCGCAGATTTACGTGGTGCCGCACTTTTCAACGAGGAGACTCACCCATGGAAATTGAAATGATTCCGCTTACCAATCCAATCGATGGCATTCATCCCGACAGCGGCAAACCTGCAAAGTCGTCGGCATCGATCTATCAAGTTCGTTTGGCCCTAAGATGATTGTCCTCATCCACGACATAAACGGCACGCGCGTCGATCTCGTGGATCAAGTCAAGAACCGACGGCCTGGTGCCTAACCATATGGGAGACGCCGGTGATCACAGCCCGCACCATTACAGTCGGCGCAGAGACAGTCACCAAGCGCCGGATCTCGTGGCAGTCGCTCTGGAAACTGCGGCCGGATCTCAAGCCGATAATGACAACGAGCGGGTATTGCAATCGCGGAACAGTTTGCTGCCACGACCGGGAGGGGTTATGATCGCCGATGAGCGAAAAGACTGATGATCTAAAGCGCGAGATTCAGCAGGCCGTCGCCGTGCTAAGCGAATGCGAGGCGGCCATGTGCCTTGGTGAGAGCAGCCGCGCTCATGATCTAGTTCGCGATACGATTGTTAGGCTAGAGCGACTGTTGCACGACGCCCAAAGAGTACCGCACACTTAGTAGACGGGCATTTCTCGGAAATCAAAGACCTGCGTCTTGTGCCCCTCGCGCCTATATGTGTGGCAGTAAGACCGTCGCCGCTTTGGCGCCGATGAAGACCGGCCAGGCCGGAACCGGACTCGCGCCCCAAGCATCCCCTTACATATTTGATTTCCGCTCCGCGCTTTGCGGGCGGCATTACCGGCCTGGCCGATTTCTCGATCTGGGATGACCACCCGATGATCATGACCCGACAAGAAATACTAGCCGCGGCTGACGGCGCTGGCCAGGTTGCGTTCATCGAGGGCCTGGGCGTTCATGGCCCGAGAGACGTTGAGGTTCGCAAAGCAATTCGGGGCCGCCATCCTCTCCGCCATCGACATCGCGGATGAGTATGTGCTGAGCGGCTACCTCGAAGCAGCGTGACACCCCAAGGGGTAGGGGGTCTCGGTCGAAAAACCGAGCCGGGGGCTGGACCGACGGGCTCTGCGATGCTGCAAAAGCGTAACAATTACAATTCTTGGGGGAAGCGATTCGCAGCTGCAGCTATCGGTGGCGCCTCGCTCATGGGCGGCAAGGGCTCGATTGTAGGTACCTTGCTCGGAGCCGCCTTTCTGGGCAGCTTGCGTAACGGATTGACCCTGTTGGAACACTGGCAGCAGCCATAGCGGCCAATCTTTCATTCGAGGCTTCTGTCGACGCTACAAACCAGGCGCAGCATGGCACGTTTCGGGGATGCCCTAGATCTGGGACGGGAGCGAAATCGCCCATGTCTGCGTCTGACCAACCAGACGCCGATTTAAGTTCGCGCCACCCTAGGGTTGGGGGGCGACATTAACCGGTATTTTCGTTGCGGACGGGTAAGACGCGGTTCCTGATCACTTCAAGCAGCTTCCCACCCGGCTGGACCCTGCCGAAAGGAATAACTGGCTGAGATTTCGAAGCCGGGCCGCGACGGCTGCCAGGCTCGACATTCGACGGAGATTCTAGGGCGCTCGATACGAATGATGTTAAACGAATTTGCAGCGTGGCGAAGCCGCGATGAAACCGCCGTTCCCGCTTGAATGAGCAGCGCCGCATAGCCGTCGATAACGTAACGCCGCGCGCTCGAACCGGTGCGGTGAAGGTGCTGGTGGCCAGACAATACGATGTCTACGCCGCTGCGCGAGAAGGCGTCCATCGCCATATCCGCGCGGCCAACAATCCCTTCGTCGCTTTCCAGATCGAGCCCTTCAAAGGGATGATGAGTGACCACCACCCGGGTGATGTCATCGGACATATGGGAGAATTTCTCTGTCGCAGCCTCGAGTTGGCGGACATTGATCCTGCCATCCTTGATGGTCAGGGATCGTGCCGTGTTGATCCCGACGACAGCAACTTCGCTGTCAGCATAGAACGGCTCGGTGTTTGCCTCGATGTAGCGCCTGTAACGCGACAGAGGCTTCCATGCGCGTGCGAGGACATTCCAGAGCGGCACATCATGATTGCCAGGCACCACGATGCGAGGGCCAGGAAGGGAATCCAGGAAGGCCCGCGCCTGCAGGAATTCGTCTTTCCGGGCGCGCTGCGTCAGATCCCCCGATACGACGAGCAAATCGGGGTCGACCGCGCGAACCTCGGTCGCAATCGCTTCCACCAGCTGGCTTTCTGTTCTTCCGAAGTGCAAATCCGAAAGGTGGACGAGGGTTCTCACAGCCGTTCTCCACTTTCAGCCGCGACCATCGGTACTGGTCATCCCGGCAGGTGCAAGGACCTGCAAGGCCGCCGGTCGAATCTGAAAGTTCAGGGGCATATCCATACTGATGGCTTCGCCGTCCAAAGAAACCAGCATGGCGTGGCGATGCGATGTGATTTGGAGTGACCTAGCTCGATAGGTTTCAAGATCTCGGGTTGAGTCGATCATGCCGAACGCGATTTTGAACGGAAGCAATGCAAGGCCAAGCCAGGACTGCTGCTTGACGACGTAAACGCACAGCTCTTCTGACGACAGGCTGCGGCGGCGGCCAAGATCGGCGATGTCGTAGAAATTGTTGCCAACAAACACACAGGGCGTCCGCAGTCTTTCGCGGGTGCCCTGAGCAGCGACGTGGACAGCCTGCCACGAGGCGGATCTCAACGTTCTCATGAGAGCGGGTCCGATGGCGTCAAGCTTGCCGAACCCGCGGCGCCGCTGCTCAGCTGAACGCTTTGCAACAAAAAAGGGATAGATCCCAATCGATGAGTTGTTGAGAAAGACGCGGCCATTGACCTCGGCGACATCGACTGCCACAGGCTTGCCTGTCGCGATTGTATCGATCGCCGCTGTGAGGTCGAGCGGCACACCCAAATCCTTGGCAAAATGGTTTAATGTGCCCAGTGGAAGGATACCGAGCACCAGATCAGTCCCCGCCAGCGCCGAGGCCGCGCTGCTGAGGGTGCCGTCGCCACCGCCGACCACCAATATTGATCCACGGCCGGACCTCGACTTGTTTTCGTCAACGAAGCGCTGAGCGAGTTCTCCAACCTCTCGCCCGTCCACTAATCGCACATCCGCCTCAACGCCACGTTCGGCGAACCCATCGCGTACGGCGCTCTCTATGTCGCTCTTACGCGCCGCAGCGCCGGCTTTTTTGTTGATGAGGGCCAGAACCTTCAAGTTTCCCGCCCCCGTTTCGGCCGTTCCTCAAACCATAGCGCGACTGTCCAACACAGGATCGCCCAGCCAGAACCAATGCACCATCCGGCCAAGACATCTGTGGGATAATGGACCGCGAGATAGACCCGGCTTATCCCAACGGCCAGCGTCAGAAACACGGCGATCGACATGAAATACGCTTTGAGCCGCAGCTCCTGATTTGCATGCGAAAGAAGTGCACCCACGGTCAGGAACGCAATCGCTGAAAGCATTGCATGTCCACTCGGGAAGCTTGCCGTGAATACTCGCGTGACATGGGGGATCTCTGGCCTGGGCCGGTTGAAGCTCAGCTTGAGTATCGTGCCGAGCAGTTCGCCGCCAATCACCGCCACCGCCATCCAGACGGCGAGACCCCGCTTGCGGATCAGAAGAAGATAGGCAACCCCGGCCAGCAACACGAAGCCGAGAAACACCACACTGCCAACCGAGGTTACATCCCTGGCCGCTTCCTGAAGCCATGGCGGACCGATCGGGAAGGCCGGATCGGCTGCGCGAAGAGCCGACATGATGGTCAAGTCAAATTTGGTCGTTTCGCCTTCCCGGACTTCGTCGGCAAGCACCCCGAAGCCTAAAACCAGGCATGCAACAAGTACCCCCGCAAGAAGTCTGTTTCTGCTTGCGCGGACGGATCGCTGGTTCGACCTGGCAGGTGAGCTCGGTGCCCCCCAAAGGCGCCGGCGCTCCGTATCGGGGACTGGTTCGCTCAAAGCGCAGGACCTCAATCTACCGTCCACAACGGCTTCGTATGAACCAGGTTCCCCAATCATCTAATGCCGCCCGCGGCTGGTGATGGTTCAGACGTTCTTTCATTCTTACGAAAATGTAAGCTGCCAGACAGCTGCCGGTGAAGTCGAGTCCCTATGGTCGCTGTTGCCGGCCGGCCTGGCCGGCGCTTGATCGCCGGAGGACCGGCCCCAACAGGAAAACCCCCATGAACAGACTGGTTCTCGCCTTCGCAGCCCTTGCCATCGCCACCCCTATTGCATCCGCCTCCGCCGCACCGGCGCCTTGCGAAGAGACGCTCAAAACCCTGCGCGCCGCGGAAGCCGACGCCAAACTCAGCGATACGGACAAGGCGAAGCTTTCCGAGTTGGAGACCAAGGGCATCGAGCGCTGCAATGCCGACGACGACAAGCGCGCCGACGACTTCTTCGCCCAGGCCATGAAAATCCTGGGCAAGTAAGCCCGCAACGACGGGACACCGCCATGCTGCCGCCAGCCACCCAAACTGCCGCGCCTGCTCTCAACCGGGTTCCCGATGTCACCGTCGATTTCTGGCTGATCAAGCTGATGGCGGTGACCATGGGCGAGACGGCGGCCGACTATCTCGCCGTCAATCTCGGCCTCGGGCTCACCGTCACATCGCTGATCATGGCCGGCATCCTGGTTGTCGCCCTCGTCCTGCAGTTCGCGCAGAAGCGCTACGTGCCGTGGGCTTACTGGCTGGCGGTGGTGCTGATCAGCATCGTCGGCACGCTGGTCACCGACAACCTCGTCGACAATTTCGGCGTGCGGCTTGAAACGACGACCATCGCCTTCAGCATCGCGCTCGCCGCGACATTTTCGGTTTGGTACGCCAGCGAAAGAACGCTGTCGATCCACACCATCTTCACCACCCGGCGCGAGATCTTCTACTGGCTGGCGATCCTGTTCACTTTTTCGCTCGGCACCGCGGCCGGCGACCTGGTGGCGGAAAGTTTCGACATCGGCTACCTCACCACGGGCCTGTTGTTTGGCGGCGTCATCGCGCTCATCGCCTTCGCCTATTATGTCCTCAGGCTGGACGGCATCCTTGCCTTCTGGCTCGCCTATATCCTGACCCGGCCGCTTGGCGCCTCGTTCGGCGACCTGCTGTCGCAACCGGTCGAATATGGCGGCCTCGGCTTCGGCACCACCTTCACCAGCCTCCTCTTCCTTGGCTGCATCGCCGCCCTTGTTCTCTACATGACGCTGAAGAGGGACGTCGACGAGACGGACCCAATTCTGCAAGAGTTGGAATGAGCGCCAGCCGTGGTGCAAGTCGGCTGAGCGTGGCGGAGAGGACACGGCGGCTGCCGCCATTCTAGGAACGGGTCGCTGCCGGTGATAGCCTGCTACCTCGAAATGTCGGCAACAGACCGGAACAGAGATGCGCCTTCTCCTTGTTGAGGACGACCCGCGGACGGCCGACTATGTCGTCAAGGGATTGAGCGAAGCCGGGCATGTTTGCGACCTGCTGCGCAACGGCCATGACGCGCTGTTTGCCGCCACGCGCGACGCCTATGACGTGATCATTGCCGATCGCATGATCCCTGGCCTCGACGGCCTGTCGATGATCAAGGCGGTGCGCGCCGCCGGCGTGCGCACGCCGGCCATCTTCCTGACCTCGGTTGGCGGCGTCGACGACCGGGTCGAAGGCCTCGAGGCCGGCGGCGACGATTATCTCGTCAAGCCATTCGCCTTTTCCGAGCTGCTTGCCCGCATCAACGCGCTTGGCCGCCGGCCGGCGGCGCAGGAGCAGAAGACCGCCTTGCGGGTCGCCGATCTCGAAATGGACCTGATCATGCGCCGTGTCACCAGGCAGGGGAATGTGATCGACCTGCAGCCGCGGGAATTCAGCCTGCTCGAGGTCTTGATGCGCGGCGAAGGACGGGTCATCACCCGCACCATGTTGCTGGAGCGCGTCTGGGACTTCCATTTCGATCCCAAGACCAGCGTCGTCGAGACCCATATCAGCCGGCTAAGGGCCAAGATCGACAAGCCCTTCGAGACCCAGCTCATTCACACCGTCCGCAACACCGGCTACAGCCTGCATGCGCCGCTTTAACCTGCTGCGCAGCACGCCTTTCCGGCTTGCCCTGACCTTCGCCTTCCTGTTCGTGCTTGCCTTTGTCCTGTCGGGCGCCATCGTCTACCGGCTGATGAGCGCCGATCTTGCCGAACGGCTCGATGAATCCATCAAGGAGACCTATTCCGTGGTCGCGGCGACTTACGCCGAAAACGACCTGGAGGACCTGGTTGCCACGGTCGACAGCCATGCCGCGCTCTCGACCAAGAAGGAGCAGCTGTTTTCGCTGACCGGTCCCACCGGCAACCATCTGGCCGGCAACTTTACCGCGGCAGACCTTCCCGACGGCTTCTCGATGTTTGACGCCACGCTGCCGGGCGTGCCAGCCGACACCCTCTACCGTGCCTGGTCCGGTTCGGTTGGCGCAAACAGTCTGACCGTCGCCTTCAGCCTGTCCGAAACCGAGGAGCTGGAAAGCATCATCCTGATGAGTTTCGGCTGGGCGACCCTGATCATCGCCGGTCTGGCGGTGGCCGGCGGCGCCTTGCTGGCGTCGCGTGTCCAGCGCCGCCTCGACGGCATCGCCGCCACCATGGTCGACGTCTCGCATGGGCGGCTTGAGGCTCGCATCCCCCTGGTTGGCAATGGCGACGATATCGACGGGGTCTCCGCGCAGGTCAACGCAGCCCTCGACCGGTTGTCGGCGCTGGTCGAAGGCATGAAGCAGGTCAGCGCCAACATTGCCCATGACCTGAAGACGCCGCTCAACCGCCTGCAGATGATTCTGGAAAGCGCCGCCGACAAGACCGCTTCGGGCGAGGCCGTATCCGATGAACTGGCGGACGCGCGGGCGGAAGGTCTTCAGATCAACGAGACGTTCGACGCCTTGCTGCGCATCGCCCAGATCGAGGCCGGGGCGCGCAAGGCGCGCTTCATCGACCTGGACCTCGGCGGCGTCGTCGAAACCATTGCCGAAATCTATGCCGGCGTCGCCGAGGATGACGGCAAGTCGCTTTCGGTAAAGATGGTGCTGGAGCACGGCAGCCAAATCCACGGCGATCGCGAATTGCTGACGCAGATGTTCGCCAATTTGGTGGAAAATGCCTTGCGGCATTGCCCGGCGGGCACGGAAATCGAATTGTCGGTGACATCGGGGGATGACCGCATTCTCGCGAAAGTCGGCGACGACGGCCCCGGAATTCCCACCGAGGAGCGCGAAAAGGTGTTCCAGCGGCTCTACCGGCTGGACAACAGCCGCACGACGCCCGGCAGCGGCCTTGGCCTGAGCCTGGTCCGCGCCATAGCCGATCTGCACGGCGCATCCATTGCGCTGGAAGACCGCCATCCCGGCCTGGCGGTCGTCGTCGGTTTTCCGGCTGCCAAATCGTCGGCTGGCTAGGCATCGCCCTTCAAGCTTACTGCTCCGTATGAACCAGGCGACATGATACCATCAGGGTGCCGGGCGTGGTGTGGCCGGACAAGCGCCGGATGTCGAAAGCTCGACGATTTTGGCTTGACCAAGTCGCTGTACATATGCGGACGTCGGGCGTTTCCAGAATTTCTTGGCAAGGTCCACGACAGCCCATGCATTCGATCAACCGCGTCTGGATTTTAGCTTTGCGACGAATGCCTGGATTGCAGTAGTGGTCCCTTCGACGATGGCATCGACGCCAAGCTGGCCGAGCGCCGCAGACGAGCGGCTTGGATCCCCTCCATAGACTCCGTCCACCGGCCCGAATTTGGCGCTGCCGCCAAGACGCTCTTGTCGGACCATCGAAGGATCAATGGCAAGAGCGAGCGAAGTGTCGGCGAGCCCGGCATGCCTGCCGATATCCGATTTGTTCACTCCCGCATTCAGCAATTTCTCAATGTAGGTTTCCTGGGTAATTCTATAAAAGCCCAGATCCGCAAAAACTCGCGCCGGCTTGTCCTTCCATTCTCTGTTCAACCGCCTGGCAACCGCGGCCTCTGAGGCCTGATAGCCGCCGTGATCGCCGAGTAGAACGATGGTCTTGAAGCCATGATGCTTGAAGCTGCGCGCTGCTTGCTCGAGCAAGGTCTGGAATGCCTTGTCGGTAATCGTGATCGTTCCAGGGAATTTCATATGGCCGGAGGGAGGATCAATACGGCCTTCCGGCACATATGCCACAACCGGCGCAACAAGGGCGTTTCCGAGCTGCGCGGCAATTTTCTCGGCCAAAAATCGCACTCGGACATTGTGTTTGCCCAAGGTCATCGCCGGGCCGTTCTGTTCCGTGCCGCCAATTGGGATCAGGATGGTGGTCGTTCCAGCGGCAATCCGGTCGCGCAACTCCGTCCATGTCAGGTTTTCGAGCTCAAGCGGGGCCGGCAACTCTGAGGCCGCGGACGGCAATTGCAGCCAGCACCAAAACAGGCTCGCATACCCAATAGACTGCACAACGCGTGGCATTGTTGTCTTCATGTCCTGAGGCAAAGGATTCTACCTAACGTGCGTCATGCGCCTTGTCACCTTACGGAAACGTAAGGTCGCCCAGGTCTCATTTCGGGGACATGACGGCGCCATCGACGGCGATGAGAAGTTTACCGATCCGTATGAATGAGGCGACATGCCTGTAAGCTTGACGCGTCATAGTGGGAGCATTCGCCGTTCAGCTCGAAAGGCCGCTCAAATGATGTCAGCTCATCGAAAAATCAGCCGAATCCTTACTGTCGCCGCATGTCTGGGCGCCGCTGGCGCACTCGCTCCCGGTTTCGCAAGCCTCCCGGCGGTTGCTGCCGAAACTGCCGTTCCCGCGGAAAAGAACCCCCCCGGCGACATTCCCGATACCCAGGTCTTCATCGACTATGCCTCGCCGCAGGGCTTCACCATGAAGGTACCGGAGGGCTGGGCGCGGTCGGATCGTGCCGACGGCGCCAGCTTCGTCGACAAGCTTGACGGTGTGGTTGTCTCCGCGGCGAAGGCGGACGCCGCGCCGACCGTCGACGGCACCAAGGCGGACTATGTTCCGAAGCTGCAATCCACTGGTCGAGCCATCCGGGTTACCGCGGTCAAGCAAGTCAAGCTGCCGGCGGGGCCGGCAATCCGCATCGTCTACACGTCCAACTCCGAACCTAATGCGGTGACCAACAAGCAGGTCCGCCTGGAGAACGAGCGCTACCTCTATTTCAAGGACGGCAAGCTCGTCACGCTCGAACTCTATGCGCCAAAGGGCGCCGACAATGTCGACCAGTGGCAGTTGATGTCCAGCTCGTTGCGGTGGAAGTGAGATGCACGCGCTGGACGCGCACGAACTCTATCGGTTTTATCACATCGGCGACGACGAGACGGCGGCACTGCGCGGTGTAAGTTTTCAGCTGTCGGCCGGCGAGATCGTCGCCCTGACCGGGCCGTCCGGCAGCGGCAAATCCACTTTGTTGGCCTGCGTAACCGGGCTGGACGAGCCGGATGGCGGCCATGTCGAGGTGGCCGGCCAGCGCCTGACCCGGCGATCGGAGGCCGAGCGAACGCGCATTCGCGCCGCCAATTTCGGCATCCTCCTGCAGTCCGGCAATTTGTTTGGCCATCTGAGTGTCGAACAGAACGTCCGTTTGCAGATGCTGCTGGCGGGAAAGCCGGACGAGAAACGAATTGGCGCCCTGCTGGAAAGCGTCAGCCTCTCGCATCGCGCAAATGCATTTCCAACCGAGCTTTCGGGTGGCGAGACGGCGCGCGCCGGTCTTGCCGTGGCGCTGGCCGCCGACCCGCCCATCCTGGTTGCCGATGAGCCGACCGCGGAGGTCGACCGCGACACCGAATCCCGGATGATCGAGCAGTTCGAGGCCAGACGCGAAGCCGGATTGGCGACGCTGCTCGCAACCCACAGCAAAGCGCTGGCGCAAAGAGCAGACCGGATCATCCGTCTGAGAGACGGGAGGATCGACGGTTGAATAGGACGCTCGTTGCCGGCAAAGCTCTTGGCCGCGACTTTCCTGACCGGAACGGCGGCCGGATCACCGTTCTGCGCGATGTCGACTGCGAGATTGCGGTGGGCGCGCGCATTGCCCTGGTGGGGCCCTCCGGCAGCGGCAAGACAACGCTGCTGCATATTCTTGGCGGGCTGGACAGGGCAACGAGCGGCACCATCGAATGGCCGGGGCTCGGCCCGTTCGAGGAACTGCGGCCGCGTCAGATCGGATTTGTGTTCCAGTCGCCCAGCCTGTTTCCCGCCCTGACGGCGGCCCAGAATGTCGGCCTGCCCATGGTGCTGGCCGGCGAAAGCGCCGCCGCGGACGAAACCGCGGCAGCGCTGCTGGGTTCGTTCGGTCTCGGCGAGCTTGGCGACAAACTGCCGGAGGAATTGTCCGGCGGCCAGTCGCAGCGCATTGCGATGGCCCGGGCGCTGGCCATCGGACCGAAACTCGTTCTAGCCGACGAGCCGACCGGGCAGCTCGACAGCATTACGGCGCAATTGTTCTTCGATACCGTGCTGGACCGACTGGAGGGAACGGACATCGCCCTGGTCGTGGCGACGCATGATGAAGCCGTGGCCGCCCGGATGGCGACGCGGTGGACGATGGACCACGGCCGGCTGATCGCGGGGCGACCGAGAAGCGGGGCGGCATGATGCTGGTCTTATGGATGCGCGGCGCTCTCACCCGCCGACTGTTGCGCGTCGCCGGTGCCACAGCAGCTGTCGCGCTAACCGTGGCGCTGCTGGCGGCGATGGCGCTTTTTCTTGCCAACGCCGGCACCTTGATGACGGCGCGCGCCATATCGGCCGTGCCGATCGACTGGCAGGTTCAGGTCATTTCCGCTGCCAACCCCGACCTGATCGGCAAGGCGCTGACCGAAGCCGCGCCGGTCAAGGCCGTTCATCAGGTCCGCTACGCCAATGTCGCCGGTTTCGAAGCGCAGACCGGCGGCACGACGCAGACCACCGGACCGGGCCAGGTCATCGCCTTCGACAGCTTCTATGCGAAAGACTTTCCGGCGGAAGTCCGACCGCTTTCCGGCAACACCGACGGCGTTCTCATTGCCCAGCAGACGGCGGCCAACCTTCATGTCGGCCCAGGCGATACGGTATCGATCAAGCGGATCGGCCTGCCGCCGGCAGAGGTGAAAGTTGCCGGCGTCATCGACCTTCCCGACGCCGATTCGCTGTTCCAGGCGGTGGGCCTGCCGCCTCAGGCTGCTCCGCAGGCGCCGCCCGACAATGTGCTCGTGCTGCCGCAGCAGGACTGGCAGCAATTGTTCGACCCGCAGCAGAAAATGCGTCCCGACACCACCAGGCTGCAATGGCATGTCAGGCTTGCCCATGAGGCGCTGCCACCCAACCCGGTCACGGCCTATACGGTCGTCACCGGTGCGCAGCGCAATCTCGAGGCCCGGGTCGTCGGACAGGCTCTGGTCGCCGATAATCTAGGCTCCCGCCTCGGAGCAGTCCGCGAGGACGCACTTTACGCCTCCGTCCTGTTCCTGTTTCTCGGGCTGCCCGGCATTGCGCTGGCCATTGCGCTCACATTTGCCGTCACTTCGTCCGGTGCGGAACGCCGGCGCATGGAGCAGGCGCTGTTGCGCGTCCGCGGCGCCACGACAAAGACGATCCTGTCGCTGTCGGCTGCCGAGGCCGCGATTGCCGCTGTCGGCGGTACCGCGCTCGGCATTGCAGCGGCGTTGCTCTTCGGCCGCATCGCCGCGGGCCAGCATGCAACGGCGGGCACGAGTGGTCCGACACTGCTTCTCGTCGCCTTGTTCGGGCTGCTCGTCGGTTTCGCCGCCTTTCTGTTTCCCGCCTGGCGTGACGCGCGCTGGGCGACTGTCAGTACCGCGCGGCGCACCGTCAGCCGGACGGCGACGCCACTCTGGCAGCGCCTGTGGCTGGACATCCTTTTGCTCGCGGCAGCCGGGCTCTTCTTCTGGCAGTCGGCAAGCACCGGATACCAGATCGTGCTTGCGCCGGAAGGCGTCGCCGCAACCGCTGTGGACTACAAGGCTTTCATCGCGCCGGCGCTGTTCTGGCTGGGCATGGCGCTGCTGACCGTGCGGCTGTCAGGCGCCATCATCGCCCGCAACGGCAGGGGTCTTCGGGCAATCATTGCACCGGCCGCCGGACCCCTCGCTTCTGTCGTATCGGCCGCGCTGTCGAGGCAATCGGGGCGCCTGACCATCGGCATCGCGATGACCGCGCTGGCGATCTCCTTCGCCACGTCGACCGCGATCTTCAACACCACCTACAACGCACAGGCGCGCATCGATGCGGAGTTGACAAACGGCTCCGACGTTACCGTCTTCGGCACATCGGACAGACCGGCCGGGACATATCTGGCGGCGCTGGCCTCACTGCCAGAGGCAGCCGCGGCAGAACCCATGCAGCACCGTTTCGCCTATGTCGGTGCCGATCTGCAGGATCTCTATGGCATCGACCCCAGGCGCATCGAACGCGCCACCAGCCTTTCCGACGCCTATTTCAGCGGCGCCGGCGCGGCCGGCATGCTCGACCAGCTCACCCTGACACCCGACGGTGTTCTGGTGTCGGAAGAGACCGTGCAGGACTTCCAGCTCCAGCAGGGCGACACGATCAATCTTCGGCTCATGGATGCAACGGACCATCAGTATCATCCCATCGCCTTCAAGTTCATCGGCGTCGCGCGTGAGTTTCCGACCGCGCCGAAGGACTCCTTCCTGGTCGCCAACGCCGCCTATGTCGCCCGCATGACCGGATCGGAAACGTCCGAGTATGTGCTGATGCGGGCAAAGGCCGATCCGACAGTACTCGCGCGACAGGCCGCTTCGGCGCTCTCCTTCGATCCGTCGCTGAAGATCGCCGACATCGGCCAGGCCGCCCATCTAATCGGCTCGAGCCTGACGGCGGTCGACCTCGGCGGATTGACGACGATCGAGCTGGGATTTTCTGTCGTCATGGCGGCTGCCGCCGCCGGCCTGATGCTGGCATTGGGGTTCATCGAGCGCCGCAGGACCTTCGCCATACTGAGCGCCATCGGAGCCAAGCCCCGGCAATTGGCAGCCTTCCTGTGGGGCGAAGGCCTCCTCATCCTCGTCGGTGGCTTCACATTCGGTCTTCTGTCGGGCTTGCTGACGGCGTGGATGCTGGTGAAGCTGCTGACCGGCGTGTTCGACCCGCCGCCCGAGGCGCTGTCGATCCCCTGGGCCTACCTTGGTGTCGTGCTCGGCCTTGTCGCCGCTTCGGTCGTCGCCGCGGTCCTGTCGGCCAGGCCTTCGTCCGGACAGGACGCCGAGCACTTGCGGGATTTCTAAGGGATGTCACCCAAAAGTCTGCGCTCGGGCTTGACCTCAGGGTGCGCAGCGGCGGGCTTACCTATTTGTAAAGTAGCGGCAATCCTGTCGCAAACTCTGCCGCCTAGACTCGATCCCATCTTCTCTCGAATGAGAGAAATGATCCGACAAGCCTGACGCTCCGGATCGTCACCGTTGCCGCTCCGGACCCAACGGCCCCTTTCGGCATGGCAACGAAACCAAACGGGAAAACGAACATGAAGAAATCAGTCATCGCTACCGCAATGGTACTGGCCCTCGGAACCTCGACCGGTGCTTCGCCAAGGCAGCCACCGGCACGATCGCCAGTGTCGACAAGAGTGGCGACTCGATCACGCTTTCCGACGGCAAGACGTTCGTCTTGCCGGAAGGAATCGAGGCCGAGACGCTCAAGGTCGGCGAAAAGGTTGTCGTCACTTACTCGACCAAGGCCGGCAAGCTGGCGGCGTCGAGCGTCCAGCCGGCCAAGTAAGGCCGGACGTGGAGGACTTGTCGGCAGGCAACGTAGCTCATGCCTGCCGACGAGCGCTGCACACCATGCAGGCGCCCTGCCTGCAGGTCCTCACAGCACTCCGGTGATCAAGCGGTCGAGCCGGGTGTTTTCCCGATAGGCCGCGCGCATCAGGATCGCGGCCAGAAAGCCGGTCGCCGCGCCACCCAGGACATCGCTGACATAATGGGTTCCGAGATAAATGCGCGACAGCGCTATCAGCATCGCCGCCGTCATAAACAAGACCCCGCGCCAACGCAGACCGTACATCAAAAAGACCGCCGCGATGGCAAAGCTTGCCGTGGAATGGTCGGACGGGAACGAGAAATCGACGGTCGGGCCGATGATCAGATGGGTGACATGGGCATCGTAGGGACGGGCCCTTTGCACAAACAGTAAAATGAGCTGATTGATGACCAGACCGAGAAGGAAGGACAGGCCGGCTGTCACCACAATGTGACGTGTCGCCCGATCCGCCCGCGGCACCCACCACTGAACGGCAACAGCCAGCACGAGAAGCGGCACGCCTGCTGTCGAAACCCAGATCATGACTAGGTCGAGCCCGGGGGCCTGCCCGGCCCATGTGTTGATCCAGGCGGTCACGGCGGCATCGATTTGGAACATTCAGAAACTCCGTCTGGCGGGCTTGTGGTGGGCGTGCGGCTGGCGCGCACGCGATAGAAGGCGTCTAAGCCGAAGCTGTCACCAGACCCAAAGTAGATACGACCGCTCATCGGGAGCCGGCTCATGTCCGGCCATGACGGCCACGAGACAGACAATGGTGAGAAGCACCAGTGACGTGGCGATCCATATCCATCGGCTTGATCGAAGGGGATCACTGCGACGCAGCATCTGCAAAAGCCACCTCTCTCGAACACAGCAGGCTTTCGGTTTAGAGGGGATAATCAGCCGCAGCGGTTCGGGGACAACTTTGCCTTGTCAACTATACCGGGGATTTGCCGGGTTCTTACAAATCGGTAAGCGTGATTCCTGCAAAGGCGTTGAATATGCCTTGCTTGTCCAGCACCTGCGTCGACGGGCCCCATTGGCGGTGAGCCTCTTCGCTCGGGCAAGATCGAGCATGGCGTTTCCAAGCGACACGTCCTCTCGCGACTGGGTGGCCTGGGTCTTGCGGAAGAGCGGCCTGCAGGAGGTCGCCGGCATGCATCATGGCCATCGGCGAAGTCGAGCTTGACGAGATGGCCGTCGATGCGGCCGGTCACAGTCACGCTGCGCAGCGCTGCCGCCCAGCCGAGGCCGACAAGGAAAGGCAGGCACATCGGCATCACGCGCGAGATCCGTAGCCACCGGAATAGCGGCGTCTGCTGAGCATGCATTAACGAGGCCCGCAGCGCCTGTCAGGCTCAACGCCAGCAAATCCAAAGCCCGGCCCAAAGGATTCGCATTGACTACACCAGTCGGCGATCATGCTCTCAGTCTAGCTGGTCCGGGTCGACTTGAAAGGTTGATGAAAGGTTGCTGCCATAGACATTGGCAGGCGTCCCCGCATCACTGCAAAGCAGCGAGAGAAGAGAGGACGAGGGAAACGAACGAAGGGAAGAGGCCATGTCGCTTACGCGAACACTGCTTGATTCAGCCGCTACAATCGGACTCCTTGCCACCATGGCCCTGTCAGCGCCGTCAGCTCGCGCCGATGACAAGATCTCGATCATGGTTGGCGGCTACGAAAAGCAGATCTACCTACCCGCCAAATTGGCGGAAGCGCTCGGATACTTCAAGGACGAAGGTCTCGATGTCGAGCTGCTGAACGAGCCAGCCGGTGTCGATGCGGAGAACGAGATGCTGGCCGGGGCCGTGCAAGGTGTGGTCGGTTTCTATGACCACAGCATCGACCTGCAGGCGAAAGGCAAATTCGTCGAATCCGTCGTCCAGTTCAGCCAGGCGCCTGGCGAAGTCGAGCTTGTTTCGACCAAGCATCCCGAGATCAAGTCGCCTGCCGATTTCAAAGGCATGAGCCTGGGCGTGACCGGTCTGGGCTCCTCGACAAACTTCCTGACGGAATATCTTGCCGTCAAGAACGGCTTGAAGCTCGGCGAATTCACCTCGGTTCCGGTTGGGGCCGGCAACACCTTCATCGCTGCCATGCAGCAGGACAAGATCCAAGCAGGCATGACCACCGAACCGACAATCACCCGGCTTCTGAAGACCGGCGAAGCTGCCGTTCTCGTCGACATGCGCACCATGGAAGGCACAAAAGCCGCGCTTGGCGGCACCTACCCGGCCGCCTCCCTCTATATGCAGACGGACTGGGTCGACGCGCACAAGGAGACGGTGCAGGAACTGGCCAATGCCTTCGTCAAGACACTGAAGTTCATCAACACCCATAGCGGTGCCGAAATCGCCGACAAGATGCCGAAGGACTACTATGTCGGCGACAAGGACGGCTATGTGAAGGCGCTGGACGCCGGCAAGGCGATGTTCACTGCCGACGGGATAATGCCCGAGGGCGGTCCGGAGACTGTGCTGACGGTTCTTTCAGCCTTCAAGAAGGAACTGCAGGGCAAGCAGATCGACCTCTCCAAAACGTACACGACGGAATTCGTCAAAAACGCCAAATAGCTGATTGGCCGGCGCGAATTGATCGCGCCAGCACCGTCCGTTTTCACGTCTGGCGACGCCTGGCTACAGGCGGTCGCCCGACCTTGGAGTGTGTTTGACCATGGCTATCGAAAAAAACGTTCCGGCGATTGAGCTGATCAATGTCAGCCGCCGCTTCCTCTCCCCCACCGGCAAGTCGCTGACGGCACTGCGTGACTTCACCATAACGGTCGAGCGTGGCGAGTTCGTAGCCGTCGTCGGCCCGACAGGTTGCGGAAAGTCCACGACCCTCAACCTGATCACCGGACTGGCAAGTCCTAGTGCCGGCGAGGTTCGCGTCATGGGCGCCACCGTCAAGGGAATAGACCCGCGCATGGGCTTCGTATTTCAGAGCGACGCGCTGTTTCCCTGGCGCACGGTGATCGAGAACGTCATGGCGGGTCCGCTGTTTCGCGGCAAGGCGAAATCGGCAGCCATAGCCGCGGCGCGCGACTGGTTGGCGCGCGTCGGCCTGTCGCGGTTCGAGCAGCATTATCCGCACCAGCTTTCGGGCGGCATGCGCAAGCGCGTGGCGCTCGCCCAGACCTTCATCAACGGCCCCGAGATTCTTCTCATGGACGAGCCGTTTTCGGCCCTTGACGTGCAGACGCGCGTGCTCATGCATGAAGAGCTGTTGCGCCTCTGGTCCGAGGCCAAGGCCTCTGTTGTCTTCGTCACCCACGATCTGGAGGAGGCGATCGCGCTGGCCGACAAGGTCTATGTGCTGACCGCCGGTCCCGCGACGGTGAAGTCGGTCTACACCATCGATCTGCCGCGGCCGCGCATCGTCGCCGATATCCGCTACGAGCAGAGCTTCATCGATTATTCGCGCACGATCTGGGCCGACCTCAAGGAAGAGGTCGAGACCAGCTATGCACGTGCCGCTGCCTGAGGGAGAACATTATGACTGATGCAGCCATCGACATCAGCACCGGAAGCTTTAGGCCGGGAACCTCGGATGCCGAAATCGAAGCCGCCGCCGCCAAGGCGGCGACGCACCGGCGCCGCACGGTAATCTTCTGGCGGGTCGCCATCCTCGTCGTCTTCCTCGCCTTGTGGGAGATCGCCGCCCGCCTCGCCTGGATCGACCCGTTCTTCTACGCCATGCCCAGCACGATCGCCGAAAGGCTCTACGAATGGACGACGGAGGGGACGTCCGAAGGACCGCTCTGGTACCATCTCTACGTCACGATGGAGGAAGCCACGATCGGCTTCGTCACCGGGTCGGTCGCCGGCATCATCATCGGCGTGGCGCTCGGCCGCAACCGCATGGCCGCCGACATCTTCTCCATCTACATCAAGGTCATCAACTCCATTCCTCGCGTGGTGCTGGCGCCGATCTTCATCATGATCCTGGGTCTCGGCCTGGCTTCGAAAGTGGCGCTGGCCTTCGTCATGGTTTTCTTCGTCGTCTTCCACAACGCCTTCCAGGGTGTGCGGGAAGCCGACCGGGCGATGATCGCCAATGCCCGCATCCTTGGTGCCTCCAACTGGCAATTGACCCGTTCGGTGATCGTACCGTCGGCGATGAGCTGGATCTTCGCCAGCCTGCATGTCAGCTTCGGCTTCGCCATCATCGGCGCCATCGTCGGCGAATTCGTCGGCTCGCGCTACGGCATCGGCCTGCTGATCAACATCGCCAAAGGATCCTTCGACGCCGCCGGCATGTATGCGGCCATTGTCATCGTCATGGTGGTGGCGCTCGGCGCGGAATATCTGATGACGCTGGTCGAGGACCGGCTGGCGAAGTGGCGGCCGCAGCCTTTGCACGAGACGCAGTAAGCTGCATCAAGTCTCAGCTGGCGGGTGGGCTGGCAGCCTGACCTGCGCACTCAATCCGGGCGGCGGCCGGCGATTGGCGAGTTCGATCTGGCCGTCATGAGAGGAGACGATTTCGCGCACGATGGCAAGACCCAGACCGGTGCCTTCACTGCCGGCCTCGGAGCCGCGGAAAAAGCGCTCGAACACCTTTTCCCGGTCGCCGCCAGCAATGCCGGGCCCGGTGTCCTCCACCTGCAGTAAGACCCAGCCCGCTTCGTAGCCAGTCCCCACCGTGACCGAGCCGCCTTGCGGCGTGTAGCGCAGGGCGTTGTCGACCAGGTTGACGACCAGCTCGCGCAGCAAGGTCGGATGTCCCCACACAACCAGGCTACCTTCCCCGGACTCGAAGCCGAGATCGATGTTGCGCGCCAATGCCGCCTGCGCCAGCCCCTCGAGGGCATCTCTGGCCACGGCGCCGAAATCGACTTCGGATTTCATCAGCGACGCACTGCCCTGTTCGGCGCGGGCAAGTGAAAGAAGCTGGTTCGACAGCCGCGCCATGCCATCGACCGACCTGTCGACCGCGGCCAGAACTTCATCCTTGGTACCGATATCGCGTTCGCGCAGGCCGACACCAACTTGCGTCTTCAACAGCGCCAGCGGCGTCCGCAGCTGGTGCGCAGCGTTGGCGACAAAGCGTCTCTGCGTGGCCATCTGGCGCTGGATGCGGTCGAAAGCCTCGTTCAGAGCCTCGACCAACGGCCGCAATTCGCTTTGCACGGTGTCGGCGGCGAAAGGCTTCAGCTCCGTCGGATCGCGCTCCATCACATCGTTGCGAAGCCGCAGGATCGGCGCGAGGCCACGGCGCAGCCCGAAAACGCCGAGCAGACCGGCAGCCGCGACCAGCAGCACCTGGTCGCGCAGCGCCTTCAGCCATAGGCTGGTCATGAGCTTGTCGTGCGCCCTCAGCGTCTGACCGACAGCCACCATCGCATTGCCCGGATTCAGCGTGCTGACGATAGGCTGGGCAATGGCGACCGCGTGGACAGGCTGGTCGCGAAAAGTTGTTTCGAAATAGACCGGGTTGAGATCAACGGGCGCCCCTGGCGGTGCGATGACGTCGGGATAGCCGGCAATGACCTGGCCGCGCGGCGTCGTCACGCGGTAGACGACGCGGTCGGGTTGATCGGAGGCGAACATTTCCAGCGCCGCCGGTGGGATCGGCGCTTCCAGCACACCGTCATTCTCGCGAATGTTTTCCGCGATCACCCGGGCCGACGCCAGAAGGGTTCGATCTGTGATCAGATTGGCGGTTTCCGCCGCGTTTTTGTAAGTTGTCCACACGTTGAACGAGACGACTGCAGTCAGCGGCACGACCAGCCAGCCGAGCAGTTCACGCTGGAGGCTTCTGTTGGCCATCGTCTATTGGCCATCGTCGATTCTGAGGGCGTAGCCGAGACCGCGAAGCGTGGTGATGGCCATGCCGCTGCCCTCGAGCTTCTTCCTGACGCGGTGGATGCAAATTTCCAGGGCATTCGGGTTCGTCTCGTCGTCGAAACCGAAGATGTTCTCGGCCAACACGGTCTTCTGCACGGGCCGGCCGGCGCGCATGATCAGCGTTTCAAGCACGGCGTGTTCCCTGGCCGTCAGATGTAGTGGTGTTTCACCGAGCACGAAGGTCCGTCCTTGGGTGTCGAAGGCGAGCCTGCCGAACCGCACCATCGGATCGAAATTCGCCCGCCCGCGCCTGAGCTGCGCACGGACGCGCGCTTCGAATTCATCGACGTTGAAGGGTTTGACCAGATAGTCGTCGGCACCGCTGTCGAGGCCACGGACACGGCTCGATACGGCATCGTTGGCGGTGAGGATGATGACCGGCGTCGTGCTGCCGCGGCCGCGCAACCGGCGCAGCACCTCGATGCCGTCAAGATGCGGCAACGCCAGATCGAGGATCACCAAAGCGTAGTCCTGGCTGGCCAGCGCCGCATCGGCATCATCACCGCGAAAGACGCAATCGATCACATAGTTGTCGCGCCGCAGCAGGCGGGCAACCCATGTCGACAATTCGCGATTGTCCTCAGCGAGCAATATGCGCATCGTTTGATCCGTCTACAGCACCGTTCGCCCGTGGGGGTGCACAAAACGCCATGGCCTTTGATTTTGCGCATGATCCCAACGAAAATCGATTCCGATTTTTCACTGGGATGATGCGGTCAACACAGGGCCAACCGCCGTCGTTATTCCGCGTCTTATGACCAAGCGAGATCCTTGTGCATGCGCAGGCCGAATGTGTGTGCTCCCTTGCCATCCGCCTTGCTGCGAGCATGACTATGCCGTGACGCCAAAGCAGCGGCGCGAAGTGGATGCGATCGGTAGACGGAATATCTACCGAATCGAAGCTGGGGTTGCCCAGGTCGACATGCAAATACTCGGCTTTGAAGGAAAGCTTGGCCGACTCCTCCGCGTCTCGGCACAGATGACCGCGAGCAAGATGATTGCGACCTGGAAGAGCAACACGACGCGAAGGGGTATTGCCCGGAGGACTACGGCGAAACGGTCATGTGGCCTGACGACATGAAGTCTCAGGAAGTGCTGGTGTCCCTATAACGTCGCATAGGCCGGAAGGGGTAGTTGTCTGCAATTTGAGCTTCGGCTAATGCTTTCTTCCGACGAGAATTCAAACCCCTCGTCACACTTTACGCCCGCTGCCTCAACGGTGGCGGGCTTTTTAGTTTTTGTGCGGCACGAGGTAGGTGCTGCTGACGCTGTTTTTCCCGATGCCTCGCGTGACAACAACTGTTGAATAGCTGTTCGGTAGCGAGCCCGTCATCGTCGCGTCGATTCGGCGGCAGCGGCCGATGATTTGGCCCCTGGGAGCCGTTGCTATCTTGTTCTTCAGTGAGGTCCGGCACTGGTCAAGCGATGAAAATACCGCCGGGGGCATATTAACTGGCTTGCAGACAAGAGGCTCGATCTGGCTGCACGAAAGCAAAATCATCACTGCCGCAGTAGCCGGGTCCATCTCCGGATCTCCCATGATGTTGGACCATGCACTAACGCTGAGAGAGGCAATTGTTTCCAATGGAGAAAGCCAGATTGCCATGCCGCCCAGCTTTCGACATGGATGCCGAGTAGGCGAGCGGAACCAGAATGCTCTTAATCCGTTCAAATCCCACAAGGGACAGCAACGGAAAGATAGAGAAGATCATGAACAAGATCATATCGGGCTTGCTGGCAGCCACATTGTCAGCTTCGTTCGCGGCAACGGCAGCTTTGCCTGCAGGTGCCGCGCAAATGTTCACGGCGCAGGCCCCCTCGGCGTCATCTAATCTTCAGGAGGTCGACTACAAGCCGTGGATGAGGCATCGCAACTTCAACGGCGACCGCAATTTCTCGCGCAGCAACGGCGTCGTTTACTGGAATGGCCATCGCGGTTACCGCGAATATCATCGGGGCTATCGCCGCCACGGCGATTTCTGGTTCCCGGCTGGCGCCTTCATTGCAGGCGCGCTGATTACCGGCGCCATCGTCAACCAGAATCGTGTTTACCATCGTGTTTACCACCGCTATGACGACGCCCATGTGCAGTGGTGCTATGACCGCTACAGATCCTACCGCGCGTCGGACAATACGTTCCAGCCGAACTACGGCCCTCGTCGGGAGTGCATCTCTCCCTATTGAGGTTTCGACCAAGACAAGGACCCCGCCTAGTGCGGGGTTTTTGTTGTTTGTGGGTATGGGTCACTGAAACAAAAACCGGTGCTTATTCTGCCAGACCCCGATCTGGCTACTTCACACCCTTCCCGCTGGCTTCGGTCGGCGGCTTTTTTGTTTGTGCCTCGCAACTTCGCTGACGCCGGCCTGTTTTACGCACAGTAGCTTAGGGAGCCCTCACTTCCGGCTGCTGATCAAGGCTCCAAAGCTTGGTCGGCCCGCGTCCGCTGCTTGGGCGCGGGCCATTGCCCTTTAGTGCAGACCTTCGGTGAGGCACATCCTCGACGGGCTATCGGCTGGATCGGCTCGAGAAGGCCTTGCCGCCTTGGAGCGGCTGTGAATTCTGTCCGCCGGTCTGCAATCACCGATCTTTGCCGGCCATAAGGGACCGCCGCCCAAGAAGCCTTAGGTCTCCTGGGGTAGCGGTCGGTTCGCGCTTCCTGTCTTTTTGTTTTTCTAGAAACCGTTGGGCTTGTTCGCCCCATTCGGGAGCCGCAATGTCGTGTTCCCGAGCGAACTCACGGAAAGCCTTGCGCAGAGCGTCAAGGTCAAAAGCCCAAAAATGCTCGCCTCTATCGTCGTCCAACGTTGCCACCAACTCCAGTGAGTTGATGCTAGTCCCCCAGATGAAGCCTTCAAGGGTTCAGACCTGACTTCTTTTGGGTGTATCTCAACGGACGGAAGCTTGAGGTGGCGGCCTGTCGTGGCCTTGAGACGGAACCTAGAACCAGTGTCGCGCTTTAGGCTTGATGAGTACACGCGGCATCAACTTCCTCGACAAATGGATGGCGGACCATCTGCCCAACGTGGTTACGGACGACCCGATCGCAATCAGCGACCTGGCCGATCAGGCGATGAAGGCTGCTTATAAGCAGGGCATAACCTGCGCGGAAATTTCCGAGGAAGTCGGTAGCGTGTTCGAGATGATCTTCGACGCCATGCAGCACCGCGACGGCAGCATGGCGGACTGACTCGGTCCCCTGCCGCCGGGTAGCGGCTACTTCCGCACAATCCATTCCAGGCATTGGGGATCGATGTCATCCCTGCCTGTAAAGGCGCGGACTAAAAGCAGGGCATGCTCTCGCCATCGATCTTCGGGAATGTTCTCTTCGATGACGGATTTCTTGAAGGCGCTACGCAGCACGTCGCAGTCAAAAGCCGATACCGGAACATCAAGCTTATCCATCGCCGCTGCCCTCTAGCAATGGGAAAGCGTTTTTATAGGTCCGCAGAAATCGAACTTTCAAGCGGATTCTAATATCTGTTCGATGCCCATAGGTAATCGCCGGCCTGTCCCTGGCCACAGCCGGGCGCCCTGAGAGTTTCCGAATCAAGCGGTCACGTTCACGGAGAGGGCTCGGAGCAACGTCAGGTGCAACGAGGTACCGTCTCCCATGCAGCCTAACTCAGCAAGACCTGGGCGTCCTTGGCAGCAATGATGAACGCCTCACGTGCCTTGCTTGGTGGCTTGTGCCCATTAATGACGGCAAGGCAAATCTTCATAGCCTTGAGGCGATGATGTGATTCCGGGGCCGGCCATTCCCGCAGCAGGATTTCGGCTGCCTCAGCGACCGTCTCGATCACTCGATCCCTGTCGATGCGCCCTAGCTGGATGATTACTGGTTTGTGGAAGCGCTTTTGAGCCACTCAAATCCCCGCGATCTTGCCGCCGCGGCAAGCGCCCACGAAACGCCGAAAACCGATTTTGGTTCCCCTCCAAACTAAGGCGGGTGAACGGTCGTGGAGTCGTCACAGATAGCAGGGTGTCCTACATAAATATTATGCCACGGTTCGGGGAACTTTTGCGAGGCCGAGCCCTTCTCCATTTCAACTGAGGAGGAACCAATGGCAAATCTGGGAAAATTAGCAATCGCGATGCTTGGGGTACTAGCCTACCAGAATCGCGACAAGATCGGGGACCTGATCCGTCGTGCGGGAGAGCGCGATCCCAACAATCCGCAAGGGGGCATTGTCGACCAGTTGTCTAAGGGAGTGTCGGGAACGGCTCTGGGCGACATCCTCGACCGATTCAGAAATGTTGGTGCAGGCGCGAAGGTGGACTCCTGGGTTGGTACCGGTCCGAACGAACCAATCGAGCCACGCGATGTGGAAACGGCGATAGACGAGGAAACGCTCACTGCTCTTTCAATGCAGACTGGCCTTTCGCGCGAGGAACTTATCGGCAGGATCACGCGGGATCTCCCCGAGGCAGTAAACAAGATGACGCCAAACGGCGAACTGCCGACGGCTGAGCCGACGCAAGCTTCGGATGAGACCACGCTTCTCGACGCCTGGCCGCCGCGTGCCACGCAATCCGATCGGAGCGAAAAGTGACAGATCTGTATCGAGCAGATCCCATCAACCTCACCCGGCCAGCGCCGAGAGGGCAGGGCCTTAGGGGACAGGACACTGCGAAAGCAATTGCCGACCTCGACGTATTGGCCGCGATGCTTGATTCACGCTGGCGCATTCCGGGAACTTCGATTCGCTTCGGCGTGGATGCATTGGTTGGCTTGGTCCCGGTCTTGGGCGATGCAGCTACAGGCCTGGTTTCAGCATACATTGTATTGCGGGCTCGGGACTGCGGTGCCGGAAATGGCTTGGTCGCCCGGATGTTAGGGAACGTGCTGCTTGATACGGCCGTTGGCAGCATTCCTATTCTCGGTTCAATCTTCGACGTATATTTTAAATCGAACAATCGCAACGTGAGGCTGCTTCGCCGTCATCTCCAAAAGACTAACGCGGCACGCTTGAATGCGGTGGCGCGTCAGCGGTAGGAGAATCGAATTACACGCCAAGCCTACCCGCGATGCGCTGGGATGCTACCGAGCGATACATTCAGCCCTGAAGGGATGATTAGCTGCCTGGGTTGTGTTGGCCCAGCCGGTTTGCGATTAGGCGCCCTCGACCGACTAGCGTCTAGAAACAAAAAAGGGAGGCGGCCTTTAAGGAAGCGTGTTGTTCTATGCGGGATAGAAACCCGTGCCAGAAGGTTTCTAGCCACCACTTTTTGATGATGTTGCCTTGAGTATTTCCGCCGCGTCCTCGACCATTTCAGCGGCCTGGTCGGTTTGCTCCATGCGCTTCACAACCCGCCTGTGCAACATCTCCAGCCGGGCGGCATGGTAGAGTGCGCTTCGCTTGTGGCCTTCGCCATCGAGCGGTTCAAAAAGCATGGTGATGGTTCCTCAGTAGTGCGCAGTCGGGGCGGAGGCCACCTTCCCGAAGCGCGCGCGAGCGTCGATCACTCTCGTTTGCTCTGTCCTGATCCTGTTGCAAAGCGCTACTCCGAGACCAACGCCACAGTGTTCGTCCAGCAGTTCATTCGCTGTCTCCAGCGAGCGCTCGGCGCGCCTCACGCGCTGACGAGCTTTTGCAACTTCAAAGCTGAAAATGTCGGCCATGTCGCCGCATCCTTTCGGTTTGCGGTCCCTTCAAAAGGTGAATGTCCGCTCACAACTTTTGTTCCAGGGGCGCGAGGCCGAGCGGGTAAGCTCTTAGTCTCTCTCATCGACCGCGGACCTAAGTCTTAGGACTCCGCGAACACAAGCGCGAATGCATCGAGTTCGAATGAGCCAGTAAGTTCTTGGTCTTCCTCAACCGCGCGGACGAACCATTCGCCGCGGGCCTCAACCACTTCAACCATAGGCTGGCGTGTGCCAATTCCTCTAAGGCCGCCGAAAATTGGCTCAACAAAAGAAATGCATAGGCTTCGCATTTTTCTAGCGGCCATCAGAGGCTGAACAGGAACCATCGCTTGTGGCTGTCGTTTTCGATCCGCGGCTGGGTGAAGTCCCCATATCTCACCCCCAAGTAGCCGCTGCCTTGCCCGCTCGTCGAAAGACAGCGGGCTTTTTCTGCCCGAAAAGTGGTTGGGGAGCCAAGACGATTTGCCCCTGCGGAACAAACCAGCACAGGCTGCGTTTTTGCCGAGACGACGTCAATCCGTCCAACTCCCAACCGCGTTTGTAGGTGGGCAATAGAGTGCTCTTTAGACGCCGAAATCCTGATGGTCTCTTTGAGCGCTTACGCACTTATTTGTGGCCGCGCCGCTCGTTCTCGCGCTCGCTGCAGTATTTCTCAAAGCGAATCCTCCGGCTGAACGCCACTCCACACGCCGTCGCGGCTGGTGTTGCGGCTGGCGTTTTCGCGTCATTCTTTCCACTAGGACTCCATTTCGCCATTGCAGCCATCGTGTGCTGGCTGATCGCAGGGAACCTGGTGGCGGGAGGGTTAGGAACATTCGTCTTTGGCAATCCGCTGATCTTCCCATTCGTTGTGGGGGCGTCCTGGGAGACCGGCAAGATCATGTTAAACGACCACATGCGGAGTTATGGACCGCCGCCCCATCTGAGTGAAATGTTGCATACCCTATCCATTTCGCAATTGTGGGGACCAGTGCTAAGGCCCATGCTGTTCGGGGCGGTGCCACTCGGGCTAATTTTTGGCCTGGTGTTCTATGGCGTCACGCGCTTTGGCATGACAGCCTTCCGCGAACAGAGGCGCAAGCGACTGGCCGAAAAGGAGAGCCGACTCCTTCGGCAAGAAGACAAGGCGTTACCACCTGCTCTGCCTGCTTTACATCGCCGTTCTGGCGCATGAATTGCGGGGGGTTGCAGTGCGGCGGTTCCGGCTGCTGCCCAAGACTCTCAGTTTTTGGTTGGGCCGCCAACGCTTCTCCGGCTGCGGCTGCAGAGCGTGGCAAGGCTCTCCTTTTTCAACCGGCAGACTAAGAAAGCTTGATGGAAAACGCCACCTTGTCGAACATGCCGAGCGCTTCGCTGGGCCTTGCCGGCTGCACTAGGCCCTGTTGCCGAGCCGCCAATGTGAACGCGGCAAAGGCCACTGAGGGTTTACAATCGCCCTTTTTGGCTGCCTCCAGAAGCCGAGCGGCCTCCAGATAGCGGAAGTCCGCGGTGTTTCTCCATTTGCCATTAAGAGCGATATCCACATCTGCCAGACAGGCTACATTCATGATCGTGCCGTCGACCATCTTGACCTTCAAGGGCAGGAACTGACCCATCTTGTTTCCCCGTCGCTGCCAAACCAATCCTATTTTAGTGGCTGCTTAAACGCTTGCGGATTAATCTGGTTGCAGAGGAACCGTTCAGGAAGATCTGCGCCATGTCGCTGCAGGATTTTCGGGAGGACGATCAAAATGGTGACGGCTAAAAAGGACCATGAGCGTTTTGCATACGCGTGGATGTACGGCGCCCAAGCTCGCAGGGACGGCAAGGCGCGAGACGTGCCTCAGTACTGGCACGAATATACGGATGCGTGGCTGAAGGGCTTCGACGGCGAACCGATTGCCGACACGCCCAAGTCTGTCAGCCATCAGTTGGAAGCGGAACTTGACGAAGCTGCGGTCAGCAAGCCTCCTCCGGGAGTTCGGCTTGGTTGACTGACCGACTCGGCGCTTCTCTATCCGCGACGGGCTCTCAGTTCTTCTCCGGCCCGACCGCCAGCCGGGTCGGCATGCCCGGCAGAGAGCCTGTCTCTGGGCGGGCTCTTAAGCTTTGTTATCGCGGCTGATAGATAAGCTTTCGGGCCTCCCTTTCGAGGCGGGTGTGATTGCTGCCATACTGCCGCAAAAGCATCCTCGCCTCTGGCATCGTGAGGTGTAACTTTCGCGCGACGTGGGCGACCTCGCAGGGATCTTCAGTCGATATAGGTTTTCGATCGTTTGGGTGGTGTTCGTTATGGCGCTCGGTCATGGCCGTTTCCTCCTGCAAAGGAACAGGTTGTCGGTTTGAATGTTCCGTCGTCTGCATGAGGTCAAGTTCGACTGCGATGTTTTCCAGATCGTTGTCGATGCCGACAGCGTGCGGGTTTACACCCGTTTCCGCCCTGGCATGGCTGCCCGAAATGGCCATGGGACAGAGAGGCTCTGTCGGCTCAATTTGGCAGGAGCAGCTTTCTCGGAGCATGGCTGCGCAATGAATGCGGACGACCATAGGCGACCGCCACGACGCGCGAGAAGGGTTGGCGGCATAGGAATAGGGTTCCAAATTTTGCTATGCGACGGGAACCTTTCGCCACCGGCGAAATTTAGCTGGTGTCCCCATTTGTTTTGAATCGTCCACTCCATGAGAACCTGCCCGCTGGCTTCGGCCGGCGGGCTTTTTCTGTGCCGCTCGGAACTTCGCTGACCCCGCCCTGTTTCACGTACGGCAGCTAGGTCGCCCTCACTTCCAGCTGCTGGCCAGGTCCGCAAACTTGGCCGGCCCGCGCCCCGCCAGTGGCGCGGGCCACTTGCCTTAGGAAACCGACGCCTGGTCGATCGTGGCGAACTCGCCGATCTTGACCGTCGCCGTCCGGTCCTCGTTACTACCCCGGGGATCTCAACTTTGTTGCTTGGCTTTGCCTTGTTCGGCGCGGCGATTGAAACACGGAAATCCATAGGTCGGGATGCTGGCCCTTGCCCGGCCCTTGCCGAGCAATTTCAGGCCGGTGAGCGCACCGTCACCTCATCGCGATTCATATCGCTCGCCACGGCCTAGCGCGGCCGACTTGGTGGTCAATGTTGGGAGTTAGAAATTAGTCAATTGGAACCATTTTAGCGCGAGCTAATTGAATCGCCGTGTTGCGGATGGGTTCATGAGTTTGAAGTTCGTTGAGCCATTGATGCCGACTCTTGTGGAGAAGCCTCCAGAGGGTGACGACTGGATTCACGAAGTCAAATTCGACGGCTACCGATCACAGATGATTATCGGCGAGCATGGAACTCGCATCTTTACAAGACGCGGTGTCGACTGGACCTCAAAATATCGCGACCTCGCCGCAGCCGCGGTATCACTCGGGGTCGAGAGCGCCATCCTAGACGGCGAAATCATCGTGCTGAACGACAAGGGTCTGTCCGACTTCGCTGAGCTGCGCAAAGCCATCACGCGCCGGCAGCACGATCTCTATTTCGTCGCCTTCGATCTTCTGCACCTCAACGGCCACGACCTGCGAGACATGCCTCTAGTGGACCGCCGCGAAATCCTAGCCCAGATGATACCGGACGGCGGCCGCATCCAGTTCAGCCAAGCATTGCCGGGCGAAGCCAAGGCCATCTTTCATCTTGTCGACCAGGCCGGTCTTGAAGGCATGGTGTCAAAGCGGAAGGACAGCAAATACCGAAGCGGCCCGTCGACCAACTGGCTGAAGGCGAAGTGCTATGCAATCGGCGAGTTCGATCTGCTCGGCGTCGAGCGTGAGGCTGGCAAGCCGGCTTTTGCGCTGATGGCCGAGCGCGGGACCGGGCGTTATGTCGGCTCGGCGTTCATTACCTTGAGCCGGGAATTGCGCGAACGGCTCTGGAAGCGTGTCCAGGACCACGCCGGCACGGCGCCAAAGGGTATGAAGCGACCGGCAACGCACTGGGTCAAGCCGGGACTCGTCGCGACTGTGAAGCACCTGCGCGGCGAGAAAGACCTTCGGCATGCCTCGCTGCAGGATTTTCGGAACGAATGAGCAAGCGCGGCAGTGAGTTTCTCTACCATTGGATATCAGACCGTTTGCCTGACAATCCGATTGTCGACCCGGTCTTGCTGGTGATCGACATGGCGGTTGACGCGAAACGGGAGGCGGAAACCCAAGGCATTCCGGGCCAAGAGATCGATGAAGAAATTGGCCAGATTTTCGAAGCCATCATGCAGGGCCTGGGCTAACAGGCAACAGGCTTCTTACAGGACGTCCGTGAAGAGGATTAGCCATGCCTATCAGAAGAAAAGCCGTGGATGCCGGAATCCTTGCACCTTCCGAATTGGCCTTGCTGGGGAGGGTCTTCGAGCAGCTTGAACTGGCCGGCCAATCAGCGGATGAGCGGAGCAGACTGGCCTCCCGGATCATCGCCAACTATATGGCCGGCGTGGTGGATGAAGAGGAACTCATTTCCCTTTCGCGCTTGCCTCTCGGCCGATAACGGAACCTAACGGGTGCTTCCGGCTTATGGGCGAATGAGCACACGCGGAACAGACTTCTTGTATAGCTGGATCGGCGCCAACGTTCCTGAAACGGTCAGCGCAGATATCATCTCGGTCTCCGAGCTCACTCAAAAGCTGTTTGCCGATGCCAAGGCGATTGGCATTAGCAACGTCGAGATCGAGGAAGACACCGGGAGCGTCTATGAGGTAATTCTGGACGCCATCGTCCACCACGATGCTGGCGTTACGGGCTGACCGATCGGGCCTGGCACGAGCCTCACCCCATACGCTTTAGCCCTCGAACCAAACATGGCGCGTGTAAGGGTCTCTATTGGATGGCCAAGCAACTGAAGGTCTATCAAACCTCTATCGGCTTCTTTGATCTCGCCGTCGCCGCACCATCGATGAAGGCCGCCGCACAAGCATGGGGATCGGACCCCGACATCTTCAAACGCGGATTCGCCAAACAGACGGAAGACCCAATAGTGATGGAAGCCGCGATAGCCATGCCTGGCGTGGTGTTGCGGCGGCCGGTCGGATCGCGCGAGAAATTCATTGAAAAGGCTGCGCTTCCGAAAGCACCCCAGGCGGGTCAGCGGTCTCAGAAGGATCCTGTGCAACGTGCGCACGTCATCAAGAAAGCGGACACGAAATCCGCCGAGAAAGCGGAACTGAAAGCGGCTGCGGCTCTCGAAAAGGAAAAAAAACGTGAGGCTCTCGATCGCGCAAAAGCAGAGGCCGAGCGCGCGCGCGAGAAAAGGCAACGCGAACTCGTGATTGCCAAGGCCAATGCCGTTTTCGAACGGGCTCGTAGCCGCCATGAGGAGGCCATGAACTCCATCAGGCAGCGACGGGAGGAACTGGACAAAGAGGAAGCCGACGAGGACGAGAGATGGGAGCGCGAGCAGCAGGTGCGCGATGCCTCGTTGAAGGAGGCAAAGGAGTAGGCTGCAAGCAACGGTGTCGACCGTGCCACCGCACCCGGATCCCCTCCGACTTTCCCGAATTGGAGCAATTGGCCGACGAGGACAAATTCGCATTTTGGCCCGCTGCCTCTCTTTGGTGGGCCATCGCTTCGTGGGTATGGGACTGCTGAAATCCGGATTGCGGTTGCTCGCCTGCAGCCAAACATTGACTTCATTTGGCGATTGAAAGCTGACGCGATCGACGCAGATCAGGGGGGCTCGCGCTGTCTGGCCGCGGAACCTTGATGCCTTGTCCCAGTTTATCGGTCAGCCCTGACATGAGGATCGATAAAATGGCCGGCAACGAAAACCATCGAGAAAGTGGAGCGACCAAATACCCGGCGAGGGTAGATGCTGATCCTTCGGATAATTTCTCTCAAGATGCGGCCGGAAACAAGAAGCCGGCGGGCGGCATCGGATTGACGCGGCCGGTTGGAGACGTCAACGACAAGACGCATCAGTCCGACGGACAGAACCCGCCCAGGCAGGCCCCTCCCGGTCCCGCTACTGAGAAATATTCCGGCGCCGGCCCAGCGATCGCAGAGCGCTCGACTGACGCCAAGTCGTCGAACACCGGGCGCCGGCCTGGAGCGCACAGAAAGGACTGAATCGCGTCGCCAAAATTAGCCCAGGAGCCGCTGTGACTTTGAGGGACGGCTGAATGCCAAAGGACGCCGCCGATAAAGCCGCCCGGATCGTCCGAACGGTTTTCGAAACTCTGAAGCCGGGCTTCGCCGTCAGGCTGTGGACCGGCGAGCGGATCGGCCCCACCAGCGGTCCTGTGCTCACCATCAACGATCAGGACATCGTCTGGCAATTGGTTCGCAGGCCGGCCTTCTCGACGCTGATCGAAATGTGGATTTCGAAAACCGTCGACATCGAGGATGGGACACTGTTCGACTTCTATGCACTGCCTTCGCAGGGCAAGCTCAGAACGAAGCTCAAATCCTTGCCGAAGCTGGCGATACTGCGCGACCTGCCTGCGGTGCTGTTCTCGCGCAAGCAGATGACGGCGCGAACCGATCTCTCTGGGCGCAATCCTTATGTGAGCGGTTCGAGCCAGGAGGCGATCCGGCATCACTACGACATTTCAAATGCCTTCTACCGGCTCTTCCTCGACGAGCGCATGGTCTACAGCTGCGGCTACTTCAAGGATTTTGCGAACGGGATCGACCAGGCCCAAATTGACAAACTCGACCATATCTGCCGCAAGCTCCGCCTCAAACCCGGCGAAAGGCTGCTCGACATTGGCTGCGGCTGGGGAGCGATGCTGATCCATGCTGCGAAGAATTATGGGGTTGTCGGCCATGGCGTATCGCTATCGCAAGCCCAGACCGACCTTGCCCGCGAGCGCATCCGGGCCGAGGGGCTGGAGGATCGCATCACCATCGAAATAAAGTCGTATGCCGAGCTCTCCGGCACCTTCGATAAGATCTCGTCGATCGGCATGTTCGAACATCTCGGCCTTGCCAATCATGACGCCTATTTCTCGGCCGTTCATCGATTGCTGAAACCGGGCGGGATCTATCTGCATCATGCCATCACCAGGCGCAGCAAGGGCGACATCAAGAAGACCTTGCGCAAGGGGCCGGAGTACAAGGCGCTGATCAAATACATCTTCCCCGGGGGCGAGCTCGATACGATCGGCATGACGCTCGGCAATCTCGAGGCGCATGGCTTCCTGGTCTATGACGTTGAGAATTTGCGCGAGCACTATGCGCGCACCTGCCGGCTGTGGGCCGAGCGGCTGCAGGCCCGTTTCGACGAGGCGATCGCCGAGGTCGGCGAGGCCAAGGCGCGGCTCTGGCTGCTCTATCTCAGCGGCTGTTCGATCACCTTCGAACGCGCCTCGGCGCAGATCTTCCAGACCGTCGCCACCAAACGCGCGCGCGGCCCAAGCGGCCTGCCGCCAACGCGGTCGGATCTCTATGAACGTTGATGGGTGGCGCGGCTCAATTGAACTCAGGCCCTCCTGGTGACGCCTGCTACGGAGCGGCGGCTTTCATTGTGGGCGCCAAGTTGGCTGGTCAACCGACCCAAACCGCCAAGGGAACATTAGGGCTCCCTAATAGTTATGGATCAGCTGCAAGATGCCGGCCGGTCGGCCTGATCGTGGACTGGCAGACGGGCGAGACAACCTTCAGAGGTACCGGATGAAAATGACAGAACGGCGGATTGCAATCAAGGAAGGCTACGCAAACGACGAGAGCCCGAAAGTTATTGCCACGCGGCTTAACTGTAGCGTGGCTTCTGTCAAGGCTACTGCCAGCCAGTTGGGTATCACCCGCACCCAGAAAGACGCTTCAGACTTTCGGCGTGGCTTCGCAGTCCCGGCAGAGATGCTGGGGCACTACAAGAAATTGATGGCCAACAGATTCAGCGCAAAGGAAAGCGGAGAGTTGCTTGGGTTGGCTGGTGGCATAGCGACGGGGGGGGTAGACTCGGTCCAGGCAACCGAAAGGCGCGCGCCAGGACGCGCGGCACGCAACGAACACCCTCTAGGGCTAAGCTCACAACTTGTGACGACCGTGTCGTCGATTGCGACACGATCGGAGAGACGCCTGGACGATAGAGAGCCAACAAGCAGGCGGCGCCGACCAAGGATCGAGCAGGAGATCACCGGTCAAAACAGGCGCTCAACGTCATCTCTCTGGCGAATTCGCGCCATAGATGATCGATCCGACGGTCGTTCCTCCAGCAACCGCCGCATCGCCGTGGCATTCTTTGGGGCAAAGCCCTCATAGTCATTATTGAAATAGACCCAGGCCTTCTTTGCGCCACTGGCTCGGATTTTGTCGGCCCATTTGGCTAGCTCGTCGCCGGTGTAGTCATGCCTGTACCACCGCTCTGGACCGTGGAGCCGCAGGTAGACATCATCGGCCGTCCGCACCAGGGCATCTGGAAGGCGAGGGCCGCTGCATGAGCAAAAGATCGTGCCTCTTTCCCGGAAGGCCGAGTAAACAGTTTCGTTCCACCAACTGGCGTGACGAAACTCCACCACATTGCGGCGGGCCGGGTCGAGTTGCCCCAGGATGTCGTTTAGCCTCGCTTTTGTGAAATGATAGCTGGGCGGGAGCTGGAATAGAAAGCAACCCATTCGCTCACCGAGGATATCGGCAATCATTCCAAAATCCATCACGAGGGTCTTGGTGCCCTTGAACCTTTTGATGTGAGTGATCAGCTCACAGACCTTAATTGTGTAGACGAAACTGCGGTTCACAGCTTGCCGAGCCCAACCTTTGACATTTGTGACGGTTGGCCAGGAATAAAAGGATGCGTTGATCTCGACAGTATCGAACTGTTTCGCGTAGTGATTGAACCAATCGCTGGTGGGCAGATCCGTCGGGTAAAACTGTCCACGCCATTTCCAGTAAAACCATCCCGAGCATCCGACATAGGCAGAAGCCTCCAGAGACGGCCCGCTACGCCCGCGCTCTACACTTGCCCAAGCCAAGCGGGCGAGATGCATTTTCTCGGCACGTCCAACGTTTTCAATTCGCTGCTTCTCTCTGCGCAACCTGCGGCGTTCGCGACGCTCATCGGGTCCAACGTCTTTCAGAATGGTGGCTTCCGTACTCATGAAATTATCCTTCCGTGCCTCAACGCGGGCACAGCCTGATGGCTCCTTACCTCTGCCCGAAGTGGCGCGGTTTCTGACTGCGTCCACTAGGAACGGAACCCAAGTACAAGACTGGTGGCGACGCCGAGACGCCTTTAGCCCGCGAAACTGTCCGCTCACGGTTATGCAAGCCGGAGCGAAGCGACAACCGGCATTGAGTTCCTGCCCCGCGCTATCGTGGTTGCGGCTACGTCCACGGGCATTCGAACAGTGCGATCTAGCGGAATCTCCCGGATACAGTGATGTCCGCCGTCCAAGCAGCCCACCAGTCTGGCAACCTGGTCAAAATACCTGACGACATTGATCGGCGTCGTCGTCGGCCCCAACGGGTGGATTTGTGCAGCGCTCCGGAACCTTCCGGCAGCCGCAGCTTTTATTCTCCAATATTGAGGCAGGCGGGCGAAACCTCGGCGCGATGCTCGATCGCTGGGATCAGCAGTCCGGTTGCACGACACCGATGAAGACGTTTGGCGTGGAAAGGACACGCAATGCAGTGCTTCCTATTTCTTCACGAGATGGCCTCGCGCCTTGTGCGCCTTCTCGAACAGCGCACCGCGCTATCGGCGCCGAACGTTGTGACGTTGCACTCCCGTGGGCCAAACGGCGACCAGCAGGCCGGTCCAAATCCTTCCGGGATGGCACAATCGACCTCGCCTATCGAGATGGTCCGCTTTCCTGGCAGCCGAAGTCCGTAGTCCGGAGCCTTTTTTGATGATGCGATTTTGGGAGCGACAGTAGTGGATGATTGGCACGATAGCGCTATGGGGGCCCGGTGGCACCTTGCGGTGCCCGTCTCGCCCATGCTGACGGCCCTCACGACCGGCTTGTTCCTCCCATGAACCGGTTCCTGTTTCTCGCCGCCGACTTTCTGTCGCGTCCGCCCGGCTTTTATGTCTTGGTCGTGGCGATGGCGCTCTGCACTCTTTTGGTGCCCTTCGGCCTTACAAATGCCGTTACCTACGCACTGTCGGTTGCGGCCATTATCATCACGGGCGTTGTGCTGATCCAAGGTTATCGAGACACCGCCGCCATACACGCCAAGCTGGACGAGCTAATTGTCGCGCTGGCAGAGACCCGAAACGACGTGGTGGGGCTGGAGCACGCCGACCCGCATGAGATCAAATCGAAGCTCACGCAACTCGAACAGGAGGCCCAGTCCGATCTCGCGCGCCCCTCTCGCACAACTCGGGGGGAAGTCGCCGAAATCGACGCAGACAACTCCGACCGGACGTAAGGAGCCTAATCTAAGCCCTCTTGCCATTTCACAGACCAGCTTGTTCGGCCGCCGATACTTTATCAGCAGCTCGACGGCTATTGATCGTGACGGCCGTGCCGGCTTGTTGGACTGACCGACTTGGACTGACCAATGCCACGCTATATCGGCCAATGGCAAGATACTCGACAACCGCCAGGCTATCAGATGCCAATGTGATCAACTGAGCCCCACCTCGATGTGTCAGGGCCGGCGAGTGCGTTCCACTACCTGAACGCTGCTCCGGTTGGAGCGCTGACCGTCCGCCCGCGCGGTGGCATGCAACCAGATCGCGGCTGAAGGGTTCTTGCTATGATTTTGAGAAAGGCCGGCGCCCATCGCCGGTTGGGCGAGTTTTTATGGACGTTTCTGTTTCGCGAGTTGCTGAAGACAACATCGCCGCTGGCCGGAGCGGCTTGCTGCTCGTACCGGACAATTATGACGCCTTTGCCATACGCGTTCTGGCGGCAAGAAGCGCCATTCGCACTCTCGACCTGATGTACTACCTCTGGCACGACGACCACACCGGTCGCCTGCTTTTGCAAGAGGTTTTCCGGGCCGCTGAGCGGGGCGTGCGGGTGCGCATGCTCCTCGACGACGTCAATCCGTGTAAGACCGATTCCATCTATCTGGCGTTGAGCAAGCATCCCAACATCGAAGTGAAGTTGTTCAATCCAAGTGGCATCAGACGTTCTAGCGTCATGCGCGGCGTGGAAGTGCTCTTGCGACTTTTTGCTTTGACCCGGAGGATGCACAACAAGGCGTGGATCGCGGACGAGGCGATCTCTATTGTCGGCGGACGCAATGTTGGCGATGCCTATTTCGACGCGGCGGAAACCAATTTCCGAGACCTCGACGTCCTGCTCCTCGGGCCTGCGGTGCGGCAAACGGCTCAAATCTTTGAGGCATTTTGGGTTTGCAAGGAAGCGATACCGATCGGCGCACTCGCTTCTGTCGCCGAAGCCCCGCATGCTACTCTGTTTGAAAAAGGCGATGCCGACACTGTCTCGAAACTCCTGAATTCCATTGGTGAACGGGCTTCCATCGCCGAGTTCATTGCGGCAAGCAACGACGTGCATTGGACAGCGCACGTTCGGGTGATTTCCGATCCCCCGGAAAAGGTTCGTGGCTGGAGGCGGCGAAGCTGGCTGATGAAGGAGTTGCTCCCCATCATTCAGTCTGCGCGGAATTGCCTTGAAATTGTGTCCCCGTATTTCATTCCCGGCAGAAGGGGTTCCGCCATCTTGCTGGACCTCGTCGGCAAGGGAGTTGATATTTCCGTCTTGACCAATTCCCTGGCAGCGACAGATGTCGCTGCGGTCCACGGCGCCTATGCAAACTATCGCAAGCGTTTGTTGAGGCATGGCATCAAGCTTTTCGAGCTACAGCCCTTCAGCCGACAACCGGTGATTTCGGTATTTGGTTCCAAGGGCGCCAGCCTGCACACGAAAGCGTTCACCGTTGACGACAAGACCGGATTCGTCGGTTCCTTCAATTTCGATCCACGATCGATATCGCTCAATTCTGAAATGGGCGTGCTGTTTGAGGACGAGAAATTGGTTGCTGAACTTCGGCAGCGTTTTCAAGCCGAGATAGCGCCGCAAGCGAGCTATCGGTTAGAGTTGAAAAGAAATGTTCTGCACTGGCACGGCTGCGATGAAGGCAAGCTCCAGGACTACACCCATGAACCTGAAGCCGGAGTTTTTCGCCGCATCCTGGCGGCTTTGGTCCGCCACTTACCTATCGAGTCGCAACTATAGCCGAGACTACCACAAGGTGGCACCTGTCTCTGCCTGAAGAGGGCCGGGCCTCTCGCTCAATACCCGCCTATGATTGGCAGGATCTCGCCGGTGATGTAACTTGAGCATTGCGACGAGGCCAGAAACACATACGCGGGCGCGATCTCCTCGGGTTGGGCGGGTCGTTTCATGGGCGTTTTTGCCCCAAACTGCGAGACGTCTTCTGCAGTTTTTTCGGAAGGGTTGAGCGGTGTCCACACCGGCCCGGGCGCAACGGCGTTGACGCGAATCCCTTTGCCAGTGAGGTTGCCCGCTAGCGCGCGGGTGAAAGCATGTATGCCTCCCTTGGTCATCGAGTAGTCGACCAGTTCCTTCGAGCCGTCGATACCGGTAACCGAACCGGTGTTGACGATGGCCGAGCCTGGCTTCATGTGCGCCACCGCCTCCTGCGCCATATGAAAATATCCGTAGAGGTTGGTCTTCAAGGTGGTGTCGAAATGCTCTTCGGTCAGGTCGGCGAATTCGGCCGAATGCACCTGGAACGCGGCGTTATTGACCAGCACGTCGATCCCTCCCAATTGCTTGACGGTTGTCGCTACCGCCTGGCGACAGAAGGGGCGGCGAGAGACATCGCCACGCAGCGTCAGGCAGCGTCGCCCTTCGGCCTCCACGGCCTGCTTGGTCACATCTGCGTCCCTGTCCTCCGACAAATAGACGATGGCCACATCGGCGCCCTCACGGGCGAACAACACCGCGACAGCGCGGCCGATCCCTGAATCGCCGCCGGTGATCAGCGCCACCTTGTCCTCAAGCTTCTTCGAACCCTGCCAGAACGGCGCGTCGTAGAGAGGTGCCGGCTTGATCTGCCATTCCTCGCCGGGCTTGGGATGGTGCTGCTTGGGGAAGGGTGGCTCGGGGTATTTTCGCGCGCCCGCCTGCATGGCGCCCTCCGATTTTGATTTCGCCTTCTTGCGGTCGTCTGCGTCAACCTTGCGCTGCACCCAACGTTGAGTCCGGGTTGCGTTAGACGTGTCGGCTCTCGTCTTGGTCAGCATAGGATTGCCTCCTCCGGTTTGAAGGGACAACGCTTGTGGAGCAAAAAGGTTTTCGCCGGTCTGTCTGCAGCCACCAGTGCGAAAGTTCAGATGGCGCTCATAGTTCCTTGCTCGATGTCGCCGGCGGTTTTTCCGGAGCAGGCTCCCATCCGAAAACGCTGCGGCCACCGAGCAAATGCGATTGATCGAACTCTCCGGCGACAATTTCCTTTAGACTTGGACCAGTGACATAGCGCTCTACCTGCCGGGATTGATCGTCCAGGCGGCGCAAAGCCCCAAGCTCTTCGTCGCGCCCAAGCCTTGCCTTCTGAACTGCGGACTTCAGGACGCCAATGGTTTCGTCATACACCTTAAGAGGAACGGGGAAGGGGTGCCTGTCCTTGCCGCCATGTGCCAGCGAAAAGCGGCCAGGGTCGGAGAATCGGCACGGAGCGCCGTGTAGCACCTCCGCCACCAGCGCCAACGCTCGCACGGTGCGAGCGCCAACACCCGGAACCATAAGCAATTCTGAGAAATCTGCAGGCCCGCGTTCGACGGCAGCTGCAATGTTGCCATGCAGGCGGCGCATGATGACATCGCTCTCCCTGACGTCGTGGTGCGGGGGCATGACCAAATGCGGCAGAAAGGCTTGCGCCGGCTCGAGCCTTGGACCGCGTTCGAACTCCGCAAATGTTCTCACGATCCGGTCAGGCCCAAGGTCGAGCAGAAGGTCCAATTGACCTTTGCGCGAGGCTTCGGCGCGACTGTCGGTCAGATTGATGATCATGCCTTGATTGGCGCCTTCGATCGCCGCATGCGGCTGGTCGACAAAGCTTTTCAGACCTTCCGATAGCCAGTGATAGCGGCGCGCCACCTTGCTGTCGCCATTCATGCCTTGCTGAACTACTACCCAGTCGCCGTCATCGGTGACGATGAAGCCATGAAGGTAGAGATCGAAACCGTCCTGGACGGCAGCGCTATCCACTTTTGCGACGAGCCGGCTGGCATTTGCCAAGCCCGTTCCGTCGAAACCAACACGCTCGCCGATCATGGCAAGCTCATGCGGCGTCTTGCGCGAATGAGCGCCTCGACCGCCGCAGACATGAATGCCAAGCTCGCGGGAGAGTGGCGTCAGCCCCCGTTTCAGCGCGCCAACGACGCTGGTCGTGATGCCCGAGGAGTGCCAATCCATCCCCATGACCGCGCCAAAGGACTGAAACCAGAAAGGATGCGCAAGCCTGCGCAGCAATTCGTTTCGACCATAGTGATGGATAATCGCTTCGCACATGACTGCACCAAGGCGCGTCATGCGATCGCCGAGCCATTTCGGCACGCGTCCGCCATGGAGTGGCAGATCGGCACTTCCTGATCGTTGGGCCAATATCGGGCCTGCCTTCACTGTTCGCTGCTTCGACAGATAGTCATCCGATGGAGGATGAGAAAGCCGCCTTCATCAAGGCGGATCATATCGGGAAATTCGTACGGGCCCACTTCCCAACATTTCGGGATATTCCTAGCGACCGAGGACGGGCGTCGTGTCAGTTCGAAATCTTGCCCAGTGTGTCAGCGACGACCGCTCCGCGGTTTCCCTTGCGAGCTTTGGAGGAACCTCCCCAATTCCGCGGCGTTCTGAATGAGTTGATCATCCCCAAAAGGAGCGCGTATCATTATGGGAAGCACAAGCGACAAAGCGGCCGGCCTTGCAAACCAGGCAGCCGGCAACCTGAAGCAGGGCGTCGGCAAGGCCGTTGGCAATGACAGGCTGAGAGCGGAGGGCGCAGCCCAGGAAGCAAAAGGCAAAGTCCAGAAAGCTGTTGGCGACGTGAAGTCCGCAGTCAAGGACGCCACAAACAAGACGGCGGCAGCCATCAACAAGAAGCTGTGAGCTTCAAGAAGGGTCAGCGGATTTTAAGCTGGCCCTTTTCGACGAGTCCAGGTCAACGCTCCAACTCAGCTGCAACCCTTTCGAGCACCTTTTGGGGTTTGTCGACGATCACGTCACCGTGGCTGACAATGACGCGTGCGAGGCCTGGTTCGTTTGCCCATTTGCGGAAAGCCCCGGCGAGCGCTCCCCGGTCCTTCACATACAGCCATTTGCTAACTCGCGGCATCTGTGGACGATTGACACCGAAGCCTAGCAGGCGCGCCATAATATGAGCGCCAATCCCATGCGGATGGCGCACATTGGCGAGTATGTCGTTGATAACGAGGCTTGTACCACCCTCACGGCGCACAAGCAGCGAGGCCTCCTTTTCGGCAACGCCTGGCACCGACCCTAGGCGGACGGCGGGATCATTCAAGATGTCGGCCGTGCCATCGACTTTGACGACCTTCTCAACGGCGTCCACCGCACCAGGAGCACAGACAATCTTCGCCTTGGGATAGCGCAGCTTCCAGGGCTTGATGTCCAGTCGGTGAGCTATGCCTGGCACAATGAGAAAAGTGGGGTCGCCAAGGGTTTCGATTTCTCGCATTTCAGGCTCGGCGAGCGGGATGGCGCTCCAGATAGCGGTGCGCCGTCCCCGGAGTCTGACCACCGTCATCCGCCGAGGAAAGTTGCCCAACGGCATTTGGATTTCGCCCGCAACAGTTAGCAGGCCGTCGTCGAGTTTTTCCAGCCGACCGTGCGGCCCGACCTTCCACTCGTCGTTGAATCTTGGCATGCGAACATTCTCGATTGGTTCGCCTTCAACAATAGCTCAGCTCCAATTTCGTTCCGCAATGCTTCCCGTTGGCTGGAGCGCGCGGAACAGAGCGATGCGCTCGGACGCATCAACCGAGGCGAAACCGACGACGGCGCCATCCTCAGCCTCGATAATCTCTCGGTCACGCTCGACGACGGCACCTCCGTGGTCAAGGAAACCGAGGTCGCAATCGAGCCTGGCGAGCGGGTGCTGGTGGCCGGCGAATCCGGCTCGGGCAAGTCGACGCTGGTGCGGGCCGTCGCGGGCCTCTGGCCGAGGGGCGGCAGCGTCCCATGCCGCGTGCATCAACTCAAGCCAATCAGCCCTGCATCATCGAGTGCAAGATGGCCTGGATGTGCTCTTCCAGATCGAGTTCGCCCCGGGCCTCGACAGTCAACAGGTAGTCGGCTTTGGTCCGGCGATCGCCTCTGCTGGTCGCGGGATAGGAACAGATGGCCAGCAATGCTCGCTCTTCAACTCGGTCTGCGGTCTTGCGCCTGTACGAGCTGCTGCCAGCTCGATGGACCCTATGGAGCTCGGCATAGGCCGTCGCGTGGGTTGCGATCAGCGCCCGCAATTGGCACGAGGTATCTTCTCCCTCAGCAAACGCGGGTTCAGCGACAGTCGCAACGGCGGTGAACGCCAGAAATGTACGGCGGGTGACTGCGGCCATGCCTCATATCCTTGCCGACTGACGACTACCGGCACACCATAACACCGGCGCATTGGCTCGTGGAGGTGGTCTGCGACCCGATCGCATTGTCTGCTGACACAACCTCGCTGCTCCTCCGTTGCACCTGGGGCCCAAAGGCCGCGGCCACTGAGCCTGCCCTTGGGAGCTACGGGCACCGAGGCGGGGACATTTTCGCCCTGAGCTCACGAAGCCGCGGCGGTCTCCCTGCTTTCTTCAAGGTTAACCTCAAAAACGCACACCAGCCCGGTCGGATCGAACGTGATCGTGACGTTGCCTGCAGACTCTGGCCCAAGAAGCCTTTCAAGCATTCGTGTACCGAACCCCTTCCGCTCGATAGCGGGAACCGGCGGACCGCCCAACTCGCGCCATTCTATTCGAAGACCCCTTTGCGCGGCTTTCCCGCTTACGGTCCAGCATATCGAGACCGTTCCGTCTTTGCCCGAGAGAGCCCCATATTTGATTGCATTGGTAGTTAGCTCGTGGAAACCCAATGACAGCGACAGCGCCAGAGAGGGGGAAAGCCACACCGAGTCTCCTGAGACTTGGAACCGGCTTGTGTCTGCATGCGATGAAAGCGCCGCGGTGACGACATTCCTGAGATCGGCGCCGCTCCAGTTTTGCAGCGTAAGGATATCGTGCGCCTTAGCCAACGAGACGAGCCTGCTTGAAAGCGCCTTTCCTGCCTCGGGCAAACTGGTCGCATTGCGGAGGGTTTGGCTTGCAATCGACTGGACCACTGCCAAGGTGTTTTTGACTCGGTGATTGAGTTCATTGACGAGAAGCTTGCGCTGTTCTTCACCGCGCTTGCGCTCACTTATGTCGAGGCTGACCTGCACCGCACCGATAACTTTGCCAGAGGTGGCCCGGATTGGTCGCGCACTTGACAGAAGTGTGCGCTCAACGCCATTCGGAAGAATGTAGGCGAATTCCTGGTTGTCAGTTTGTTCCCCCCGCATTGCTCTGCTGAGCGGACGATCTTCCCGGCTCACGGTGTGCCCATCTTGCAAAGCGATCGTGTCGATGACCAAGTCGGTAGTGCCGAACGATTTGCGCGTGTCGGTAGGCAGTCCCATGAGCTCGGCCGCAAAACGATTGCGTATTACCTTGCGCGCTTGCGGATCATATGTGAACCAGACTGCCGCAGGTGCCGTCTCCAGAACGGCTTGCAGTTCGAACTCGCGCTCAGCCAGTGCGCGCTCGGCGGCGAGAAGCGCGTCAGCGATCACTGCAAACTCGGAGATCGCGGTAGACATCGCCTTGACCGGTCGGCCGTGCCCCAGGGCATCGGCGCGGTTCGCCAGATCGCGGGCCGCCTTGGCGAACCCCTTGCCGACGACATAGGCGAGTGCGGAAGAGATTAACATCGCGACAAGGGCCAGGGCGGCAATCGCTGCCAGAGATCGCCAGAGGGGCGCCTGGACGACCGAGAGCGGCACGTTTGCTGTGTAGAACCAGTTGGAGGCACCGGACCGGTAATAGCCCGCGAGCAGCGTCACGCCCTGAAAGTTTCGCGAGGTGAACGTGCCAGAGCGGCCTGCAACCTTCTCCAGATATTCTGGCAAACCCGGCCTGCCAGTCATCTCCTCGTGCAGCGAGGACCGTGCCACATAGACGCCCTCGCGATCGCCGACGCCAATCGTCCAGCCTTCAGGTACCGCGGGCATCATGACGTCGCGAATGTCAGCCGTCGGGACGGATATGGCGAGGAGCCAGTCCTCGCCCTTCGGGCCATGCACGGGAATTGCAACAGCGATCCGATATCCGTCGGGCGCGGCATAGACGCTGCTGACGATGGGCAGATTGGATTTGAGTTTGGCTAGATCCGGCGTCGACAGTGGAGGAACGGGCGGCAGCTCCGATCCATAGGGTATGCCGGTGTTGACCAGTTGCTGCTTTCCCAGATCGCGGAGGAAGATGATGCGATGCGTGCCCTGCACCAAGCGCGTTGCTTCCACATGCAAAGCCATGAGGTCGCCCCCAGCCATGGAGGAGGATTTGGACAAGCCTTGGACCACTGTAGCGAGGTTGGTGATTTCGCCTTCGACCACCAATGACATTTGACGAGCTACCTGCAGAGCCTCGCTGTCGAACCGTGCCCGTTCGTTGAAAGCATATTGGGCCAGGAGATAGGCAGCAAACAGCCAGACTGGAACGACTACGGCGGTGATCAAGCCCAGCAGATACAATCGAGCTGACAGACGAGGCAACTTCCCCCAGACTGTTTTGGGCGTTCTATTCGCAGGCAAGGACATAATTGATTGCATCCGCAAGCTGCTGCGACTCGAACGGCTTTTGAAGCGTCACGATTTGCTTGTAGCGCTCGTCCAGCCCTCGCAGACCATATCCTGTGGCGAAAAGGAATGGGATGCCTCGGTCCTGAAGCACATTTGCTACAGGAAAGGATTGCTCATTGGCCAAATTTACGTCCAGGACGGCGAGATCGAAACTCTCGTCCATTGCCATTCTTAGCGCGCTCTCAAGGCGCATCGCGGGGCCGATAATCTCGAATCCCAACTCGATCAACATGTCTTCGATTAGCATTGCGACGAGCGCTTCGTCCTCGACAACAAGCACTCTCAGGGGCATTTCATTTGCCAATTTCGATCGCCCTCAATCCAGTGGTGATCCTACGAACGAAAAGCATGATGAGAGTGATGAATGAAATTGGAGTTCCAAGAAGCCAAGCAAGATGCCACGCGGCCCACTGGGGCCTCCCTGAAGTTGGTCAGCGCACGCTAACAATTCGCAAAAGGAATATTCGTTCCCCTGACGGCGGCTGGCTTCGATGCGAGTTGCCAAGGAAGAGCCTGTTGCTCAAATATCTTAGGATCTTAGGTGTACATGCTCCGCTGCCTTACGTCCGCGGGGAGGAATATCAAAGCCGGTTAGCGGCTCGCGCACGCTCGGTGCGATCTCGTCTCTAGTGCGTCGAACCCGGTCCAACCCTCCGCCCCGTAGTTCCTGCGGCCGCCGGAACCGAAATGTTGAAACACGCACTCTACAGTTTCGGTTGGCACAGGTGATCCGATACACAGCGACCGCGGTTTGTGGGCGCCGCTGAACTTTGTAGTCGCAAGTTTGGACAAGGCCGTTTGACCGCGATAGCGGTCGCTTACTTTTTCTTGGCGGCTGCCGCTGGATTATTTCCCGTAGGGGAGGTCGATTTGGCGTCTCTCGAGTGTGCGGCTATGGCAGGTCCAGCTCCTGTCGCCTTCCTCATATCGCCAGTTTTGCTGTCGGCCGCTTTCTTGCTCGCCGATCTTGAAAACAACTTTCCGAAAAGACCCATTTGAACCTCCCAATAACGGCTGTCGACCAGTGGCGACGCCTGGTCCTAAATTGCGGGTCAGGGATTTTGTTCCTCAAGCAACCGAATTGTCCGAGCCCATTTTGTCTCGGGAGTCGACGCCGAGCATGTCGCCGCCGTGCACCACGCGGACCGCTTCACTGCATCCAGAACGACGGGTTCGGATCAGCAGCTTCTGACGAGCTAGTACCAAAAGCCGACGGTCTGTTCGCGGCCGCCGAGCCGTCAATCAATCAAGAACACGGAGTGCCTCAGTTTGAAATTTGCCCAATGGGATATGAGAATTTTGCTGTTACGATCCATCGCGGGCTCAGAGGTAGGCCAGGATAGCCCCCGAATGGTCCCGCTGGGAGGTAGGCTATTGGCAAAAGTGCGTGACGTTTCGTTTGTGGCCCTTGCCGCACTTTCCTCCATGTTGGGGTTAGCTGGCAACGTGGATGCCGAGGATGCACATCCGACAATCGTCACCCTCGGCGACAGCTACATCAACGGCCACGGAGTAGCCCCGGCTGACGCATTTGCGGCCACGCTCAAGTCGGCGCTGGACGCTGCCGGGCACCCAGCGACAATTGTCGAGGTCGGGTACACAAACGACAGCGGGGCGGGTCTCCGTTGGCTGACGAAATCGAGAGGCGGCCTTGACCTGCAGGCGAGCCCTGCAAACCAAGTAGTCCTTGTCGAACTGGCACAGAACGATTGCGGGCTTCTCGACCTTGATCACACGCGAGCGAACCTCGACCAGCTTCTGGATATCCTCGCCGACAAGAGGGTTCCAGTGCTTGTGGTTGGAACCGCGGCCTATGACTATTGCTCGTTTAGGCACGCTGATTATGCCGAGCTGTTTTCAAAGATGTTCTCCGAACTGGCGACCAAGCATGGAGACTTGCTCTACGCCGACTTCAAGGAGGGCGTGACTGGGCATCCGGAGTTGCTGCAAGCGGACAACGACCACCCAAATGCAGCGGGGGATGCGATCATTGTTAGAAACATGCTCCCTATGGTTGAGGCGTTGCTCGCGCAGGTGAAACCGCGTTGAACCCCTCTCCGCGCCAAATTTCAAACTGACACACCACAAGAACACGGTTTGCCTTTCAGAAAGGCTCCGAGAAGCTCGGCTGTGACTGCCGGCTGCTCCTCAGGGAAAAAGTGGCCGCCTGATATTGGTTGCCCCTGCACGTCGTTGGCCCAGCGACTCCACAAGCCCAGTGGCCCGCCCGCGTCATCATACCAGTTCGCAAGGCCTCCTCGATCACTCCATAGCGCCAGTACCGGACAGTTAATGCGCCGGCCGGCGTCGAGATCCGCCTCATCGATTTCACGGTCGATGCCGGCCGCGGCACGATACTCCTCGCAAATGGCATGAACGTGAGCAGGTTCCCGCAATGCGTCGACATAGGCTTCGCGAAGCCAGGTCGGAAACGCTGTCGGCGAGGATCCCCATTCAGAAATAGCATTATTCAAGATGGCATCCGGTGCTGCCGATATGAGGCGTTCGGGAAGGGGTGCTGGCTGGGCGAGCAGCGAAAACGGCCAGAACGCCAACGCCAGGCGCGCATCGGCACGATCCCACACGTCAAACGTTGGCACGACATCGAGCACCGCGACATGCGATACGCATTCCGGATGATCGAGGGCGGCCCGATAGGCCACGCGGCCACCGCGATCGTGACCCACAACAGCGAAGCGATCGTGACCAGCCGCGCGCATCGCCTTCACCAGTGTCGCTGCCATTGCGCGTTTCGACATTGAAGCGTGGCGGCCCCTGTCGCCAGGACAGCCACTCCGCCCATACCCTGGCAAGTCAGCAACGACCACTGCAAAGTCGGCGGCCAGGAGCGGAGCAATCTCGTGCCACATCAAGCTGGTTTCCGGAAAGCCATGGAGCAAGCAGCACGGCGCTCCCGTTTCCTCCTTCGTGAACGAAGATCGACCCTTGATCGGTGTCGAGTGCCCGGCATTGGAAACCGGCTATCGCGCTACCTTCCTCATTCATCAGGTCAGCATAACGCGAACAAGACCACATTCAATGTCATCCGCGAGGCCCTTGTTGACGCCAACGTCGATCGAGCCCCGGAGCGTCGGGGTTCAGAGCTCTTTGCCAGAAAAAGCGGACGGCCTGCCAGCGTCCCCACAGGTGACATGGCAACTTTGCGCCTCATGCACGAACCCGCTTCGCGGGAGTGTCGCCTGTTCTGAGATGGCGCGGTATTCATAGGCCTTGAGCGGGTAGAGACCGCGATCCGACCATGGAGTTCCCTTCAACGAGAGGAACTTGCCATGGCTACCCTGTCGACCGATGCTCCGATCACGCCGCTTCGCCAGCGCATGCAGCAGGACATGCTGATGCGGGGCCTGGGACCGCATACGCAGCAGGACTACGTTCGTCATGTCCGAC